>DOPS01000158.1:26390-39655 GCA_003512645.1 Desulfosporosinus sp.
CTTCATGGAGTGCCTGTCGTTGATGAAATCGGACAACTCATAGGCTACTTTTCACATTCAACTCTATTCGATTGTTTATTGAATGATCTAAGTATTGATACTTCAATAGATGAGTACTACATTCGGGAGGTAGCCTATTTACGGGAAGATAAATCATTCCATGATTTAGGCGAACTGGCCCATTGGTTGCACACAGTCCGGGTTGGACAAACTCCTGTCGTTAATATGGCTAATGAACCGATTGGCATGATGACCCAAGCAGGTGCGGTTAACGAACTTTTGGATCGAACCGAGTATTTATATCATGAGTTAGCTAGTGTTATAGAGAATGTACCTGCTGGTATCATAGCAACTAATGATCAAGGATTTGTCACCCTAGCAAACCAATACGCCAAAAGTATCTTACACAAAGTTCAAGTGGGGGAGTATATTGGAAATTTCCTTACGGATTTGAAAGATGATTTTACGCCCATTGTTGAAGGAGCCTGGATTGTGCCTCATAAGATTGAATATCGTTCTCTAAAATTGATCGCTACTGCTGTCCCCATCTTTCAAAATACAGTAATAAAAGGGGCAACCTTTGTTTTACAAGATCTGACGGATGTTGAGGGAATTGCTCATGAATTAAAAACTGTTAAGGAACTCAAAATGACTTTAGAGACAGTTTTAGAGGTTGCTTATGAAGGTGTCGCAGTATTAGATGAACAAGGTCGGCTGAGCATGGCTAATGCTAATTTTTGCAAAAGAGTTGGGGTATCTAAGGATCAGATTATTGGGCAAAATATTAATAAATATGTTCCTCTGACGGATAACCAGTCGCCATTAAAAGTGTTGGAAATCAATGCTAGGCCCTGTGTCATCTCTACTTTGCCTTTTACAAAAGAAAGCAACACCAAGGGAACGGTGGTCAAGATCTATGAGGATTTAGATCAATTAGCTGATGTTATGCAACAGCTGAATCGGATCAATATGCAACTCAACTATTACAAAGACGAGTTGTTCAAGGTAAATGGAACGAGCTATACCATTGGCAATATTGTTTGTAGTAATGAGCGCATCGCAAAGTTGAAAACTCAGGCACTTCAAGTTGCACGGAGTAACTCGACTGTTCTGATTACAGGTGAAAGTGGAACAGGTAAAGAACTATTTGCTCATTCCATTCATAATGCCTCTAATCGGCGTAAAGAACCGTTTATTAAAGTAAATTGCTCGGCTATTCCTGGTGAACTTGCAGAATCAGAATTGTTCGGGTATGAGGACGGTGCTTTTACCGGAGCGCGAAAACAGGGTAAACCTGGCAAATTCGAGTTAGCCGTTGGAGGTACAATTTTTCTCGATGAAATCGGTGATATGCCGTTTATGCTACAAAGTAAGTTATTAAGAGTCATTCAAGAAAAGGAAGTTGAGCGAGTAGGAGATATTAAGACTCGTAAAATCGATGTGAGAATTATTGCCGCTACGAACAAGGATTTAAAGCGTCTGGTTGCTGAAAGAAAATTTAGGGAGGATCTGTATTTTAGATTAAATGTGATTGATTTAAAGATACCCCCTTTGCGTGAGCGAAAGCTGGATATTCCGATTCTAGCCAATACTTTTATTAGAAAATATAATAATTCGTTCACAAAGCGTGTGGATGGGATCACTGATGCAGCTTTAGAAGTTTTAGTTCATTACAATTGGCCGGGTAACATCAGGGAGTTAGAAAATGTGATCGAAAGAATGTTGAACTATGTTGAATGTGGCTTGATAGATCTTCAAGATTTGCCCGAAGAAATCAGACAGACGGAGAAAATCTGCGGGATAACAGGTCAGAGATTAATGGGTCAAAGCTTGGCCAATCTCGAACAGGAAGCTATTCAAATCGCCTTGGCTCAGGCTCAAGGTAATAAATCTAAGGCGGCGAGGTTATTAGGTATTAGTCGATCGAAATTGTACGAAAAGCTTTCCCTAATGACTGATAAGTTAGCTGAACATAGAAGTTAAGAAAACTGATTTAGATGTATTGTCCGAAAAACATACAAGTGTGTGTTTTTCGGACGTTTTTATGATTGGGGTTAGCAAGTATTGTTTGTGTATTTAGCCTTGGCTTACCCGAGGCATACAGAAAGGTAAGGGTTTTTACTGATACACACTGAAAGTGGCATGGGAATTGCTAAGTATAACAATAAGAGATTTTGAACAAACAATTAGCTTTAACTAATCGTTGGATAATGGTTTCAAGTAAAACTTAGTAAATTTGCTGGGGGTGGTGAAAGGAAAAATATATATTTATGACTTCTAATAAAATTTCAGCGAGGTTGTGAAAAGTCAAAAACGCCAAAGTTTGAAAATATTAGTTAGTGAAGGGGGAAAGTAACTGGGGGAAATGGTAAACCCAGTTAATCAATCATGGAGGAATTTAGTGTAATAGGCAAAAGTGTTCCCAGGACTGATGCCTGGGATAAAGTAATCGGGCGGACCGTTTACACAGATGACATGAAGCTGCCGAACATGCTTTACGGAAAATTACTCAGAAGTCCTCACGCACATGCGCGTGTTCTGAACGTAAATATTGAAAAAGCTTTAAAGTTGCCGGGTGTTAAAGCAATCATGACAGGGAAAGATATCCTCCCTATCAAGTACGGGATCGTCCCTTTTGCCCAAGATGAGTACGGGCTGGCTATTGACAAGGTACGTTACGTAGGGGATGAAGTAGCAGCTGTGGCGGCTGTGGACCAAGAGACCGCAGAAGCAGCTATAGAACTTATTGAAGTGGAATATGAGTTATTGCTGGCAGTTTTCACCATTGAAGATGCCCTTAAACCAGGGGCTCCAGACATCCATGACGGTCCCAAGGTGAAAAATAATGTTAGCATTCAATACCGTAAAGAATTTGGCAATATCGAACAAGGTTTTGCTGAAGCGTACCATATTCGGGAAGACACTTTTAGAACACACGGTCAGTATCATGCCCCGATGGAACCCCACGCGGCTATTGCCATGTACGAGCCGAGCGGCAAACTCACCATTTGGTCCAGTACTCAGATCCCGTATTTTTTAAGGCACAACCTTGCCAGTACTTTAGGTATTGCCGAAGATCGCGTGCGGGTGATCAAGCCAGCCGTTGGCGGGGGGTTTGGTGTCAAAATCGATATGTACTCCAAAGACTTTTGCGCTGCCTTTCTCTCTATGAAAACAGGAAGGCCGGTCAAATTTCTCTATGACCGAGAAGAAGCACAGACCTGTGTACGGGGCAGGCATCCCGCGATCCTCAAAGTCCGTACCGGCGTTTTTAAGGATGGCCGGATCAGTTCCCAGCACATTGATCTTACCGTGGACGGTGGAGCTTATAACAGTACTGCCCCGCTGATCATCACCCTGTCCGGTTACTTTGGGATGATCCCTTATTATCTGCCTAATCTGGTCTTAGATGCCAAGCATGTCTATACTAATAAACAAGCGAACGGAGCCATGAGGGGACACGGCGCGCCACAGATGCGCTATGCCATCGAATCCCAGGTCGACATGCTAGCTGCAGACTTAGGCATGGATGCTATTGATTTCCGGAGGATCAATGCTTTGGAAGCCGGCAGCCCAAACCCCGCTAAAATGATTCTGCGCACTTGCGGATTTAAAGAGAGTCTGGATAAAGCTGCGGAGGCTATTGGCTGGAAGGAAAAGCGCGGCCGCGGAAATTATCGGGGTGTTGGCGTGGGAGGTTCCGGTTGGGCTTCAGGCGTTAACAACATGAGCCATATCGGTGGCGGTGCGGTTGTTAAGCTGGAGAAAACCGGCGGTGTTTCGGTACTTACAGGTGCTGCAGATATCGGACAAGGAGCGGAAAGCGTTATCGCGCAAATTGTCGCCGAAGAACTAGGGGTCAGCTTTGAGAAAGTAAGGGTTATCGCTGCAGATACAGACATCTGCCCGTTAGACTCCGGGACATTCGGTAGCGGTGTAACCGTCAGGTCCGGTAAAGCAGCTCAGCTTGCTGCCCGGGATATCAAAAAGACAATTTTACAAGTTGTCGCAAAAGAGATCGGGGCCGATCCGGAAGAAATGACGATCAAAGAAGACTACATTCTGCTTCGTGGTGAACGCAAAATGCAAATCAATAAAGCTGTCAAGCTAGTACAGTATGCTGATATTCAAGTTCCCATGATTGGACGTGGCTACTATCAATTGCCGGCTAAAGAGCCAACCACGTTGCTGCGAGATAACGGCGATATCTCCGGCTCCTACAGCTTTGGAACCCAGGCTTGTGAAGTTGAAGTTGACCCTAAAACAGGTCGGGTCACAATCCTTAAGATTGTGACGGCAGACGATGCGGGCAGGGCCTTGAACCCAGATCAGGTGGAAGGCCAAATAGAAGGAGCGGTTATGACCGGGATCGGACACACCCTCTATGAAGATCCTGATTTTGATATGGGAAATGGTCAAAACCGGAGTGTATCGTTTATTGATTATAAGCTTCCCACGGCTGCTGATGCCCCTCCTCAAGCAGTAATTCACGTTGAGACGAATGATCCGGTAGGGCCTTTTGGTGCTAAAGAATGTGGGGAAGGTGCAACCATCTACACCGCACCGGCTATCGTGAACGCTATTACCGACGCGATTGGAGTAAGGATAATGGATTTACCAATAACTCCAGAAAAGATTTTGAAGGCAATCGAAGAAAAAAATAACAAGGGGAGGAAGGAAGCATGACGCTGCCGGCCTTAGAATATTACCGTCCTCAAACCATCAAGGAATGCTTAACCTTATTGAAAGAACAAGCAGGAAAAATTCGCCCCTTGGCTGGGGGAACCGACTTACTAAACAATATGAAAGTGGGACTCAATCCTGCCGAAATTCTCGTCGATCTTACGGATATCGAGGCGCTATCCAAAATAGCATGTTCAGTTAATGAGCAAATCATTGCCGGTGGTGCGGTCACTATTTGGGACTTAATCCACCAGCTAGAAGTTAAACAGAGTTTGACGGCACTCTACCAAGCGGGCAGCGGAGTAGGGGCTGTCCAACACCAGCAGATGGGGACTCTTGGTGGAAACCTTTGCCAAGACACCCGTTGTTGGTTTTATAATCAGACTCGCCATTGGAGAAAGGCTCACCCGTTATGCTATAAAACTGGTGGAGATCAATGTCTGGTTATGAAAAAGTCTGAAAGATGCCATGCTGCCTATTGCAGCGATATCGCACCAGCCCTAATTGCTTATGGAGCAACAATTAAGCTTTCTTGTTTAGATAGTGAAAGAATAATCCCCTTAGCAGAGTTTTATACAGGAGAGGGTAAAACACCAACCAACCTTAAACCTGGAGAAATCATCAGCGAAATCACAATTCCCCAAAGTGCCTGGCAGACCAAAAGTGCCTACCTCAAACTCCGTTCACGCAAAAGCATAGACTTTCCACAGGCAGGCGTAGCTGTTGTTGTCAGCGAAGAAGGCGGACTAGTCAAAGACCTTCATCTCGCACTTACTGCTCTAGGGAGTGGACCAGTGTTAGTAAAAGGCATTGGAGAGATTTTCCGTGGTTTAAAGACTGAAGAACTAGATGCAGAAAAGATTTCAGGGTTGGCCCAAGAATGTGCGGCGATAGCAGGGAAAAATGTTCTTCCAGTAGCTAATATGTCCTATCGACCCAGCTATCGACGTCGGATGGTGGGAGCATTGATCGAGGAAAGCTTGAAGCAAATATTTACTAAATAATAGCCAGAAAAAGGGGCGAGATTATGAGTAGTAATAAAAGAGTAATCGTCTTAAATGTAAACAATCAGGAATATGAAGTGCTTGTCAAACCACAGCAGACTTTACTTGAGGTGCTGAGAGAGACGGTTGGACTCACTGGAACGAAGTCAGGGTGTAATGAAGGCAGCTGTGGTGCCTGTACTGTATTAGTAGAAAATAAGCCTACTCTAGCCTGTTCTACCTTGGCAATCGCGGCCGAAGGCAAAGAGATCATGACGATTGAAGGGTTGGCTGGAGATGATGGCAAACTGCATCCAGTTCAACAGTCCTTCGTTGAAAATGGCGCTATTCAATGCGGGTTCTGCACACCTGGAATGGTGCTTTCTGCCAAGAGTCTTTTAGACAGAATATCTAAACCTAATGAAGAGGAGATTAAAGAAGCCTTAGGAGGAAATCTCTGTCGCTGTACGGGCTATACCAAGATTATTAAAGCAGTTAAACTAGCTGCTGAAGTTAAGTAAAGTAAATACGACATCGAAGCGCGCAAAAAGGGTGTAAAATACCTAGCAGAGATAAGGGTTAAAAAGGAGACTAAACGTGAGGGGGAGTTTAAAAAGCTCCCCCTCACGTTTAGTTTAACCTATCCATCTTTGATGTACGAATCTCGAACCTTGAAGTTCAGGCCTCTGGCCATTACTTCTTTATCCCATATTTTAAAGCCTTGCGCATAACATTTGAGTGATCAAGACCTAAAACTTCGGCTGCTTTTCTGATTGAAGGGTAAGAATCAAAAGCCATAATGATCAGCTCCTTTTCCAACATTTCCTTTGCTTGTTGAATCGGTAAGATTTCATTAACAGTGATCGGAGAATTAAACTTAGTCTTAAATTTAGACAATTGTATCTGAACTTGCAAGGGTTGAATCAATGCTTCCTCGGTGACGACCAACAATCTTTCGAGCACATTTTGAAGTTCCCGTACATTTCCTGGCCAACTGTAGGCTTCTAATATGGGAATAGCTTTAGGATCTAAACGCTTAACGACTCTATATTTTTCGTTATACAGGAGGATAAAGTGCATAGTTAGAGGTAAGATATCCTCTTTTCGCTCCCGCAGGGGTGGAACTTCAATGGGTAAAACGTTTAGCCGATAAAATAAGTCTTCACGAAAGGTGCCTGCCTGTACTCTTTCCCATATATTACGGTTCGTAGCAGCGATGATACGGACATCAAGCTTAATGGGCTTAGTGCCCCCGAGCCGGTAAACCTCTTGTTCCTGAAGCACTCTTAATAGTTTAACTTGTAGACTCGCTGAAAGATCTCCAATTTCGTCAAGCAGAAGTGTACCAAGGTGAGCAAGCTCAAACATACCTGGTTTTCCGTGGGGGTTGGCCCCGGTAAAAGCACCATGTTCATAGCCGAATAATTCTGATTCTAAGAGGTTTTCTGGAATTGCCCCACAGTTTATCTGGATAAAACTTCCTCTTGCCGCCCGGTTGCTGGTATTGTGAATAACCCGGGATAATACTTCTTTCCCTACACCAGATTCGCCTAGAAGTAGAACTGTGGCATCTGTCTGGGCGGTACGTATTGCCAGATTAAAGATCTTCATCATGCCAGGGCTTTCTACAATAATTTTATCTTTCTTGAGTCGCTCTAGCATTAACAGTGAGAGTTCTGTCTGATAGCGAGTTGCCAGCAATTTAGATTCTCTTAGTTCTTCATTAAGCTCATGTAGTTCAGAAATATCCCGGACATTGTTTACAACCCTCGAAACGTTACCCTCTATGTCAAAAATAGGATTACTGGTAACCAGTACTTGTTTACCAGTAGTGCTGATTTTCTGAACACTGGTGATAGTCCGTCCTTCGCGAAGGGCTTTGATAGTGATGGACTCATACTGGAAAATGCCTTTTTCGAATAAGTCATCAATATTCTGACCGATAAAGTGTGAGGCATCCAAGCCGGTTAATCGCGCATGGGCCTGATTGATCCTGATACCCCGCCCTTCATGATCGCAAATCGCTATTCCGTCATAAGAAGATTCGATAATGGCATCTAATTCTAGGTTAAGTTGCTTGACTGAAGCTAGTTTATGGGAGATATTTTCTAATTCCGTCATATCCTGAAATACTGCGACCGCACCAGAGATATAATTATCGCAAATAATCGGGGAACGGTTTGAGATAAGGGTGTGGCCATTGAGTTCAATTTTATGTCCATATTGGGTTAAACCGGATTTTGTTATGTCAGGAAGGTTACTTTCAGGGAATATTTCGCTAATCAATTGGCCTATGATTTCTTTATCTACGCCCAGAAGACGGCAGGTAGCTTTGTTCACAATCTCGATTCTACCTTCGGCGTTAATAGCGACAATACCATTAGGTATGTTCTCTAATATCACTTGGTTACGCTGGTTTTGAGTGGTCAGCTTTTTATTAAGGTAGACAACAAGTGTGCTTGTCATAATTATTCCAACAAAGTTGCCCTGAGCATCTTCTGCAGGAAACCAAGAATTATTCTCTATCAGAGCATCTTCTAATTCCGTGCCTTCTCTGTAAATAATGATATCCGCTTGCATAGCATCCTTAACAAGGCCCCTGCGCTGCCAATTTTCACCCTTCTGAGTCCATTTCTGGGCTACTGCCAGGTAAAGGATGCCAACAATTTTTTTGTTTAGTAACACCGGAACCGAACTGAGTTCATGAGCAATCATACTATCCACTGTCTTGGCTAAGGGCTGTTCAGGGTCAGGCTGCACCGGACTAGGTCTAGCTAATTTGATAAGTTCCATACAGTCGCTGCTCCTTAAAACTTATATTACGAAGTTAAGCTACTCAAAAAAGTTAATAATAATTTTAAAACAAATATCCAAAAAATTCAATAAATTTAATTTACAATTATTTACAAAATATAAAGCAAATAAAGCCTTTTTGTTGAAATTCATAGTTCTTGCTGACATAAGCAAATATCTTGGCTTTTTCAAAATACTAGCTACAAAACCTCGCGAGTAGAATTGGGAAATGTAAATAAACATTAAATAATGCCCTTAACTATTCCTAGTGGAAGGTTAAGGGCTAATTTTGATTTTTCGTTTATCCTATCGTGAGACTCCCACTTCTTGTCTAAAAGTAGGAGTACCCGTACTCTGCTTTGGTGGGGGTAGACATCCTACGGGTGACAGTGTTCTTTTGGTTTACCGAAAGCTTTCGTCCTAAGCATCAACATTTCTAATAAGTGTTTTAGTAATCTGCTCAAGTCCCTCACCTTTCACAGCTGTCTTATATCCGGCGACACAACAGGCGCAAAGTACACAGGGAATCGCAAAGATTACGAAGTATAAACTGAAACTTACTTTTGCCGCCAGTAGGGTCCCACCAATTAGGGGAGCAGCAAAGGAACCGATACGACCAATCGTATAAGTGAAGCCTACTCCAGTTGAACGAATATGAGTTGGATAAGTTTCTCCATTAACAACGTGCAGGGTTGTTTGCGTGCCGATTATGAAAAATCCGGCCGCGGCCCCAGCAGCCATCAAAACTGGACCACTGGTAGCAAATCCAAACAACACTAGAGAAACTGCGCCTATTAAATAACCTGCAATAAGGGTTCTTTTACGACCAAATATATCTAACAAAGTACCAATAAAAAATGCGCCAACCGAAGCTGCGATAGCTTGAACCATTCCATAGTTATAGCTTTTGACAAGGGAAAAACCACGTTGAACGAGAAGGGTAGGAAGCCAACTGGCCAACCCATAGACAACTATGAGATTGAAAAAGTAAGTTCCAGAGATCAAAATTGTCATTCTTATTAAACCTGGTGTAAAAAGATCTTTGATGGTGCCTGTGTATTTTACTTCAGTAATAGCAAAATGTTCGGGTTTCCAATCAATAGGCTTTTGACCAGTAAGTTTTTCTATTTTGCGTATTTCTTTAATAGCTTCCTCATGACGTCCTTTGCTGGCGAGAAAACGGACTGATTCAGGCATATACTTCATCAGTAATGGGATCATTAGTATAGGAATGGCACCCATCAGAAACACAGGGCGCCAACCAAAAGATGGGATGACCCCGATTGCCGCTAAGGCAGCCAATATCCATCCTGTTGTAAAACCTCCATACATGGCCGTAACTGCTTTGCCGCGGATTCTGGCAGGTGAATATTCTGAAATCATAGTAATACAAATCGGCATGGCACCGCCCATCCCTAGTCCAGCCAAGACTCGTAGAGCAACAAATGCACTATAATTTGGAGCAAAAAAAGCTGATCCACTAAAGATTGTAAAGAAGGCAATTGCAAGCACAAGACCCTTTTTTCGGCCAATTCGATCAGACAAAAAGCCAAAGAAGGCAGTTCCAAACATTAAACCCACGAAGCCCCAAGAGGCTAAGGAGCCTGTCATTACTGGTGTAAGGCCCCATTCCTTTGATGCCAAAGGCATGATATAGGCTACTATCTGAGAATCATACCCGTCAAAAATTAAAACTAAACAGAGTAACACAATTATTAGTGTATGAAAACTGCTATATTTCATATTATCTAACCATTCATAAGCACTACCTTGTGCTTCTTTCATTTGTAAACCTCCCTTTATCTTAACATTTTCTACACCCTTTGCAGGTAATATCAGCAAAATAGTTACATTGATACTGAATGATTAGAGTTGTCTAATTCCCGTAGCTTAAACCGCTGGATTTTTCCTGAAGCGGTTCTGGGTAGTTCGGTAGCAAACTGGATCCAGCGCGGGAATTTATAAGGGGCAATGCTGTTCTTGACAAATTGGGTTAATTCATTTGCTAACTCTGGGCTGGGTTCATAACCCTTATTCAGCACAACAAAGGCCTTGGGCCTAATTAATCCATCTACGTCGCTGCTACCAATGGCAGCTGTTTCCAGTACTGCTGGGTGTACCATTAAAGCATGTTCCACTTCGATGGGGGAAACCCAGATCCCACCGGATTTCAACATGTCATCGTCTCGTCCAACATACCAAAAGAATCCATCTTTGTCTTGATAATATCTGTCCCCAGTATTAACCCACTCCCCCTTGAAGGTCTTTTTGCTCTTTTCATGTTTATTCCAATAATAGGCGGCTGTACAATCCCCTTTGATCATTAGAGTTCCAACTTCACCTTCTGGTACGATCAAGTCATCCTCGTCAACAAGCTTTGCCTCAAAGCCAGGAACAAGCTTACCGGTACTTCCTGCTTTAACTTGACCGGGCATATTGCAGATAAAGATGTGCAGAACCTCCGTCGAACCAATGGCATCTAACAGCTCAACCTTGAATTTTTCCAACCAGCGCTCGAAGATCACCGAGGGTAGGGCTTCTCCAGAAGAAAAGTAATGCTTGATGCTGCTTAAATCATAATTATCTGTATCCTCTTCCAACTGTAGTATGGCAGTATACGAGGTAGGAACCCCAAAGTATAGCGTAGGTTTATACTGGTCTATGATCTGGAGGAGATGAACTGGAGTAGGGCGGTCTGGAGAGAGTATGGCGGAAGCACCTACATAAAAGGGGTAAAACATACTATTACCTAAACCATAGGCGAAGAACAACCTGCCCACGGAGAAGGTTCGGTCATTTTCAGTAATATTAAAAAGATTTTTGGCAAAATGCTCTGCGCAAAAAGCCATATCATGGTGGAGGTGTACTGCGCCTTTGGGGGAACCGGTGGTACCCGAACTGTAGAGCCAAAACGCTGGATCATCTTTGCCGGTGTCGGCAGTTTCTAATTCTGTAGATTTATCGTTAATTAAAGTATTAAAATTGATAAATGGTTCGTTTGGATTGCCTACAACGATGATGTGTTTCAAGTATTTTAATTTAGCTGTTGAAATGTTGCTCAGCAATTCGTCGCTGACCACGATCACTTTAGCCCTGCTGTCATTCAGCAGGTACTCGTAGTCTGCTGGTTTTAGTAGAGTATTGACAGGTATCGGCACTGCCCCAATTTTCATTGCCCCGAAGAAACTGTAAATAAACTCTGGACAATCTAAAAGTAATAACATAACACGGTCTTCCATGTTCACGCCCAAGTCTTTCAAAGCATTACCGATCTGGTTGACCTTTTCAAAAACCTTTCCGTAAGTGATTTGTTGGTCTTGATAATAAAGAGCTACTCTGTCTCCGCGACCTTGGCGCACATGACGGTCAACAAATAAGTTAGCTGCATTAAACTTTGCTGTTTCTTCTGATTTCTTTATTTGCATAGTTGAAAAACATTCCTTTCAAAGTGAAGTGGTTCAGCCAAAGCTGAACATCGATACTCCGATACGATAGTCTTTCCCCCCTTCCCTTTGAAAAAAGGTTCCTTTAGGTTTAACAATCTTAAAAAAGAGAATTTCAAATAACTACAAATTCTTAATGCAATAGTAGGACCATTTATTTCTGAATCTTTAAAATTTTCTATTAATTATCATTATATAAACTTGAACGGTTATATTTAAGTAGTAAACAGAAGATATACTTTTTAAGACAACGATGGGAAAAATAAGATTGGTGCGGTAGAACCTCAAATATGGAGTCCTACCGCACCAATATGGAGTCTTATAACACCGGGTCATGGTCAAACGCACTAGTTTCGTTGCAGAATGCCTTAGGATCTAATTATCTCTTTATCCCGTATTTAGCAACCTTACGTACAATATTTGAGTGATCAAGTCCCAAAACGTCAGCAGCTTTTCTGATGGAAGGGTAACAATCTAAGGCCATACAAATCAGTTCTTTTTCCAATATATCTCTAGCTTCATGAATTGGTATAAGTTCATTTACGGTTATCGGAGAATTAAACTTTGGTTTAAACTTGGTTAATTGATACTGAACCTGTAAGGATTGAATTAATTCTTCATCGGTAACGACCATTAATCTTTCGAGTACATTTTGAAGTTCTCTTACATTGCCAGGCCAATTGTACGATTCCAGAATGGGTATGGCTTTGGGGTCCAGCCGCTTTGNNATATCTTCTTTGCGTTCCCTTAAGGGGGGGATTTCAATAGGTAAAACGTTCAAACGATAAAATAGGTCTTCTCTAAAGGAACCCTCTTTTACTCGTTCCCAAATATTTAGATTGGTAGCAGCAATAATGCGAGCATCAAGTCTAATCGGATTAGTACTCCCTATTCGATAAACTTCCTGTTCCTGAAGAACACGTAACAGTTTTACCTGGAGATTTTTAGGTAGATCTCCTATTTCATCTAGAAGTAGTGTCCCGTGGGTAGCGATTTCAAAAATCCCTGGTTTCCCTTTTGGACTGGCCCCAGTAAAAGCACCAGGTTCATATCCGAATAGCTCGGATTCTAAAAGATTTTCCGGAATAGCTCCACAGTTTATCTGGATTAATCTTCCTGTAGTTGCACGGTTGCTTGTGCTGTGGATCACTCTGGAAAAGACTTCTTTTCCGACACCGGATTCACCGAGAAGCAGAACGGTGACATCCGTCCGGGCCGCTCGCATGGCGAGATTATATAGTTTCAACATACTAGGACTTTGTACAATAATTTTGTCCTTTTCAAGTCGCTCCGGAATCAATTGTGAAAGTTCTGTTTGATAGCGAGTTGCCAACATCTCAGACTCTTTTAATTTTTCCTTCAG
>DOPS01000220.1:0-12541 GCA_003512645.1 Desulfosporosinus sp.
TTTTCATCCCCAAGATGTGCTCCGTAATTGAAGGCCAGATATAATGCCAGACAGATCAGATACGGAATTATAAACTTCATTTAAGCACCCACCTTCTTAATAAGCTAAGTATAATACTTTCCATCTTTCTCCATAATGTCCAAATAGCACATCTTAATAGGACTTTGGTCCAGTTTTTTTTGCTTTAAATTGTTTATTTAAGCATAAAAAGGATGATTTTTTAAGTTTATGAAAGTGGATGCTATTTAAGCTTTGGTTTTGCCTTTGTCTCCTCAAGAATGTTGTAATTAAGAATAACGTGATGAAACTAAACAGACAAAAGCTAACCACACGGATAGTCTTTTGTCTGTTTAGCTAAGGTCTTTTTGAAAAATCACAGCTGAGAATCATCTACCCCATCGAGCCAGTCTTCAATGACTTTAACTACGGATGTTATGCAGCCATCTTGAAATGGAGATACCAAATTGGCTAACTCAGTCAGTTCTAAAAACGATTGACTGCCCCCGGCCTGACAAAGCTTCAGGTAATCAGCCCAGGCCGATTCGCGATTTTCACGGGACCTTTTCCAGAACTGGAAGGCACAAATTTGCGCTAGGGTGTAATCAATGTAATAAAAGGGATCCCCAAAAATATGCCCTTGTTGATGCCAGTAACTACCTCGTTCCAGATAGTCGTTGTCTTCATAGTCGCGATGAGGCAGGTATTTCCTTTCGATCTCTCTCCAGGCTGCTTTCCTATCCTGTGGTGAAGCCCCTGGGTGAGCGTAGACAAAATGCTGGAATTCATCAACACTAACCCCATAAGGAATGAAGAGTAACGCATCGCTCAAGTGGGTGAATTTATATTTGTCAGCGTCTTCTTTGAAGAAAAGTTCCATCCACGGCCATGTAAAAAATTCCATGCTCATCGAGTGGATCTCACAGGCCTCATAAGTAGGCCAATGATATTCCGGTATTTGAAAGTTTTTACTACAATATACTTGAAAAGCATGCCCGGCTTCATGCGTCAAGACATCAATATCGCCAGATGTACCGTTAAAATTAGAGAAGATATAAGGTACCTGATATTGACTGATAAACGTACAATAACCGCCTCCTGCTTTACCCTTTTTACTAACCAAATCCATCAAGTCATTGTCCACCATAAACTGAAAGAATTCGCCGGTCTCTGTTGACAACTCGCTGTACATACGTTGTCCATTGTTCACAATCCATTCTGGATTCCCTTGAGGCAAAGCATTACCAGTTTGAAAATTAAACTTCTCATCATAATAAGGCAGAGTCGCCGACCCCAACCGTCTCCTTTGTCGTTCCCGTAGTTTACTGGCCGCCGGAACAATAGAGTCTTTGACTTGCTTACGGAAGTTTGCCACCATATCTGGTGTGTAGTCTGAGCGAAGCATTCTCGCATACCCAAGCTCAATGAAGTTTTTGAACCCTAACTTCTCGGCCATTCGTGTTCGAACTTTAACCAAACCGTCATAGATTTCGTCCAGCTTCACTTCATTAGCAGTAAAGAAAGCGTATTTGGCGGCATTGGCTCGTTTCCGCATGTCTCGATCAGTCGATAACTGAAATGGTACCAAGCCAGGTAGATTTCTCTCTTCCCCTTCAAACATTATCTTAGCCGAAGCAATGAGCTTGGTATAGTCACTGGAAAGTTTGTTTTCCTGTTGTAAGTCTTCAATAATTTCTGGGGCAAAGGTTTTAAGGGTTAGATCAGCTTTGACAAAAAGCTGTTTTCCCCACTTTTCTTCTAAGCCCTGTCTGAATTTCGAATTGACCAAAGACCGATAATATCGGGAAA
The DNA here is from genome assembly GCA_003512645.1 of Desulfosporosinus sp. Taxonomy (GTDB): domain Bacteria; phylum Bacillota; class Desulfitobacteriia; order Desulfitobacteriales; family Desulfitobacteriaceae; genus Desulfosporosinus. The sequence goes on from DOPS01000220.1 coordinate 1,807, forward strand.
TCAAACCCTGATAAATCGGAGTTCCTTCGTCAAAAAAATTCTGTTCCTCCTCGTAAAATGGGTCAGTCGTATCGATTGTATGGCGTATAATCACAAGCTGCTCCATCGACTCAAATTCACTTCTTAACTCATTAATCGCTACCATCAGCAGGTCCTGTTGTTCCACATCTTCAGCCAGATCAAATTTAGCTAATAGCCCAGTAAACTTGGTTTCCACTTCCAATAAATTCGGACGTTGATAAGTAAACTCCTTAAACTTCATGGTATCACCTTCCTTAGGCTTTTTTATAGTCAATATTTCACGGATTCTAATTTTCATTCGACAAAATCAAAACGGGCCTTTAAACCCTCGCTTGTAACTGCATGTTTTTCGGGACGGGTGGTTAAAGTAAGAAAAGGCTCTTAAGCAAGGAGGGTAATTATGGATAAGGTAGAGAAAATACACGATACACAGGAGAAAGCCGCAGAAAATAAGAAGCATCAAGGTAAAGGGAATCCAGGCAAAAAGTTACCCAATAAGCAGCACAGTACCAATAAATAACCTTTCAAGGAACCATGATCTTTGTCGATCATGGTCCTTTTCACTAAAAGACGTAGTTGAGGGATAGCAAGGCTTTCCTCAGTGGTAGTGCGGAGCGGCATGGGGGCCTGACTAGTATAGAAAAAGAGGTGTGAATTGCCACACCTCCTCAATTTAGAAATACTTTTCACGATCTATTCCTGAAACAAGTAAAGCTGCAGTAAAACCCATACTGCCTCGAATACCATAAAAATATTGCCAAATGAGCTTAAGGACCAGCGGAACGGATATCGGCTGAAACGTCCCTAAATTTAGCAAAATTCTGGCGGAAGCTCTCCGCGAGAGAGTGTGCAGTTTTGTCATAAGCCTCAGTATCTTCCCAAGTATTACGTGGAGTTAAGATTTCAACTGGCACCCCAGTTACCTCTTCTGGAATGAGAATGCCAAAGACAGGATCAGGACTATATCCAACCTTCTCTAACTCTCCATTTAAAGCAGCTGTTATTATAGCTCTGGTATAAGCCAGGTTCATGCGTTTACCAACTCCATACGGTCCACCGGACCAGCCAGTATTCACTAAATATACCTTAGAATGATGTTCATCGATGCGACTTCCCAACATTTCCGCATAAACGGCTGGGTTTAATGGTAGGAATGGTTCCCCGAAACATGTAGAAAATGTGACTTGGGGTTCAGTGACTCCCCGCTCGGTACCAGCGAGCTTTGATGTGTAACCCGATAGAAAATGATACATGGCTTGCTCTTTGTTAAGTTTCGCGATCGGCGGTAATACTCCAAAGGCATCCGCGGTTAAAAACACAACCACACTGGGATGGCCGGCCAGACCCGGTATTAAGGCTTTATCAATATAAGTGACAGGATAACCGGCTCGTGTGTTTTCAGTAAGAGAGTTGTCACTGTAATCTGGCTCCCTAGAATCAGTATTTACAATAACATTCTCAATAACTGTCCCGAACCGAATGGCGTTCCAAATTTGAGGTTCCTGCTCTTGAGATAGGTTAATGCATTTAGCATAGCAACCTCCTTCAAAATTGAAGACTCCGTTTCTGGACCAACCGTGCTCATCATCGCCAATCAGATTGCGCTGGGGATCAGCTGACAGAGTGGTTTTGCCCGTGCCTGAAAGACCAAAGAAGAGTGCCACATCCCTGTCGGCTCCGACATTTGCCGAGCAATGCATAGGTAATACTTCACGAAAAGGCATTAAGTAATTAAGTACACTAAAAATTGATTTTTTCATTTCACCGGCGTACTCTGTACCCCCTAAGATAATTACTTTTTTCTCAAGGGAAAGAATAATATATGCCTCTGAGTTAGTGCCGTCAGTTCCCGGATCGGCTGTGAGCCCTGGCGTACAAATCATGGTGAATTCAGGTTGATGCTCCTCCAATTGGTCAACGGTTGGTCTGATAAATAACTGCTGAACAAAGATGTTATGCCAGGCATACTCATTAATCACTCTTATTGGTATACCGTATTTGGCATCTGCTCCAGCGAACCCGTCAAATACAAAATACTCCTTTGTTTCTAAATAGTCCAGAGCTCGTCGGTATAGGTTATCAAAACACTCTGGGCTGATCGACTTATTAACACTTCCCCAAGCAATTTGATCATGAACAGAAGCCTCGTCTACAATAAAGCGGTCTTTTGGTGAGCGGCCTGTATAGTTTCCAGTAGTGCAACAAAGTGCTCCTGTATTAGAGAGTATTCCTTCCTTTCGCTCTAAGGCAATTTCGATTAGTTTACTTACAGGCAAGTTCCTGCCAAGAGGAGACTTTTTAGCGAACAGGTGATTTACACGGGAACTGGTGTCCATCTGTATTACCCCCCCAGATATCAAAAATGCATCAACAAACAAACTACGATCTGTGTTTCTAAACCATTTGCTGACATTCTAGAATTAATCACTCTATTGGTTATATTATCAGATATAGCCTATCTTTTCCAAGTGTTTTTACTTAGGAAAAATAAATTATTTTATGGGTCAATCCCTACTACGAGACAGTAAGGCGAACTTTTATTAAGACTTAAAAGATAATGAAATAACTAAACAACCGCAGAAACTGAAGGGTCCTATGATAGGAGTTAAGCTAATTTCAATATTTCAGTTTACCTAAACGTTAGGTAATAATAATTCCTATAATTCGTTCTAGGTTATTTCCATCAATTTAGGTCTAGCGCATGAAAAATGCTTAAGTATTAAGTCCTCGCTGTACCAGAACTAAGTTTAAGGTTAGTTTGCGCGTTAATGGACTCTGAACTAACCTTTTTTATATGCTCATTTAGTGAAACGCTACATAAGAGAATCTAAATGAAACTTTTCTAAATATTATAACTTTCTATTTAGATTATTCATTAGTGAAAATAAACTCAATTATTGAAAATATTTTTGATTTAGTATACTATATGTCTACACACATATCTGATTTTTTTTTGGCCTTACTGGTATGATAGGTCAACCATTCAACGGTTCTAAATCATCATTGAATGGTTCCTATTTTTGAAAGGGGGTGATCAGTTCAAATTCTCCATTAAGCATTTATTTTAGCTAATAAAAAAAAATTAGGAGGTTTCTTAATGAGCAATGGATTATTAGCCCTTCTTTCCTTACTCCCTATTGCTGTTGTTGGATTATTTCTTGTAGGGTTGAAATGGCCCGCAAGCAAAGCTATGCCGATCTCGTATGTCACAGCAGTGGTACTCGCACTTTTTGTTTGGAAAATCCCCGGTGCTCAAGTAGCTGCAGCATCTGTTAACGGAGTTATTGTTGCTGGTACACTCTTATACATCATTTTTGGTGCCATTCTTCTCTTAAATACATTACAAGAAAGTGGAGCAATTCAGGCCATTCGCAGAGGCTTCACCGGAATCACCGCCGATCGAAGAATTCAAGTTATCATTGTGGCTTGGCTCTTTGGTTCCTTTATTGAAGGTGCATCAGGATTCGGTACTCCTGCTGCGGTTGCTGTTCCTTTGATGGTCGGACTTGGCTTCCCTGCTATGGCTGCCGTCGTCGCTGGAATGATGATTCAGAGTACCCCGGTTTCTTTCGGAGCGGTTGGAACACCCATGCTCGTCGGAGTCAGCACAGGACTTAAAACTCCTGAATTACAAGCTTATGCCGCCTCTTTAGGATTTACCGACTGGAATACATTCATTGGAGTAGCCGTCGCGACCAAAGTTGCTTTCCTTCACTTTGCTGCAGGTGCCCTTATTCCTCTCTTCGTCGTGGCTTTCATGACCCGCTACTTTGGTAAAAACAGATCCTTTAGTGAAGGCCTTAAAATTTGGAAATTTGCACTTTTCTCAGCCTTCTCCATGACTATTCCTTACCTTATCACAGCTAACTTGCTCGGACCCGAGTTCCCCTCCATTTTTGGTGGACTAACTGGTCTCGCAATTGTCGTTACTGCTGCTAAGAATGGCTTCCTCATGCCTAAAGGAGAAGCTTGGGATTTCGAAGCAAAAGACAAATGGGAACCCGAATGGTCTGGTGCGATCGAGATTAAGGATATCTCCGCTAAGACTAGGATGAGCGGTCTAATGGCTTGGATGCCCTATATCCTCGTTGGTTCTTTCCTTGTTCTCTCTCGACTCTCATTCTTACCTATATTAAAATGGTCCAAGCTTTGGACTGTTTCTTGGCCTAAAATTTTCGGAACAGGCATCTCAGCCTCCTTCCAACCTCTTTATTTACCCGGTACCATCTTTATCCTGGTTTCCCTCATTACGTACATCATCCATAAAATGGATGGGAAAGCTTATGCTAGAGCATGGAAAGCCTCCGCAATAACGATGCTGGGCGCAGGTTCCGCCCTCATCTTCACAGTCCCCATGGTTCAAGTGTTCATGAATTCAAAAGGTGGAGCAGCTGGACTTAATAGTATGCCGATTATGCTTGCAGAAGCGGTTGCTGGTTTAGCTGGATCAGCATGGCCAATCTTTGCTCCTTTGATTGGTGGACTTGGTGCATTCGTTGCTGGAAGTAACACGGTTTCCAACATGATGTTCTCCTTGTTCCAGTTCGGTGTAGGGGAACGAATTTTAGTAGACCCAACTTGGATCGTAGCACTGCAAGCAGTGGGTGGAGCCGCAGGAAATGTCATCTGCGTACACAACGTTGTCGCCGCTTCAGCTGTTGTAGGTCTGCTTGGCAAAGAAGGCTATGTTATCCGTAAGACAATGGTCGTCTTCGCATATTACGCTTTACTCCCAGGTGCGCTTGGTTATTCGATTCTCTATACTGCACAAAGAGGGTTCTTCAATGCCGGAACGATTATTGTTGCAGCGATATGGGCTGGTGTAATCTATATTCTTGCAACGAATAACAGTAGACTTGCAAAACTTCCAAAATAACTCTTTTAGACTAATAACAGATCATTCAAAAGGCTCCTCAGTTCACAGTGAACTGAGGAGCCTTTTTTAATAAATAAATAAATTGTCCGCCAAGTTGTCACTCTTAACATAATTTCCAGCAACCGTCGACATTATTTTCCATCGAGAATACAATTTTATGTTATAATTTAGCAAAGAATTCTGTATTAGAAAGGAAGCAAAACTATGCGGGTTTGGTTTATAGTTTCATTATTCTTCTCAATGCTAGTCGCTATATTTGCAGTATTAAATTCTAATGTAGTACTTATAAAACTTTATTGGGTTGATTATGAACTATCACAATCCTTAGTTATTCTCTTATCTGCATTTCTTGGAGCATTGACGGCAACATTTTTAGGGTTTTTCAGTAAGATTAAGTCAGCTTTAAAAATACGAGAATTAAATATTGCTGTAAAGATTTTAGAAGAAAAAATCAGCGAATTAAATAATCAAACTCCCCTACTCAAAAACAGTGACTCAAATATTCTATTAAAGGACTCAGACTCTGACACTGCCACTGAAACTGAAACTGAGCAAAAATAGAAGCCTGCTTTGACTATGTTTGAGAACGGCCCTAGGATGCCTCGCTCCAACGATCGGGAGACTTATCCCCCTTGGACCAGATCTTCGCTTAATCCTGGTCCAGCCTTAGCTACTACGAGCCACTTCTTTTGTGGACGAAGGCAGTGCTGTTAGGATACATCGCACAGTAACCGCTAAAAGCACTATGAAACCACCTAGCATGGCTAAAAGTCCTGGAGCTTCGCCTAACAACAAAAATACCCAGACCGGATTCAAGAGTGGTTCGATAACAGGTATAAGAATTGCTTCCAAGGCTGTTACATGCTTTATAGCCTTAGAAAATAGAATGTAGGGTATCCCTAGCTGGACAATACCTAAAATCATTAAGTACACCCATCCAGATGTATCAGGTACAGCTTGGGTTAAAAATGGGAGCCCGATTGCTGCGGTGATTATATTGCCGAGCAATACAGATTCTAACGGAGACCCGTCCTTTTGCATGCGCATGAAAATAATAAATAATGCGAAGCTGACACCGCTCGCTGCCGCAATGCCATTCCCCAGAATACTCTTAGTACTTAGATTATCTAAAAAAAACAAGACCATACCGCCCATAACGAGAAAAATCGTGATCCAGTCCAATAACTTTGTTTTTTCTTTTAATAGCCATGCACTAAATAAGGCAACATAGATTGGTGCGGTAAATTGAAGCAGAACAGCGTTTGCAGCAGTCGTCGTTTTGGTTGCTGTAACAAACAAAATCGAGGTCGCGGCATAGGCTAAAGCTGCCCCAATTTGAGCATAAGACCAAGTAAGCTTAGGTTTTTTTAGTACTAGAAGGAATAAAACCACCGCGATAGCGCTTCTTGAACCTGCAATAGCCAGTGGATTAGTATCGACAGACTTTATAAGTAATCCCCCGAGACTCCACAATGTTGCGGTTACAGCTAAAAGCAGTAAAGCCCTTGGCCTTTCTTTCGGACAAATCGAACTATCCGTGTCAATCATCATAACCCCCCGCTAACGTATACTAATACCAAAGGTGCTTTTAGCTTCTGGAAAGCATTATACTATAAAACGCATTAATAAGATTCATATCGTTGAAAGAACTTTTTTTAACCCTAGAGTGAACTCGTTCAGCTAAAGCTGAACATCGAGACTTCGGTGACGAAAGTTTCCTGTGACGATAGTCTCCAGTGGAGAGTATCGCCGAAGCCGCGATCCCAAAAGAAATGCTTACCGGCGTAGGATAGAGTATCGCCGAAGCACATGGCCCTTAACGAATACGATCGCGCTGAGGATAGGTTTCGCCGAGCCGCCTAATCCCAAAAGGAATACTTCGCGGCGAAGGAGACATTAGTCTCCGGTGGAGACTAATGCCGAAGGGCTAACCCCAAAAGAACACTGTAGTCCGTAGGATATCTACCCCCACCGAAGCAGAATAAGGAACACCCACTTACAAGAAGTGGGTGTCTCGGAATTGATTAAGTAGCAATCCATTACTAAGTCCTACACTCAAGAACGATTAAAAGGGATAAGAAAAACCGAAGGGTTTATCATTTCCCTTTTAGCACTTGTTGCCATAGAGACCTTAAATTTATCTACGCAGAGTTGTCAAACCCTAAGACCTTATTAAAGAAGGTAGGAGATCTCTTGTCGTACGTGGTTAAAACTAAAGTTTGCTAAGTTTATTTAAGCAAACTTTAGTTTTAAGCTTATGTACTAATTCTACTTAATTTCTAGTGTACAAAAAACGGTTTGACATCCTCTAGGGCCTTTTTTAGGCCTTCAATGGCCTGCTCACTCATTCTCCCAGAGTTAACCATCCTTTGGATTAGCTCTTCAGGGGTAATATTCTGCGTTTTCATGGTTGTAATGATCTCTTTCTCATCTTTGGTTAAATCCTTCCATTCTCGCATAGTAACACCTCCGCTTAAAGTTAAACAGTTGCCTGTTTAGTGTCTAGCATTTGAATTGTGGTATTTTTCTATGCACTTTAAGTTTTAGTAGACCATTTTAGATGTTTTAGAGATCCAGATTAGATAATTTCCTTTTAGCTAGCTTTTCTTTTAGATCCTTGAAATCTTGATCGATGAATCGATGCCTGATACGTCTTACATCAAATTTGAAAACTTTGAAGGTAAATTGAATAATATATCCTAAGACGATGGCCATGATTAAGGTTCCAATCCCTACAAAACCACCTAGCAGATAACCTACCATAAGTGCACTTAATTCAATAGCATTCCGTATAAACCGCACAGATTTACCGGTCTTTTTTGTTAAGGCAATCATTAAACCATCTCTTGGTCCGGAACCCAGTTCTGCACTAATATAAAAATAACTGGCAACCCCGATGACAACCATCCCCAAAAACATCATTACTACACCTAGTATTATTCCATGAACAATCGGAATAATATGGTTTAGCATTAACAAATCTATGAAGAGCCCAATGAATAACATGTTGCATAAGGTTCCCCACCCAAGTCGTTCTCCTAGAACAGAGTTGAAAATGACTAGGATTATCCCAACAGCAATGCTAGCCTCACCCATCGTAATGCTGATAAGCTTTGTCATACCCTGATGAAAAACATCCCACGGCGCCAAACCCAAGTTAGCATTAATCGTTAAAACAATTCCCACCGCATACAGAAAAATGCCGATGAATAACCTGACAACCTGTTTTACAATTTGTTTCACGACTTATCACCATAATCCTCTTCAAAATTGAACGTACTACTTACATAATCTCTCGGTAAGTGCGAGCTTACGCCAGCTTTAAAATGTTTAAGGAATACGTTAAAATATTCCCCCATAATCTGCTCTTGTTCTATCTCATCAGTCAACTTAAGAATTTCCATTGCAGCCTCAATAGTACATAGAGTACCTTCAACGCTCCCTCGTCGCAAGCTAAATTTAGATTCACAAGCAGGCTTAAGGGAAACAAGCGGTAAATCCTTTAAATAGTCGCTCTTCCGAAATATCCTTCTCGCTTCCTTCCATGTACCATCAATAAGAATAAATGCGCCGGCTCCTTCTTCAACCTTATTAACTGTTTTGGCCGCTAATTCCTCACTCTCTGCTGGAAACACTAAATAAGTTTTCCCTCGATGATTAGCGATATTTTCTAACAGTTTCAGTGAAGGATGGGTTCGTTCCCATAAAAAAATCTCAGTTGAGTTAGGATTTATTAACTTCAGCAACCTTCCCGTGCTTGAAGGCCTATATAATTCTCGCTTACTCGCAATGATCCAAAATTTCGCTTTAGTGTTGATGGGAGAAACAATCTTGCATATGCAAGTTAATACAGGCAAACCGCATCGGTTACAACTTTCATATAAGCGTGTTAACCGTTTTACCTTAAAAGACTCATCCATTTCTTACCTTCTCCTTAACAATCGTCCTCACATGGTTAGCAGTCATCATTCTGCGTCATTTTTTGAGAATATAATCCACCTCTTAATTCTCGCTATGTTAACCCTAGCACAGACTGCAACCGTTATCAACATAATCAAAAACAAGAGGAATGTTAACTAGTAAAATTGCCTTTTTTGTATATAAACATAAAAAATCCCCACGAAGGGGATTTGCGGAGACGGTTTTAAGTGCTTTTATCATAATTATAATTATTCTGTGTACTCATCAACGCTTGGTAAGGTCCGTAACAAGGATGGAATCATACCTACTAAAACTAAGATAATAATTAATTTCATTCTATATATACATCTCTTTCTCCATAATATAGTTCTGAGGTCCTTGATTGTATTTATCATAATCTATATTTGTTACCTTTCCGTGACCTTGATGTGAAGAATATGTGAAGTTTTCAGGTGCTTCAATAGTTCTCACCTTTTTTCATTTTGATGATCAAGTCATGATACTTATTTAAATCAATATCCAACCTCTGACTAGCAGCTAAGACTTCCGGATCAGTGAAAGATTTACCCTCTTTTATCTTAAGCATCTTAAAGCGTAATTCTTCGATTTGTTTTAATTTCCTGTCGAGTTCAGACACACATATCCCTCCCCCTTACTTGGGGATTAGTATGCCCGTTTTGCCTCTTTTTTCCCACAACTTAATGTCCTTTGATCTATAGCACCGTATTATCATTGAATCATAATGTTCATTAATAACCCTATCATTCTTTCTTGGAATTCCAGGGCCATAGACATAAACCAATCCCAGTAAGTACTAAAGTAACCCCAACCCAGTGATATAAGGCTAAACGTTCCCCGAGGAAAATGCAAGCTAATAATATCCCAAAAATGGGTGCCAGATTCCCAAAGATAGCGGCTTTTCCGCTGCCAATTCGGCTGATTCCCTCAAAATTTAACAAGACTGCTATCCCAGTAACGACACACCCCATATACAGTAAGACTAACATACTTGCGCCAGTAAAATGCCAGTTTGTGTGGAACATTTCCCATATTCCATAAGGTAACAAGAAAATTGTTCCGAAGAAGAGGGAATAGACACTGGTTACTAACGGTGAGAATTTTGTCATTACTCCTTCACCGAGGATTGAAAATAATGAGACACTTAGAATATTTAGCAGCATAACCAGATCACTCGGACTTAAGTTTAAAGTAAGCAGCCGAGTTAAAGACCCTTGAGCAATAACGACTAAGAGACCTGAAAAGGAAAGCGCAATTCCAAGCACTCGTAACTTTGAGGGAACGATTCCCCAGCCAAGGGCTAAGAGTGCAATGGTCATTGCCGGAGTTGTAGCGAAAAAAACAGACACATTTGTAGCTGAGTTATATTGTATTGACCATAAAAATGCCCCATAAGCGACCGTTATCCCGAGAAATCCCATCAGCGCAAAACGATATAAATCTTGCCTGCTCGGGGTAGTACTTTGACGTAGGGAACGCCGGGCTAACGGAAATAATACTAACAGTCCGAACAGCCCCCTCATAACAGCCAAAGCGACTGGTGGGATATCTCCTGCAATCAATCGAGCTGCTACAACATTCCCTCCGAAGAGCAGAGAGGAAAACAGGAGTATTATGTATCCACCAAGCTTAAGACCTTTTGTCTGAATATTAAATTGTTCAATCATTAACTAGCCCCATTTTTTATATTATTAAAGTAGATTTACAAGTATTATAACTTAATGGTTTGGAATTTCAGCAAAAAGACCCCGTGTTTCGGGGTTCTTTTTACTACAGTGGCCATACTCTTTTTTGTCTTTTTCATGTAGTCATTCATTTCCTATAAGTAGAATATTCTATCTATTAATAGAATACAACATAGTTTTGACACTCCCCATCGATAAATCTTGGGGATTCTTG
>DOPS01000219.1:0-21934 GCA_003512645.1 Desulfosporosinus sp.
GTTTCTTTTCCTGCCCAAGTTCAGCTTGATGGACCCGCTTGCCCATGCCTGCTACATCTGCGGTAATCAGCAGTCCCATGTCAGCATGTATCACAGGAAAACGAAGAAGAAGCTCGACAAGCCCTACTCACCGATTGCCACGATCATGCTGGCCATCAACAGGCGTCAGATACCCCTTTGCGCACACTGCTTTGCTAATGTCGAAGCTGACAGGTTCCAGTTTAATCAGCTGAAACGACGATAACTCAATTGGAATATGGAGAGCCGTATGCGGTGACAAGTCGCTTGTACGGTTCGGGAAGGGGCGGGTTACTTTGCTAATCCGCCTATTTCATACTCAAAAACAAAATGCGTTGGTGTAAGAATTTCTATCTTCTCAACCAACGCATTAAATATTTCATCATCAAACTCTTCAAGTAGTGAATCCCTGCTGTTATATTGTCTCTAGGATCTCATCAAACCTTTGTTTCAGCCCATCCTTCAAGTCGTTTATATTATCATGCTCCAACCTTTTCTTTCTTTCTTTCTTTCTTTCTTTCTTTCTTTCTTTCTTACTTCCTCCGGCTCACCCGAAATGCTTTTGTACTCCTCATTATAAACCTCAGCATCGACGCCACTATTACCAGAGTTAAACAACTCAACTCCATACATCCTTGTTTCAAATTCTACTTTCTTGTTCAAGCAATCATACAAAAAAGGTAAGGTGTTGAATGCCTCTTCTTGGCTATTAAAATAAGCCCTAGTTTCAATTTCATAGAGCATTCTCTTTTCCATAATCGCTAATCACCCCTAAATTATGATTCATTCATTATTCTTCTTTTAAACAATGGCACTTGCAACTCTCTATTATCTGACATAGCCCCCAATGTTTTTCTCAAGAACCATAAACTTTTTAGATAAGTATGGCTTAATCTCTCCAGTCTCAGAATAGCCCATACTTTTCCAGAATTTCAGCCCTTTCTCGTTACCAAATAAAACACCTAAACGAACTCGATTGAGTTGTCGACTAATAGCCCACTCTTCTAAGGCTTCATATGCCTTACTACCAATTCCTTTCCCTCGACTGAAAAGTTCAAGTACCATTAATGCTAAAGTTAATGTATTGGGAACTGGGTAACCCTTAATCAACTCAAAAACGCCTACTAGTTGTTCCTGTCCATCAACAAAAATGCCTAACAAAACTTTCTCCTTATCCTCAACCCCCTCAGGTCTATAATTAAATAAGTCTTGGGCAGCGGTCGATTTTATAGGTTCCTCATCCTGGAAAATAAGATAATCAGAACATCTTACCAATAATGCCTGAAGTATCGGAAAATCTTCTTTTTTAAGGACTTTTAATTCTGCTTCCACTTTTTATCTCCTTTTGCGTGATGTCAGTTAACGTCTCCGCATGCCGACGTGCCTGAAACTTAGCGCTACTGCGTTTATTGAAGGCATAATGAACGTATACCCGTCACTCCTAATCCATCTTTTCCTCACAACTGTGTTGACTCCATTAGTTTTGTTGGTCAAAGGCTATGAGTGTTTACAGACGACACTTAATGGCTTGAGAGGCAACCTCTTAGTTGAGGATAAGAATTGGTTAGAGATTTTTGCAATCGCTATTGGAATAATGCGGTTGAATACTTAATAAAAAATCATAAATCGACAAAGTTTCCTATTGATATGACGTAATTCCTTAGTGTAAAATAGAAATCCGAGGCGTTAATTCAGGAAAAGGAAGTTGGCTAGTCTATTGTGGAATATCAAATCTCGCATTTAAATATGTTAATTGAAGTAACGAGAGAGAAACTTGTTCAATTAACCAACAAGCGTAAATCCTTTACTCATCCAGATGTCATAGAGCTTAGTCAGAAGTTAGACCGATTACTGGATGAATACCAAGAACTGCAATACAATCTCGCCAATCCCCACGGTTGGCTTTACCATAATTATTCAAAGTTATCTTCCTAATTGTCGCTCAAGCTCTCATTCGGGGCTTGAGCTTTTTACGGCCTAACTTCGGAACGTATAATAGACAAAATGATTATAAATTTATTCTCAAACAACTTTCGCATCGACACGCCTGTTTGCGTATTGTTAAGTAATTGGCATAAATTACTTTCACCTAGAATTGAACATGTTTCCTGAATATTCCTACACTGTCGGGGGAGGCAAGCAGTTTCGTCCATTATATGATTTTATTTACGGATTTCTTAAATTCTTTTGAAACTCCTTTGGAGGAACACCTATTTGCTTTCGGAAGCGTTCAATATAATAGCTAACGCCAAATCCCATAATCCGAAATTTGACTGACTGTCATATCAGAATTCTCCAATAAATACAAACTTTTGTTGATTCGATAAGAAATCAAGTATTCAATAGGAGAAACTTGAATCGTATTTCTAAAAAATCGGCAACATTCTCCTCTGCTCACATTAGCAGACGATGCAATGTCTTCCAGACTGATTTTATTCATATAATTCTGCTGAATAAAGCTTAAAAATGTCTTAAGTCGGTTCTGGTTGGTTTCAGATGGCTTATACGTTCTCTGTAATATATCTTTCATATTTGTTACAATATTGAGCCAAACTTGGGTAAACTCAATCAGAATGTTAAGTTCATAAGCAAATTCTCTATTTTCATATAAGAAATTTATCCTATGCAGCCTGTCTAAAATATCTTTCTGCCAAGGTACAGTATTTTCAAGTAGAATCACAGGAAGACATCCTGATTCTATAAATGGAGTTACATATACAGTATCTATAATACTGCCTTAAGGCATATTTATAATATTCACTTTGATTAAATAGTGCTTTACTTATTTCATCACGAATTGGGAATCGATATCTGCAAATTTTCACACTGTACAGATCAAAATACTCTTTTACTGTTGCATCCGACATCAAATTAAATCTCACACTCTTCCACCTCGGAATAAGATAATGTGAGGTGGTTACATGTATACGAGTAGTATTTAACTGACCCAGCCGCTTATAAAGCTCATAGCGGCCCTGGGGATCCAGTTCGGCGGTCGGCTGATCCAGAATCAAGAGTGGAGCGTTGAGGGCTAAAACACCAGCCAAAACAACTCGTTGGGCCTCCCCGCCTGAAAGGGAAGCGGTTTGTCTGCTTTCATAGCCGGTTAAACCCAATCCTTTTGGTACTTTCTTGATATAATAAATAAAGATATACCATTATAAATTAGTATGAAAAAAGGAGTAATATGTATCATAACTTGGATTGGAATGTTTATGACTATGGTTTATTTACTGGCATGTGCTACGGTGATTGTAACTTCCTGTTATCAAATAGTTAAGAAAATTCATTGGACACCTAAAAACCATAGAGCTAACCCGAGGTTTAATAGAGAGTATGATTTAAGATGTTAGATGTTTTTTCTGAAAAGCACCCTTTCTTTAATTAAGAGAGGGTGCTTTTTGTTTGAAATGCCGTTCATTGCCACTCATCTTTTTAATTCAATTATTCAATAGATGCAGCATCTTTAAGCCCATCTCCAATTCAAGGCGGTTCTTATTATCTTCTAAATCCAATTGTGTCACTTCTTTAATTCTATCTAAGCGGTACAATATCGTTTTATAATGAATGAATAGTTCTTTAGCCGCCTTGCTGGCATTTCCATTGCATTCGAGAAACACTTGTAAGGTATAGAGCAGTTCTGCATTGTTTTCCTGATCATAGTTGAGTATTTTGAGCAAAGATTTAGGAAGGAATTCCTCAAGTGAATTTCCTTCCGCGAATTTACATAGAACTCGGAAAACTCCCAGTTCAGAAAATCCCACGATTGAACTCTCCTTGTGGAGCATTGCTCCATAGGTCAAAGCATCCTGTGCTTCCTTATAGCTTCGTGGTATATCCTGAATACACAGTGCTTCATCTCCGATTCCCACTTGAATCGAAATCTTTTTCATTCGCTTCTTAATCTGTTGCTGAACTTCCTTACCCACACCTTTGATCTTTTGTAATAGGCTCCCATCCTTCTCTGTTACAGGCCAAAGAACAACCACGGTATCTACTTTATTGCCGATAATAAAATCCTTAGTATGGTTCCTTATAGCACTCGAGATGATCGAGGTGATTTCCGATTTCAAACCCTGGAGGGCCATCTTATTCTGATTACGATTTTCCAACAAGTGAGCATCTAAATTTTGAAGATCAAAGACAACAATTTGATAGGGACGATTAAGATCCCATTCCATAAAGTTAGCCCGTTCTAAAACATTAGCAGAACTCATCTCACCGTTCAAGATCTGTTCTATGAGATCATTTTTAAATCTTTGTTCGACTTCGCTGACCGCAAATCGCTTGACACTATCCAACGTGACGACCGTGGCAGCATTTTCCAAACAGATGAAATCCATTTCTTCTAGAGGCTTGTTCAATTCGGCTATCGTTAAAAAAGCCTTAACCTGACTCAAGGCTTTAATTTGCACAACGACTTGCGGAACGAGATCATCTCCTAGAGCGGGGTAATTTACTTTCTGCCGATAATAGGAAAACTTTTCATTCAAGTTTTCGCGTAGCTCACGTTCTTGAGGCTCCTTGAACCTCTCTATCCGAGGGTCTGTTGCTTTAAGGCATTTGAAATTCTTATCATACACTGCGACTGGATTGCCTACTAACTCTTCTAGCGTTCGAATAATAGCTTCCAGCCCTTCACATTGTAATGCTAATGTGGTAAAGCGTTCCTGGATATCTTTATAGTATTTCAACTTAACGACTTGAGAATTAAACAGCTGCTCCATCACAGGATACATAATATCTACAAACCGGATATTTCCTTCCAATTCGATAAGCGGCAAACCAAACTCATTGGCCGCATCGATGACCTCTTGCGGAATAGTTTGAACGAAGCGCCGTATTTTAACGGCAAGAGCACTGACTTCTTTTTGGGATAGCAATTGAATAAATTCGCGATAATTTTGTCCCTCGCCAGGACCAGCGTACAAACTGGTTAAGAGAAGTTCTCCACCCGAGAGCCAATTTACAATATCAGGAGCTTCGATGATGGTAACACCTTTGACTACATTATCAAGCTTTTGGTATCCCGCAACCACTTGAGACGTTTTCAAGGGACCGATTTGCAATAAACTTTTGACTGTAATCTCCACTGTTACCACCTCAAAAACAGATTTAGCGTTTGTTTAAATCTAAATAAATACCCTTATCCTTGTACCTTGAGATTTAATGAGAACGCAATTAGAGCTTAATATCTCGGTTACAGTCTTTTGTATAGATATAAGTAAACGGTGTGCGCCCAACTCCATAGCAAGCTTGAGGAACATAAGGACCAAACCAGATAAAGTCTTCTTTCTTCACAGGAATCCAACGATCGTCGATGAGATAAACTCCTTCACCTTCCAGAAGATAGAGTCCATGTTCTTGGACATGGGTCTCAATAAACGGATGGCAACCTCCCGGATAAAAGCTCAAGGTATGGAAGTTTACATCAAAGCCTAAATCACTTGGCAGCAAATTCTTAATCCGGACATTATCCATGCCATCGTAAGCTTCATCTGGCATATCATTGAGTCTAGCAACCACAATTCTAGCTTCATGACCGTCCACAGCACGGTAACGTTGTTTGTAAAGAAGCAGCTTCCAAGGTCCATCAGACTCGTTCTTGAGACTTACGTCCAAAGATTCCGGAGCAAAAACGTAGCCACTTTCATCGACAGAATACTCTTCTCCTTGGACTGTAACTTTTCCTTGGCCATTCATACAGTAAATAAAGGTTTCGATGCCTTCTTCTTGAAAAGGTTTAACGGTACCGCCACCAGGAAGTACTTCGACTGTATACATTGAAAACTGGGGGCCATAATGAGGAGAAGCAATGA
Source organism: Desulfosporosinus sp. (assembly GCA_003512645.1). Classification (GTDB taxonomy): domain Bacteria; phylum Bacillota; class Desulfitobacteriia; order Desulfitobacteriales; family Desulfitobacteriaceae; genus Desulfosporosinus. Next base: position 5,838 of record DOPS01000219.1, read on the forward strand.
TGCTGACATTGCATTGTTGGAGATTTGGAAGAACATTCCTAACTCGTCCTTCCGGAGGAATTAACGCATATCGTCCATGTTGAATAATTGCCCGAGTCGATAATAAATCATTTGGATAACCCATTGTTATATCCCCTTTCTTAAATGACAGATCTATTGTAATTTTGGCTTATGTTCATAATGTTCGCCATCTTGAATTGATTACCTTTATCCACATTGGATAAAGAGGCAGCCTTAATCTTATCATGTTTCTACTCTTTTATCTGCTATAAGTCAAGATTCCCCCTATCATACCCAAAATTATTTATCCTATATAGCTAAAGGAGGAAACGAAGGAAAAGAGAACTACTTTACATATCATATAGAAAACTTGGCTAGCGCCAAGCGCTGGCCTTAGTTGCTCTGATATGAACGTTTTACTTTTCTGGTTAGTATAACGAAAATTCCTTAAAGGAGAGATGAACTTCGATGAATCGTCTGCTTAAAGTAGAATCCTTAACAAAAGAGGCGTTTAGTCCTTTTGGCCACCTTTTATGCCCAAACCCAGGGATACCACCTTTTAAAACGACTCCACCAATTTTTACAGATCGTATGCCCTTTGAGGTAGATGATGGAGAAGCTGAATTTGTCTATGCCCTCCTTGATCGAAAAGAATTCACATTCACCGGTTTAGAGCGTCACCTTAAGGTAACCCAAGGATTCTTTATGATGACTGGTGGACAGGCTATTATCACGGTAGCTCCTGCAACCGACCCAAATGACCCTAAATCCTTACCAGCCCTTGATTCAGTCCGTGCGTTTCTTTGGGAGCGAAATATGTGTTTCGTACTTCATCGCGGCGTTTGGCATGGGACAATATTGCCCTTAGAACCTCATTTTGCTTATATTCTCGCCACTCGAAAACAAACTTCGGATGAATCGAGTGCTCCACTTTATGATGGAGATGTTCAAATAAGAGATCTCGGAGTTACTTTTGAACTAAAGCTATAACATTATTTCACATTTAAACTTAATCAATACCGTTTAGATAGTTTCTCACTTGATCTTTAAGCCTAGTGTGCTTAAAGATCCCTTTTTACATCCTTTCTATATGAACAGAAGCGCAGAAAGATCTCGATGAAATCTCTCTGCGCTCTCTAATTATTCCCAAGGATCATTAATACAATTAAACCTCAACGACGCACATAACCTCAACTCCTGAACCACCAGGGAGTTGGTTTTTTTCTTATACTTGAACTGCCAAGTCAAGAAGGTTATGGTATAAAACGTTTACACCGTCAACACAATCCTCTAGAGAACTCCATTCGGCTGGATTATGACTAATTCCATTTTTTGACCGAACAAAAATCATTCCAATCGGGCAGATATTGATCATTTGCATCGCATCATGACCAGCACCACTAGGAAGTGTGAAGGGCTTAAGGCCCATTTGATGAAACGCTCCTTGTGCTGCCCGTTGAAACTCTTCAGAACAAGGAGCTGGAGGTATGCGTTGTAAAATCTCCGTATGGAGCTCGACGCCCCTCTCTTCGCAGATTCTTCCAAATTCTTTAAAGATTTCCTTCTCAACTTGGTCACTCACATCCTGAGAAATATCCCGAAGATCTAACGTAAATTCCACAGTTCCTGGAATAATGTTGATTCCGCCAGGTAAAACCTTCAGCCTACCGACTGTGGCAACCGTCGTACCATTCTTTTTGGCTTCCCGTTCAATCATTTGAACCATCTCAGCAGCAGCTACTAGAGCATCATTGCGCAGATTCATCGGAGTAGCCCCCGCATGTCCCGCTTCTCCTGTGACGGTACATTTAAGCCAGAGCTCATTAACAATCCCGCTCACGATACCCACAGATAAATTATTACTTTCCAGGACTTTACCTTGTTCTATATGAAGTTCAATAAATACTTTTAGAGATTCTTTAGTGCGTATAGCTTCACTGACTTTATCTGGGTCAAAACCCTGCGCCTTCATTACTTCTGCGACTGAAACCCCATCTTTATCTTTCATCTCAAGATCTTTTTGTTGGAGATCCCCGATAACTCCACGACTTCCGAACATACTAAAGCTAAAACGGCAGCCTTCTTCATCATTAAAAGCATACACCTCTATAGGATGTTCGACGTCTATTGCTTGTTCATTTAGGGTTTGTAGAACTTCGATTCCTCCGATAATTCCTAGTGCTCCATCGAAGATTCCCCCATTACAAACTGTGTCGATATGCGAACCCGTAAGAACGACAGGAGCTTCTGGATTGCGTCCTTCCTTACGACCAATGAGATTTCCAACTGAATCTTCTCTGACAGTCAAACCCGCTTCATTCATGAAAGATGCGACTAATTCTTTAGCTGCTCGGTCTTCTGCAGTGAATGAATGACGAGTAATTCCACCTTCTTCTTGTTTGCCAATTGCTCCCAATTCTAATAAACGATTATACAGACGTTCTTTGTTAATCATTATTACCACTCCTACCCCACGTTACCTAATTCCTTAAATTAATAATTAAAAATACCTCATAAATTACTTCTTATAGAATTTTGCAGAAAGTTAAGTATTGTTCTAAAAAGCTTTATATCTATATTTATATTTTTCAGTATTTTGCTGTATCTGTCTTTGGCAACTGCGGATAATAATCCTGCTTTATTTCTAGCACAGATAGATAGTGAAAAATACAAATTTTCACTATATTCTTAGCGTAGACCTCCATTACATCAAAAAAAGCTGAGGTGGTGTAACTCCAAGGATGAATAATGATGGTGTAACTTAGTCATTATCCCACAATCGAGGAGCTAAACTTGAGTAACTTTAGGTTGCCATTATATGTAGAGAGCGAGGGCATGAATGTGTTTAATCTAGTTATTAAAAACGGTAAGGTTGTAACAAGAGACAGGATTTTCGAGGCATCCATTTGTGTGAATGATGGAAAAATCGCAGCGATCGTTGAACCTGGAACTCCGGTAGAAGTAGAAGCAATCATAGATGCCAAAGGAAATTATGTATTTCCTGGAGCAATTGATAGCCATGCACATCTAAATGATCCTGGTTACTTGTGGAGAGAAGACTATGCTCATGGTACAGCAGCCGCAGGAGTTGGAGGTTGCACAACTCTAGTCGATATGCCTCTTCAAAATGAACCCGCCTTGACAGATGCTCAGATTTTCGATAAGAAAGTAGAATCTGTTTCTCCAAACGCTTATGTGGATTATTGTTTTTGGGGTGGTCTGGTAGACTATAATTTGGACAAATTAAAAGAATTGGATAAAAAAGGATGCGTTGCTTTTAAATCGTTTATTGGACCTGTTTCTCCTGATTATGTGTCATTAACAATAGGACAGGCTAAAGAGGCTTTGGAAATCTTAAAGGATTGTAATGCCCGCGCAGGTTTCCATTGCGAAGATTATTCTATCATTAAATGGGAAGAAGCAAGAGCTAAGAGAAAAGAAACCAACGATTGGCAGGATTTCCTTAATACAAGACCTGTTATCGCTGAATTGATTGCTACCCAAAACATACTTGACCTAGCAAAAGAGCTCGATGCCAAAGTTCATATATGTCATGTAAGCCATCCAAGAGTTGCAAAAATTATCAGAGACGCTCAGTTGGAGGGTGTCGATGTAACTGCTGAAACTTGTGGTCACTACCTTACTTTTACAGATGAAGATGTCATAAAGAATGGAAGTCTGTTCAAATGTGCACCTCCCTTAAGAGAAGCGGCTGCAGTCGAAGAGATGTGGGAGTATGTAAACAATGGAACCCTATGTTGTGTTGGTTCTGACCATTCTCCTTGTGAATTAAGTGAAAAGAGTGAAGAAAAGCATGGAATCTTTGGAGCCTGGGGTGGTATTAGTGGCCTCCAAAACGTTATGCAGGTTTTATTTAGTGAAGGTGTAGCAAAGCGAGGCTATAGTCCTACGTTACTGGCGAGATCCTTAAGCGAAGGTCCAGCAAAAACTTTTGAAATCTACGGTAAAAAAGGTGCTATTGAGATTGGATTTGATGCAGACCTTGTCATTCTAGATCCAGAAAAGGAATGGGAAATCACACCTGAGTCCTTATATTATGTAAATAAAATTTCAGCCTTTGTGGGCCTAAAGGGTAAAGGTCTACCCATCTGCACCTTAGTAAGGGGTCAAGTTGTAGCTAAAGATGGTCAACTCGTTGGTCAAAAAGGATTCGGCACGCTTGTAAAAAAATCGCAATAAGGAGAGATAACTGATGGGCAATCGTTACGATGTCATCATACGAAACGGGATTCTCGTTGGTCCGGATGGTGTGAAAAAGGCAGATGTTGCTGTTTGTGATGAAAAAATTGTAGAAATAGCGGAAGAACTATCCGGCGATGCCAAAGAAACCATTGACGCAACAGGAAACTATGTATTTCCCGGTACAACAGACGGGCATGTGCATTTTAATGACCCGGGAAGAACAGATTGGGAAACAATCACAACCGGAAGCAGTGCTCTGGCAGCAGGCGGTGGCGTTGCGTACTTTGATATGCCCCTTAATTGCAGTCCATGCACCCTTGATGCCAAAAACTTTAAGGCCAAGCTTGCTGTGGCGCAGAAGGACTCTTTAGTTGATTATGGATTTTGGGGCGGGCTTACTCCTAAAAATTTAGATAACCTTGATGAGCTCGCAGAATGCGGCGTAATAGGGTTTAAAGCATTTTCGTGCAATAGCGGTATTGACGAATTTGAAAGAATGGACGATTATACAGCTCTGGTTGGCATGGGAAAATTAGCAAAGCTTGGCTTGCCGCTGATGGTGCATTGTGAGAATAATGAAATCACAAGAGATTTGACGTCCATCGCGCTTTCCAATAACAAAACAACCGTCCGGGATTATTTTGCCGCGCGCCCGCCAATTACGGAAATAGAAAATGTCTCGCGGATGATTTCTCTTGCTGAGGAGACAGGCTGTAAATTAATTATCGCTCATATCAGCACCGCGAAGGCGGTCGAGCTTGTTACACAGGCAAGAAGCCGAGGGGTTGACGTCTGCTGTGAAACCATTGGGCATTATCTAATTCTTACGGATGACGATGTAGGACGGATGGGAACAGTGGCCAAATGCTCACCTCCGATTCGTGATACTGAAAACCAAACAAAAATGTGGGCAAAACTTTATAACGGCGAGATCGCCTTTGTTTCCTCAGACCATTCGCCCTGCGACCCAAAGCTGAAAGATGGGGAATTTTTAAAGGTTTGGGGTGGAATCTCAGCTTGTCAAACAACCCTTCCGGCTATGCTTACTCATGCCTACCATGGAAGAAAGGTTCCGCTTGTGGATATCGCAAAATTGACGTCGCAAAATGTTAATGAGATCTTTAGAATTCAAGGGAAGGGAAAACTTGCTGTTGGTTATGATGGGGACTTTGCACTGGTAGACTTGGCAAAGGAATTTACATTACAGGCAGAGGCTCTTTTCTATAAGCACAAAGTAAGCCCTTATGTTGGTGACAGCTTCCGCGGGACAGTAACACAAACAATTCTCAGGGGAACAACTGTTTTTAAAGATGGAAGGATTGTTTCGAAGCCTATTGGCAGACATCTAAGACCTAATTTGTAACCGATAGATAATCCAGAAATACGGCAAACAATGAAAGAGAAGGAGTTGGGTGTACGATGTCTACAAATTCAGAAAGTGTCGGTACAAAAACGACGCAGATCCAACATGATACGGGTGTGGATGAATCACTAAATCCGAAAACCGAAGCGGGTAGGACGGTAGGTCCGATAGACTATGCGTTTATGTGGATTGGAGACGGCGTTAATTTAGGCAATATGACCCTTGGAGCTAGTTTGGTTGTGGCCGGTATCGCAACGCTAAACATGTTTCAGACCTTTGCCGCAGCGATCATAGCAATTGGTATCATTTCAGCTATTTTTGCGTTAAATGACAGGCTCGGTTACAGAACAGGAATACCCTATGTTGTACAGCTCAGAATGTCCTTTGGGGTGAAAGGCTCCATCATATCATCACTTTTGCGCGGTATCCCCGCCATCGTTTGGTACGGTTTTCAAAGCTGGATTGGCGGTACTGCCTTAAATGAGATTGCGAAAATCGCTACGGGCGGCGCATTTGATAATGTTTTTCTTTGCTTTGTAGGGCTTCAGCTGGTGCAAATTGGGCTTTCGCTGTACGGCTTCCATGCCATTAAATGGGTAGAATCACTTACATCGATTGTTATTATGCTAGCGCTTGTCTATGTATTTGGCGTTCTTCTAACATCCCATAGCGCTGTGATAGCAGAAAAATGGGTTCATGCAAGCGGCACATGGGGCTTGCCGTTCTTTGCCTTCATAATGATGTTTATGGGAAATTATGCAGCTATCTTTTTAAGCGCAGCCGACTATTCAAGAGAGCTAAAATCTGGTCTTAGCGACACAAAACGCGGGTTTTTGTACTTTTTGCCAATTCTAATAGCTTACGGCTTCGTACTTGCAATCGGCGCAATGCTTGCTTCCACAACCGGCATCTCCAATCCTGTGAAGGCGTTTGCAATCGTAGTCGATAATTCTTATATTACAGTCTTTGTATCCGCATTTATTGTTATGGGTGCCATTGCAGTAAACATGGTTGCTAATATTATTCCGCCGACCTATGTTATTACCCTGATCACTAAATTAAAGTATAAAGTTGCTGTTACCATAACCGGACTGCTAGCCTTAGGCTCATTCCCTTGGGTGCTTGTACAGGATTCTTCGGCAAAGGGTCTTGGTATGTTCATTCTCATCTATTCCGCATTTTTAGGCCCGATTGTTTCTATTTTATTAATCGAATATTATATATTAAGAAAGCAAAAAGTAAACGTTGCAGATTTGTACAAGGAAGACGGTCCTTTTGCCGGATATAATCCAGCCGCGGTGCTTGCCTTACTTATCGGAGCCGCCGCCGCCTTTACAAAAGTGGAGCTGGCATGGATTATCGGCGTTGTTGTAGCAGGTATTGCCTATATTCTTCTGATGAAGTATGCATTTAAAGATTCTAAATTCAAAAAGGGTACGATATTTGAAAAATAAGTATAAACATTTTTTCACTCTGTTAAGAGTACAATAAGGGGCTGTTGCAAAGCGAACTTCATAGTTCGTAGAGCAACAGCCCATTTTTGTACTCTTATATTACATGAGGTCTCCATCAATTAGTTTTACCGTCATACCCATACTTCTTTAAATACCCTGACTAAATTTTCGCCCAATATTTTCTTTACATCCTCTTCCGATTAGATTATTTCAAACCCTTGAGGATATGGATCTTTATCTTGGATAAAGAATTGATGCGTACCCGTTATCCAGGCCGAGCCAGTTATTTGAGGGATAATTCCACGATACTGGTTTATAACTTTTTCTTCTAATATTCTCCCGGTGAACATGGAATTAATAATCGTTCCATGCTCAGATTGTTGGCTTTTATTCCTTGTACTTTGCCAATTTCGAGCCATATTTCGGCAGGTTTTAGATGTAATGTTATAAGGAAGGGGGATAAAAACCGGAGGAGAAGTGATCATTGCCACAGGAGAAAATTTTCCGGATTCCTTGGCCATATCACCTTATTTGGCGATGTTCGGGATCCCTATGGTCTTAGTGGAAGCAAATGAGATTCCGGATGAAAGTCTTGCTTATTTAAATCAGCTCCAACCGACTCAGATTACAATTGTTGAGAGAGAGGGAGTAGTCAGCCCAATGGTTGAGGGAAAACTACGCGATATGTTTCCTAATGCCAGTTTAAGATGCTATGGAGGATTAAACCGGTATGAGACTGCTGCAAAAATCGCTCAAGCTCTCTTTGGCGATAGTAGCCCGAATCTATTTGTAGCCAAAGGAACAGATTTTCCTGATGCTTTAGCAGGCTCAATCTTCGCTGGATCGACTTTGTCCCTATTGTATTGGTCGAGCCTGATAAAATTCCGAAGGAAATTAAATCGGACTATCTGGATACCTTGTCCGACAAAAAGGTGGTAACTTTAGGCGGTCAAGGAGCAGTGCCCGATAATGTGCTTGAAAAGCTTAGTAGAATTCTAAAGTTATTCTTCATCGATAATACAACTCTCCAGAGAAGGCAATTCCTCCTCTTGATATTCTGGCTCTCCGAGGGCATTAATTTGAATAGTCCCGGCTTGACCGTACTGATAAAGCTGATCAAGCACTTCGACTGCAGCACGGATCCTGGTCCTTAACAGGTAGCCCCGATTCTCCGAGGCTTTAAGCACTTCCCTTACATCAAGTTTAGGTCGCCAGTCATAGGCTTGGCCGTGAAAATCCTGGACCTGTTTAAGAACAGCCAAGATTTCATCCTGGTTCAGCGGTTGAAGCTGGGGTGCGGAAATAATTGCGTTGAGTACCTTTTCAATGGGCTCTCTTTGGGCGCGATCCACATACGTCGTGGCTAGGTTTTCAAACTCATGTTTGGATTCTATGACATCCTCTTGATACGAGGCACCCAACGCGAATAGGGTAAAGGTGGATTCGAGCCGCGAATATTTCTCAGGGAACAAGAACGAGGCCATATTATTATAGGCGTTGAGGCGGGCTTTTTTACCCAAGCGACCGATCAATTCAGTCTCATCAAACAGGATAACCCATCCATTGTAACCCAGTAATTTAAAGAGGTGACTTAACAATCTAAAGTAATCCATACTGTGACGAGTTTTACTAAAAGATACGGAATACTTAACTGTTTGAGCAAAAATCCGTTTGTAGATCTGACGCAAGAGGGCATTATTGATAAAATCCCCCTCCAGATCCGACATGAGCAGGTATTTTTCATCAGGATCATCCACATGAAGAAAGGATCGCAAAACGTAAAACAACTTGTCCGTCTCTAAGTGCTTACTGGTAAAGGAGGTCAGATCTAGAGCGCTTGGATTATTCGGGGTAATATCTTGCATGACATGCTGAAATCCAGGTTGCAGGCGTCCAGGCAAGTACGTACTGCTAACAAGTTTCTGATAGGCTAGATAAAGTTTGTCAAACGGAGTCTCCTTACTTAGGGAAACTAGACTGACGACCATATTGTTACTATGGGCTAGGTTAAACACCGTATTCAAAAGGTGGGTTTTACCCTCTCCGTACTTGCCAGAAACAACCATACCAGTGGATTCTCCGGTGTCTCTGACTTGGTCTAACTTGCGGGAGATCAACCCCATTAATTCTGGACGGGCTGAGGAGAAGTAGTGTCCCACTGCCCGAGAAGACACTCCCGAACGCAAGGCTTCAATAACTCTTTGCGCTTCAAAATCCATTATTCTGCTCCTTCCTGCAAAGTTGTTAGGGCTACTTTCCTAGGCAACGAAACTTTGCCAAACCGAGACCGGGCGTGGAGTTCTTCCGCTGTGTTCAAGCTTAGAGGAGTAGCCCCAGTATCGAAGCGGTTTATGACCTGAGCCAGACGGGTCGACATTTTAAGGATATTCTCTGGAGTATAGACCTCATCAATCAGACGATCCAAATCCACAATGTCGGCGAAACGATTAAAACGTTTTCCTTCGATTTCATTTTGTATGCGCATCCATAACGCCTGATAAGACTTCAAACCCCTAACCTCATCGTCGATCAGACTGCGATCAAACGAAAAAACGAACATAGTATGTTTTAAGGTATCTATTTCATCAATCAATTCACGGATACTTTCATAGGCGTCTTCCCTTTTCAATCGGGAATAGCGAATGGTTTCAGAACTATCTGCGCCCACCAATACTTCCATATTATCAATTGATATCACTAGACCCTTGAATCCAGCAAGACAGCAAACCTCAACTAGAGAACGCAGCATGTGCCTAGCATTATATTTGGTGATTTTACTCGGTGACAAACCCAGGCGGCGTAGGGAAGACAATTTGGCTTCTCGACTTCCTTCCAGCCATAACATCAACAGCTTGCGGTTGGCCTCCTCCAACGTGGGGTGTCCCAAAATTCCACCGGTCAACATGGCACAGGCGAGGGCAAAATTATTGTCAATCAGAGGGTTGGCTAGAAAGAGCTTTTCCAACTGTTGCCTAATCTCCCGCTTGGTCAACGGATCCAGCAATCCCTGGCTGGATAAGTAATCCGCAAAGCTAATATCTTCAGGGATCAGCTTGGGATCATGCCCCAGCTGCCGGATAACCTCGTGGCTGCAACGTTGTAAGCGTTCCAGTAAATTGACCTGGTGCAATATTGCTGTATAGATTTCCTTAAAATCATGGATCCAGAGTTTACGTGCTGAGAGGCTTACCGAGATATAGCCCATGTTTTCTGCTTCCATCGCCAATATTTCTAGGAAATGTGTCTTTCCGCTCCCAGTGCGACCAGTCACGAACTTCATCTTGCTGCCTCCGCTAGCCAGATAGTTCGCCAGATATTTTTCCTTCCAAAAATCCATAATAAACTCGCTGCCTACCGATATTTCCTTCAAGATTGCGCGATTACCTGGAGCCTGTCCCTTCCTTAAGCAGGCTAGGGCTGATTTTATATCATTTTCCAAGGCTATTACCTCCTACCAAATCGATGTTCGAGGCAAGATGTTCGAGGTTAGAGTGCATGTGCTATTTCAAGCCTCGAATGGCTTCGTAGACCGTTTTCACTCTCAGATGGTTTCCGCTCTAAATGTCTGCTAATTTTCACGAAGATTATCTGGATTCCTGTAACGATACTTCTGATGTTCCGAAAAAACGAATGGTCGCCAAATAATGCTCCCGGCCATCCTGATCTAAGATACGGATAGCCTTGTTGATATTGCGACTGGGTCCAAATTGAAACTGCCGGCCATCCTCACAGGTCCGTAGGTCAGCAACATAAAGTCGTGCCAAATCAAAAGCGAAACTCTGCAGGTCATAATCTTTACGGAAGCGACGCATAGGGGTTAAAAGGGTGTAAAGTGTCTTTAAGTAAATATCTCCTACCGTTGAAGTGAGTGTTTTGCCCTGATTTTGCTTTAATAGCATTAAATCATAGGCAGCGGCAAGCTCTTTGACAAAGCCTTTGGGATCAAAGGTCACCTTTAACAGTTTATCCCTGCTGGCCTTCACCTCTTGCACAAAGGACAAAGGGCGCAGGCATTGGACACGTTTTCGATCAAGATACAAGTCCAGATTTTCGGCATCGATCCTGACCCGGAAAGGAAACATCTCATAAGTGGGATAATCTCCTTTAACGTCCACCTCGAGCCGATCGCAATGAGCCAGTAATTGTTCCACAAAGTCGCCATTTTCCACATAGTTGCGAATCCCGAAGTCGTCAACCTGCTTCTGCATCTCTTCCATCAAGGTTTCCTGTTCTTTCAGGTAAGCACGCATGGATGCCAGATCCCTAGTCCAGCTCTTAAGATCCCCCTTCTCCATATTTTTGCTTAAGCTCTTAAATAGTTTTTGCTGACTGTTGATCTTATCCTTAAGCTCTTTTTCAACGCTCAACATTTGTTTATATAGGTCCTCATAATCCGTCATTGGTTAATGCTCCTTTTTCTAATTCGTTTTTTTGCTAGAGTTCGACACAAAACAGAGTTTTCCTTCCCCACTTGCCTCAATAATCCAATAATGTCATACTAATAGCATAACATACATTATATATATTCAACCACGAGGAAGACAAGGGAGAGAAAGTATGCCTTATTTCCATAAGCAAACTTCCGAAGAGGTGGCCAACTCCACGTCAAACGTCTATAGTCAAGTGAAAAAACCATTATTTGCCTGGCAGAAAGAATGCCTGGATATCTGGTTTGGCAATCAGGGTAAAGGGGTTGTGAATGTCGTGACCGGGGCAGGCAAAACAATCCTAGCCTTGGGAGCCATCGCCAGGCTGGAATATATATTACTTAAGGAACAAGCGCCTGCTTTGAAAATCAAAATTGTCGTACCCAAGGTTTTTCTGGCCAATCAATGGGTTAAAAGTCTTCAAGCCGATCTCGCTGTTTCCAGGGAGGACATAGGCGTATACTCTGGGGTTCATAAAGACCCAACGTCTCGCAAGTATATGGTTTATGTAGTGAACTCAGCCCGTACCACCTTAGCACAGCATTTACTGGATGACTATCATCAGGGTAGCTCAATATTGTTGATCGCTGATGAATGCCATCACTATTGCAGCCCAGAAAATTCGCGCATATTTTCATTTATTGCCCAAATCCCGAGCCAAGATCCTGTCACACATTACTATGCCCTAGGTTTATCCGCCACCCCGGAAACCGCAACCTTTAACGAAACTCTGCTTCCCGCTTTGGGACCGGAGATCTATAAATACAGCTTTGTCGAGGCCTTGAATGCGAATATAATCAGTTCCTTTGCGATCTTTAACTTAAGGCTGAAATTCACGCCAGACGAAGAGCGCCAATATCTGGATTTAAGTGAACAACTAACTCAAGTCCGAGAAATTCTCATGTATCGTTGTCCTTTCCTGCAAGGCTTAACCAGACTGAGGTATTTTGCCAGCCTAGAGCAATTGGCGCAAAGCTCTGAGGATGAGAACATAGCGAGTCTTGCCCGTTCAGTACTCATGCTAGCCACCCGGCGCAAAGATTTGGTCTACAGGGCAGAATCCCGGATAACCTGTGTCAGTTATCTTGTGACTCAGCTTCCGCTCAGTTCAAAGATCTTGGTCTTTTGTGAAAGAATTGTCGTGGCAAACACAATTTATGACGAGTTAGAGTCCCTGTTTCCTGGACAAGTGGGGCGTTATCATTCCGAAATGGACGAGTGGAGTCGCAAAGAAATCCTGCGTAAATACTACGACTCGCAAATTCGCATTCTCGTAAGTTGCCGCGCCCTTGATGAAGGTTTAAATGTACCTTCAACCGACATCGGGATCATCGCCTCCTCCACCAATAGCACCCGACAACGAATCCAAAGACTGGGTCGAATCCTGCGCCAGTCTGGTATCAAGCGTACAGCTAAACTTTATTACCTGTATATTGGTTCATCCAACGAGGAAAAAGAGTTGCTGGCTGGAATTTCTCGCGACCTGACAGGGATCATTCCCATCCTTGACCTGGAATATGATCAAGATAACCAGACCTTTCATCATTCCTCATACCAAGCCCTGGCTGATCGAGTCATAGCCTACACTCAACATAAATGCTGGGGCACGGAGATCATTGCGGAGATAACTAAAAACTTGGAGCGTGGTAAGCTAGGGTGCGATTGGTGGCTCTCCGAGCAGGACTGCTGCATGCAAATTCAGAACGCCCCCTCCCGTTCAGAACAGAATTACTGGGTTAGCATGCGCTTACTAGTACAGGCCAGTCTCGGTCGGTTGTAAGTATCTATCACTTGATTTGATCAATTTGTCGAGCACCTCTTGCAACTTGCTTCCCCCGATAAAATACGTTGGAGGAACTTGAGGCACTATGGAAGTCCGTTTAGGAGACTGTTTTCTCTTTGTTTGTGAACTTATTGACCTTAATATCCAACAACTGTCTAAATTAGGCACTGTTAATATTTAATTAAAGGTTGTTATCTTTTGGTAATTACCGGTATAATAACCTTGAGGACGGTGGTAACGATGATTTTTGATAGCAAACCTTTGGATTTTGACTTTATTCTTGAAAAAAGCACCTTCAATAGAAGATGCTTCATGCTTGATCAGAATTACATATTTTCGACAAATTGTATACTAACACCGTTGGGATCTTTAACATAAAAAAACTTAATATGAGGATTAGGTTGGAAAGGCCCACTTTCTACTTCGAGTCCTTTTTCTTTTATTACCTCAATCATATTGTCAACAGACTCAACTTCAAAGCCTAAAGAGATGCCCTCGGCATTGGACAAAAAATCGCCCCACACTTCCATAGTGTAGGGGATAGCTTTTTCTGATTCGACAGCACCGGTGCTCCTAGGCCCCCCTATGGGGAGCAGACCCCTCCTTCGATCAGTAGTCTCAATCTTTTCAATCTTTTAGCACTTTAACTTCGTCTACCGTCATACATGTTACTTTAGCTACCTTTGAAATCTCCATTCCCAAGTCCAAAAGACTCTTCGCAACTTCTGCCCTTCCTTCTCCCTTTCCCTTCTGGATTGCTTCCCTCAACCGGAGTTCGGCTTCTCTGACGGCCGCCATCTCATCTAAAACTGCCTTGCGTCTCGCAAAGTACTCTTCTCTCACAATAGGATCATCACTTGATTTCTCCCACGCAGCCATGGCCTGATGCAAAACGGGATCTTGCATTGCAATCTCCTCCAGTGTTTTTAAAATTTCCTGATTTTCCGAACCCTCCAGAAGCAATAACCATCGAACTAAAACATTCTCCCAAGGGCTAACCTCTCTTCGTCGCCACTTCGAGACCAATTTAGGCAATTCCATGAAGTGCATTTCTAAGGCTTCCGTAAGTTGGAATCTCTCTTCGTCTTCGTAAAGATGAAATACACTATGGTAGTTCTTCGTCTGTTTCAAATAGCTAAAATCTAAAATGTTAATCGTGACCGCCTTCGCCAGTTCCTTGTAGGCCATCCCTTCTCGCATCTGCCTGGAGTACATCTCCGCCCAATAATACAGTGAGCGTTTCTCTATGTCGTATTGATTGCTTATAACGACCATTACGTTCAGTATGCCCTCGTTCAGGAACCTTCACGCCGAGTATGGTCCTAGTTAATTGTGTCTACTATAAGGGGATCATACTACTTCCCTTGATCTCACAGACTGTCGAACCCGAGTTTTCACAAACTAAACAATAAGTTGATAAGTTGGTGTCAGGCACTGGTCCCCCCATGGACTTCCCGCCACCGGTAGGAATTGGAGTGAAATGAACTGCCAACGCCCTTGACACCGCCGATATCAAGTATTTTTCCACTTTTCGGTTCAATTTCGGTATCGATAAAGACGATGGGTTTCAGGTTCTTTTCCTCCTTTAAAATAAAGCGTTTTTCCATCTGAGCATTGCTTCCATACCCAATACCCCAGATGGATCATTTTCCGATAATAGTATAAGCACCTGTTGAAGACAAAAGGTTAATACATCCGGGTTTGTTTTGTTTTAGAGAAAAATCAAGAATTTCCTTGGGCCTTTCGTTATCATTAGACTATGAAGAAGTTGCTGATTTCCTTGTCGAAACTTCGCTTACAAATTCCATTTGGCTACTCGCCTGGCATACATTTCGCACAGGGACGATAGCCAGTGCTATGCTGTGCATACGCATATGGGAAAGGAGTATGTTTCTATGAAGAACGTCATCATGTTCACCACACAAACTTGACCGCATTGTTTTACAGCGAAGAAGTTTCTTTCGCAGCATAAGATTCATTTTGTAGAAAAGGATATCAACTGTGATGAGTAAGCCCGCGCGGAGTTAATCCGCAGAAACGTTAACGGAGTTCCTTCTTTTCTAATCGGGGACGAATTAGTTGTCGGTTTTGATCAACAGCGGATTCTACAGCTAGTCGATCATCGGGGCAAAGAATGCGAGAAATGCAAGGGCAAGATGCGGGTGCCCATAAATAAAGGAACACTCCAGGTGACTTGCCCGAAGTGTTCGCATAAGTTTAATATTACGCCAGAGAACCAATTTCGTTGTTGTCGTGATCAAACACTCTATGACTTATAACGTTATGACGCACATATCCTCCCCACCACTCCTGGCTTATCAAATGCTCGCTCTCATAAATCTCATATTTGAATGGCCAAGGCTGCTCACATCGCCACTCACCCTCTAAATCTGAATCTCCAACCAAGGAATTGGATCAGCTCTGAATGCACATGCAAAAAAGATAGCTCAAACTATGGGATATAAGGCCATTATTATCTTCGGAAATCCTGCCTACTATCACCGATTTGGTTTTGAAAATGCAGCAAACTTCGAGATAAGTACTGCCGAAGGAGCAAATTTATTAGTCACTATTTCGTTTTACAGCCCGACACTGCTGCTTGCTGCTGTTTGGCTTGTCAGGAACAGTCATCTCAATCAAGCCAAGTTCCAACGCGGGGCGCAAATAATTGTTGCTGAACGTTGGACGGTGCTTAAGTCCAAGCCGCTCCAAAAGCTCTTTTGTGGACAGCGTTTCGCTGCCTAAGGCGGACATCAGGCGCTCGACTTGATCGGTAACTTGCTCGTGAACTTGTTCGGTTTGCATAAGATCAGTTAAGGCATCTCGGATCACGCGGAGCAAAAATCAACAAAAGCTGTAGAATCCGC
>DOPS01000224.1:0-11740 GCA_003512645.1 Desulfosporosinus sp.
CGAGAAACTGGTCACAGGGGGGAAGGATCTCGGTGCCTGACACCAACTTATCAACTTATTGTTTAGCTTGAATTGTGTCGGGGGCGGACCCTCGCACAATGGGAAACGATTCTGACAATTCAGATATAACACAATGTAGTTGAGTTACATCTGAANNAAGTTAGTAAGTCTTCATCACCGGATATAATAAAATTTGCGTTGCCATATACTGTAGCTTCAAGTATCATGTTGTCTTTTGGATCACGACAGTCACTTATCTTTCCGTAGTTAGAAGGTACTATTATTTTCAAACTTAAAAGACTAAGGAACTCGTCAAGTTCATTAGGGTGAATGTACTTACTGAATTTGGGGCGGAGGAGGACTGCCTTTATTTCATGAAGTTGTTCATGCGACATTACGATTTGATGCTGCTCTAAGAATATATCCCTAACAATTAGCTTGGCATTCTTGCTTCCGAGAAATGCACTCACAAAGATGTTTGTGTCAACTACAACCTTATATTTTTCCATAGTTAGTATTCCTGATTTCCTCAACTTCTTTAGTGATATCGTCCACTGAGATAGGCATTCTCTCTGCCCGCTCATTTATTACATCAAGGAAGTTAAGCAGCTTGCCGTTAATCTCATCGTTCATCTTCTTATATATTAACTTTTTTTCATCTGGGGTTAATGTTTCGATGAGTTCCATAACCTTCTGGATATACTTACCACCGTCAGCGCCACCTTTCACTATCTTATTAATAGTATACCACAATTTGGCTAATATCTGCTCAACCACAATTCCTCCGTCCCGTCGGAATTGTGCCAGTGTGCCAGGGTCGTACCCAATGTCATCAAGCTATCCTTACATATAGGGGTCCGGTGCCTTAGAGAATTGAGATTATATCGTTGAGTGCTCAGGAGCCGAGAACTCTGGTTCGACAGTCTGTAGGCTAAACGTCAATTGGCCCCAACCTTGAATTTCCCCTGTATTAGGACCATGAACATGACCTGAAAAGAGGGCCACTTCACGTAACTCTCATTATAGGACTCGGATCTAAATTTAAGGCCAGCTTTTATTCTTACGAAAAACTGAGCGTTGCAGAAGCTCAAAGCGTATCAGGTGCTCCTCGAACTGCTTTAGATTGATTTAGAAGATAGCGAAATAATATGCTAGTATCCCAAAGATATTACTGATAGGGTAACAACATCCGAGGAGCTTGACAAAATAAGTGCTCGAGGGAGCTTCCTCCGGTCGCTCCCCCGGGGTCTGACCCCAAAACAATTTGCTCGAGGGACGGCCTCCCGTCCGGTCAGCCCTCAGGAAGCCGGTGCCTGACACCAACTTATCAACTTATTAAGCTTGTGAAAACTCGGGTTCGACAGTCTGTAGGCGCGAGAAGTGAATGCTCCCCTTAAGGTAGACAGGTTAATTGATATTATCTGTGACTGAAATGGGGAGCATATCAATATCAGGCATTCCAGGGATTCATGGTTATTTGTGTTACATCCATCTCCGATAAAATTTGATATTTTGCGCGGGATTGGTGCTATGGGATTTATTTAATTGAAGGGGCATTTGCGACATGGTATAATATACCAAGGTGATAAAAGAAGTTAAGGAGAGGAAGTTATGAGTCCTACGGTACTTCGTCTGGGAGCATTTAGATTCTTTTTCTATTCACGTGAGGAATCTAAACCACATGTTCACGTAGAAGAAGGAAATAATACAGCAAAATTCTGGCTTGAACCAGTAGAGTTAGCTGAAAGCCATGGCTTTAGTACTCGACAGTTACATAAGATTGAACAGCTCGTTGAAGATAATGTACAATTGATTTTAAAAGAATGGAGAGGGTTCCATGCTTAGTACTACTTTAAAAGATCACTTTAGTCGTCCGATTGAACCAACCAGTATAAAAAAAGTAAAAATAGAATTAAACATGATAATTATTTTTCTCTCCGACGGACGTATAGTTTATACGCCCCTTGATTGGTTTCCCATTTTACGTTCCGCCAATCCTTCACAACGTGAGAAGTTCAGAATATCACCAAGAGGAATTCATTGGAGTGAATTAGATGAAGATATTCCGATTGAAACCTTTTTGGATGATTATAGATAAGTGCTTGGGTCGGAAAAGGCCTTCGAAGTTCGTCTTCGGGGGTCGTCTTTTCCTCCCCAAGGGGACTGGTACTTCCCGAATATTGTCGAATCCCTTTTAGACCATGTTCGGCTCGGTTGAGTAGTTAAAGTAAGCGAATGCATAACCTTTATATGTATGCCAAAATAAGGAAAAAGGCTGGAGAGGGGAAGATGTTATTGCCGAGGAAAGCGCGTATCTGGTATCCGGGGGCTAATTATCATATCATGTGTCGCGGGAATCATAGGCATGACATTTATAGAGACGATGAGGATAGGCAGGTCTATCTCACTCTCCTTAGAGAAACAAAGAAAGAGTATAACTTTTACTTGCATTCATATTGCCTTATGACAAATCATGTTCACTTACATATGGAGACTGCGGACATTAACATAAGCATAATCATGAAAAGGATAAACTTGCTTTACGCTCAGTATTTTAATAATAAATATAACTTTGTAGGACATCTCTTCCAGGATCGTTTTAAGTCTGAACTTATTGAAACTGATCGGTATCACTTGGAAATTAGTAGATATATACACTTAAACTCTGTACGGGCTAATATGACAGAGCTACCGATCGATTATACCTGGAGCAGTTATCGTGTTTATATGGGTATTCGGCAGGACTCACTTGTCACTACCGAGAAAACCTTGGGCTACTTTTCTGAGCCAAGGGTTGAACGTTATCGCCTGTATGTAGAGAGCGAATTATTGAGTGGATGCTGTACGTCACTCAGGGGTTAGATTTTGTTTAGTAAGGTATTCATAGTAAGTTCCAGGGCGTACCACCTCAACATTACCGAATGTCTTGGAATAGAGAGCAGAATATAGCGTTCCACAAATTTTCAAAGGCAACCGCTATATTTAGAGGTTGTCTTTTATTCAGTTAAGAAGTGTATTTTATAGAAAATTGTGGTTTATCAGTAGGAAAACGGTAGATAAGGTCGAATACATTTAAGAAGGTGTTAGGATTTTTTCTGAAGCGCTTTGGGAAAGTTTGATTCAGGTGGATGTAGACGATAATCCAGATGAGGAGAGAGGAGGTTCACTAGAATGGCGACTGTTTGTCGTTCGTTTGCTTTATCTGGTATAAATGCTTATTTGGTGACAGTAGAAACAGTGACGCTTCATGGACAGCCCTCAGTCAATATTGTCGGAATGGGGGATACTGCCGTCAAAGAGGCGGCCCACCGCTTAGAGGCGTCCTTGACCTATGGACGTTTTGAGTTTCCCAAGCTCAAAGTAGTAATCAACTTAGCCCCGAGCGGAGTCAAGAAGAGTGGCTCTCATTTTGATTTGGCGATGGCAGTAAGTCTTTTGCAGGAGTCGGGACAGATCCTGGTCGATCCAGAAATGCTCTCAGATTCCGCCTTTATCGGTGAATTATCCCTCAATGCAGAGCTGCGTCCCGTCAGTGGAGTACTCCCGATGGTGATAGCGGCTAGAGAAAACGGTATGAGGCACCTTTTTGTCCCGATTGAGAACTATCGTGAGGCGAGCCTTGTTAAAGGTTTGGACATCTATGCGTTTAAATCTCTAGTTGAAGTCGCTGATTACTTACAAGGGAAACAGGAGTATTTTCCGCCGCTTTTTGAAGAAGTAGAACGATTATTCGATCCCCATGAGGGCCTTGACTTTGCTGATGTTCGTGGGCAAGATGTCCTGATCGAGTATATTGTTTCGGCCGTGGCTGGTGGGCACAATATCCTCATGATTGGTTCACCAGGCTGTGGGAAATCTATGATTGCGAAACGGATTTCAACCATTATGCCCGAACTTAGTGAGGAAGAAGCTCTTGAGATCACGAGAATCTATAGTGTTACAGGACATTTGCGTGAACGGGGAAGTTTGATTACAGAACGTCCCTTTCGGTCACCTCATCATAATGCTTCGATGAATTCACTCGTGGGTGGTGGAAGCCCTGTGGTTCCTGGAGAAATTTCTTTGGCTCATAATGGAATCCTTTTTCTCGATGAGATCGCGGAGTTTGACAAGAAGAGTTTAGATGCTCTTCGACAACCCATGGAAGATAAGGTCGTTACCGTTTCACGGGTTAATAGCACTGGGACATTTCCAGCTAATTTTATGCTCGTTGCTGCTATGAATCCGTGTCCTTGTGGGCATCATGGGCAATTACGGTGTCGATGCACAGATTATGAGGTTCTGAAGTATCGGCAGAAACTTTCTGGCCCGATCTTGGATCGGATTGAGGTCCATAAGTATGTTCAACCGGTGGATTTCTTCAATCTATCTGCCCAGGAGAAAGGGCGAAGCTCGGCTGAACTTCGAGAACGAGTTCAGAGGGCAAGGCGTATTCAACAAAAGCGGTTTGTTGGGGTCACTAATGTTAACTCGAATGCGCAGATGAGTGAGGCGATGATCAAAGAATTTTGTCAGCTCGATTCGGACAGTACCAAGCTTTTAAGTCTTGCCTTCGAAAAGTTTCATTACAGTGCAAGGACGTATAATAAGTTTCTTAAGATTGCGAGAACGTTCGCTGATCTCGAGGAGTCAGAGGTTATTCGTAAAAAGGATGTGAGTGCTGCTCTGATGAGTCGGGACCTGGATAAGGAACGAAGTGGCATGCTCGTGGTTTAAATGAGTTATTTGGGAGGTTGCTGTGGAGATTTATTGGCTTTGGCTAAGTCATCTTAAAGGAATAGGCCCAGCAACTTCAAGAAAGCTTGTGAACGGATTGGGTTCGCCGAGGGCAGTCTATCAGGCCACGCACGAGAAACTGTTGAGTATTCAGGGCCTTAGGTCGGGCCTCATTGAGACGTTATTAAGTCAGCGCTCTTTAGATACTGCTAAAAGGGTACAAGAGCTCATGCGAAGGTACGAAATTCATCTTTTAACCTATGATAATCCATATTTTCCTTACTATATAAATAGGTTTTCAAGCCTACCCGCAGTGCTTTACTATCGCGGGAATTTACGTTTACCGACGTCATGTATTGGAATTGTCGGAAGTCGGCGCTGCACCTCCTATGGAAAGGAAGTGGTTGCTGAAGCAGCAGCTTTCCTAGGTATGGCAGGGGTTACAGTGGTCAGTGGGATGGCGAAGGGTATAGATAGTTATGCCCATACAGCTTGCCTCAAGGCAGGGGGATATACCTTAACCTTCGTGGCGAATGGGGTGGATATCTGCTACCCTCCGGAACATCAAACGCTAATGGAGGAAATTATTGAGAATGGGGCCGTCATTTCTTCTTATCCTCCGGGTACGCGTCCGCGTCAGGAATATTTCCCGAACCGGAATAAGCTTTTGGCTGCCTGGGTAGATAAGCTTTTGGTCGTCGAGGCCACTGAACGGAGTGGAGCGTTGATTACGGCAAAGTACGCGCTGGAATATAACCGCAAGGTTTTGGCTGTTCCAAATAGTATTTATAGTCCGGAAAGTGTAGGAACGAATCGTTTGCTATTGAACGGAGCAGAGGTTTATCTGGAGCCGCGGCAATTGATAGACAATAATGAAATTGAAGTAAAGTGTTCTTCGGCTAATGATCAATTAAGCCCACCTCGGGCAATGAAAAAACAGGAGAAGTTGGATTGTACGACTAATCCCCAAGAACAGGCGATTCTTGATATGCTTGATCAGCCCCAGGCTGTCCAGAACCTTCTTAGTATATGTAATGGAGACTTGAGTGGCTTGCTTGAACTGCTTTGTCAGATGGAGCTTGAAGGAAAAGTTGTCGTCTCTGGACAGAAGGTGCAAGGAGTCAGATAAAGAAGTAAGGGTGCCTGGTGCCTGACACCAACTTATCAACCATCATGACTGGCGGCACAATGGGGAATGAAAATGGAGTGACGCACTAAATAAACAGGCACTCTTGTGAAATAGACAGGTGCCTGTTTTTAAATACCTTGTTACCAAAAACCATTTTCGTGTGAACTTATTGTTTAGTTTGTGAAAAGGTGGGGACAGGTGCTCGGGTCAGAAAAGGCTGAATATTTCGGTGTGGTAGAACTGCAATCCAAATTCGTCACTGGTGACAAATTTGACCTACACCCAGGCGCACATCCTTCTTGGGATCCCGAAAAAGGAAGGAGACCGGTGGCTGACGCTAACAATGATCTGAATTATCAGATTATTGTTAGCGCTAAATATTGTAGCATGTCAATATTGTTGGTGCAGTTGATAAACACAGCGTACCATACTCTAGAAATAGAAGCGAAACCTTCCAATACTTCGCTACCTCAATTAACAGGCAATAAAAAAAGAATGGAAATTGCCTTACTAACTCCAAGAAAGCAATCAAAATCATCTATCCCATTTTTTCAAAGTTATATTTCCAGTTATAGAATTAGAATTGTGTCGTGGACGTTAGTATGCTCCCCTTAAAATGACACACTACTACTCGGCGGAACGGTTCACTTTGCTCACCGTTCGCGCAGGTTCCTGGCCCCTTTCTTTTCCATACTTCCATTCAGATTCAGACTTTAGGACATGGTTTTTTCCTGTTTGTTCTGTTCAAGAGATAATCTGTACTTGTATTATGTAATTCTGCCAGTTTGATTAAAATTCCGGTTGGTAAATCCACCTCACCTCGTTCGTAATTGCTGTATATCCTTTGGCTGCAATTGAGATAAGCTGCGCGCTCGGTCGGGGACTGCTCGGGTCGGAAAAGGCCTTCGACGTTCGTCATCGAGGGTCATCTTTTCCTCCCTCGGGGACTGGTGCTTCCCGCAATTTGTCGACCCCCTTCAGATGGTTGGCAATAACTCCTTCTTAACGTAACGGTCATTATAGGCCGCAATGGTCATGATTTTTGATGTTCCAAATTAAGCAAACATCGTTACTGCGTAATTGTAATAAAAGTAAAGGGCTTAATTCATTATAATATTAAACTATTCTCATCTACATATGGTTAATTGACTTCAATTAGGGGTTAGAGTTTGTTGGTAAGGTATTCATAGAAAGCACTAGGGCGTACCACTTCAACGTTGCCGAACATCTTGGGAAAGTCATCTACATTAGCTGTTAACAGTATGTTACATTCGTGTTCCAGTGCTCCAAACATCACATGGATGTCGCAGGGGTCAATATCCTTCAGTTTTTTACCTTCGTTGTCAAGGGTGATCAGCAGTTCCTCTTTTCTTTGACCAGTTCGTAACATGAATAGGTTATAAAGGAAATGTCCTATTGGTTGGTTTGATTTTGTAACGTCTATCCAGAGTTGCCGACCTACCTGAATACGCTCGATGTTTTCAAAGTTTAAGAGTGGGGCAAATCCCTCAAAGAACAGATCAATTTCCTTCTCGGAGTACATAGTCTCTCTCATGCCCCTTCGGCAATTGCTATGAATTCACATACTACTACTTCAGTAATTACTGGTTCAAATAATGTGGGAATCTGGGCCAGTTCCAGGAGTTTATAGTTTATACCGCGGGTAAGGATCGCACTACAGAGAACGGTTGTATCAAATAACACTCGATCCATATCACAAGTCCCCTAAATCGTCCTCATCAATTGGAGGCAAACCTTCTCGTTTTGCCCATAGTTGTTCAAAAATGACCTCACTTTTAGAGACCCCCAAGGGGACCCCAAGGGGACTGGTACTTCCCGGATTTTGTCGAACTCATTCAAGGGGTTGGAAATGCTCTTTCTTTTCGTAATGTGCGTTATCGGTCGCAATGGTTAAAAATTAAAGGCGACCCTGGCATGAGTAAAGTGCAAGCAGCAAGTGGTGGCCTATTTTTTATTAAAATGGGTCCTGAGTGTTTACTGTCCCTTATATCCTTTCTAAAAATAATTAAGACTCACAATCTCGAAACAAAAGCAATCGACATCTGCCGACTGCTTATTAAATAAATGTTTGCTCCGAGAGTGTTTGTCCTACTCTTAATATATTGACTTCGATCAACGTCGTTCGTCACACTATTTGTGATTATTTTTGAACGCACTTTATAGACTCTTCACTCCACTTAGTAATAGGGCCTTTTGTTATTGGTCAGTCCCAACAGATAGTCGATACTGGTTTTATAAAATTGGGCAAGTTTCATTAGAGAAGAACTTGGAATATCAAGGGCCCCGCTTTCGTATCTTGAATAGGTTGCTTGGCTTACCTTAAGCAAGGTTGCAATATCTTGTTGTGTTAAATCTCTGTCCTCTCTTAAATCCCGTAATCGTTGGTACATTATATTCACCCCAACGTTATTCTATCGTATGCAATAATTGCATATTAAATTTTATACGAAAAACGTATAAAATGTTTGTGTTTAAACTATTATTGTGGGGTGATGAACAGTGGTAGATTATAAAGAGATGTATAGCATACTGTTCAACAAAATGTCGGATATCATTGAGGAAATTCAGCAGGTACAGCGTCAGACGGAAGAAATGTGCATACATAGTCAGGATAGGGAATTTGTTTTGATCAAGTCGGACAAGGATTCAGACCACCAAAATCAGAAAGAATAACTGCCTCGGCTTCGACAGTCCGTAGGCACGAGAAGTGCCTCGAACCCTTGCAGTACATAGGTGTTAAGGAAGCCGGTGCCTGACACCAACTTATCAACTTATTGTTTAGCTTGTGAAAACCTGGGTTCGATGTTGTAGGTGCGAGAAGTATATGACACTATGACTCTTGCTGAACGTAAGAGTTATTATCGGTCGTAATATGATGAAGCATGAGTAATTCATTTTGTATACCTAACTAAATCAAAGAGTCGCTTATTTTGGTAGATCCGTTCCTTACCAAGTTTTTCCGAGACTAAAAAGCCTTCTCTTTCAAGTGCGGTAAGGTAATTGACAGAAGTTCGTCTCGACACGCTTAAACCTTCTTCAATATACTGTATTTTAGTATAAAATTCGTAGAATAGTAGGTCGATAAGCTCCCTCGAATATATTTTGGGGAGCTTTTCTTTTATTTCAGCGGTCATAGCATCGACTTCTCTATTAATTCTTTTAACCAGAACCAAAGTCTCCTCAGAAGTTACCTCTATACCCTTAAGGATATATAGAATCCAAGCCTCCCAGTTTCCTTTGGTCCTTACTTCCTGTAAAAGTGTATAGTATGCTGACTTATTGCGAATAATGTATCGGCTCAAATACAAAATTGGACTATCCAACAATTCCTTTAGCACGAGATACAGAACATTAATAATACGTCCTGTCCTGCCGTTGCAGTCATAAAAAGGATGGATGCTTTCAAACTGATAATGGATCACAGCAAGTTTGATCAACGGGTCGATGCCGTCAAAATCTTCATTAACATACTTTTCGAGGTTTGCCATAAGCAATAGTAGTTTCTGCTCGCCACTCGGTGGCGTATAAATGGTTTCACAAGTTGTCTCATTCATTAAAACTGTGCCGGGTAATTTGCGAATACCAGCACGATTGTTTTCAATATGTTGTTGAATGTCCAGAATCATAGTTGTTGTGAGCATTTCTCGTTTTTTTACCTGCTCGTAACCATGCCATAGCGCAGTGCGGTAGCTTACGACTTCCTTTGCCGCGGGGTTCTTATATCCGGTCTGACTAATAGCTTTATATAACTCATCATGAGTCGTTATGATGTTTTCTATTGCGGAACTGTCTTTCGCTTCGTTAATGGTTATTGCATTTATTAAAATATGCTTGTTGGGTATGGTATCCGCATAACCTTTAAGCTCCGCAAGTGCTCTATTTGTTTTTGCAAGTTGTTTTAAAACATATTTTGTTTCAAGTTCTGTATCGGGTGGTAATATAGGTGAATTATATTCATTCATAGTACATGCCTCCTTTATATAGGCATTATATTTATATATTTTACCTATGTCAATATAACGTATACAAAATTATACACATTTATACCTACGTTCAGACAGAAAAAGCATCTTATATAACAAATAAGATGCTTTTGAGCAATTATAGTTTATTATTTTCTCGTTTTCCGCTCTGTCCGATAAGCATGATTTTCTTCTTCGAAGAACCCCGTGCCTGACAGTGCGGATGTGCTAGGTCGTAAAATGGACCTCGGTGCCTGACCTCGGTGCCTGACACCAACTTATCAACTTATTGTTTAGCTTGTGAAAACTAGAGTTCGATGTTGTAGGTACGAGAAGTATACGCAATCGAAACCTCTGCATAAAATTGCCGCTCACAGAGGCTGATAGATAGTGAATATACTGTTGGCGCTGATTAAAAAGTCCGAATCTGACGGTCTTACCTGTCTATAAGTTGACGAAAATAATGACTATGACGTTATCCTTGAAGAAAGGAGAGAGACACCTCTATTTAGATGTGGTAGCTACAACAGTAACACTAGAGGCGTCCTCCTTAACGACATGATCATTGCTTGTTTTGTTTACGAATCTATATATGCTGGATTCCCTTAACCGGTTGTTCTCTCCGGGGAACAGAAGAAGGTAGCAGTTGTGCATCAGCCTGCTGACCAGGGCAGCCGTCATTTGGCCATCATAAAGCACGTTAACCTAGCGTGAAAATTCCAGGTTAGTGTTCAGTATAATAGACTTCTGTTAGGATGAAAAGGCAAGAATGCTGTACAAAGCCAGAGAAGCTGAATTACGTGATCAGCTGACGAGGATAGAGGCCGGCGGGGAATAAAGAAAAAGCGGAAGGAAAGGAGAAGTTGCGAAAAAGCTTTTGGACTTTGGCTTGGAAGTCTCAGCAAATTCTTCGCTACTTTCAGCTTGCCTTTCTCCATGCCCTTTTCCATACCTTCGGTGATCAGTTCGCATAAGTATGGTCAATCGCTAGGGAATCGGTTAGACTAATGAGGTAACCCTTTCAGCGATGGTTTCCTTTCTTGGGTGTGAGAACCTTAGGATGAAACTACTGTCCAGTGTTATATAAAAAAAATTTAATGATAAAAAATTGCCAGCAGGAATTTATCCTTAAAGAATAGAAGAATTATACAGGACATACAATTGACAATAGAACAAGCTGTTTGGCATACTATGTTAATGTAGCAAAAATACTTTAAAAACGTATTTTTGCAGTTAAAAGAGTGGCCTTTCTCAGAATTTTACGGGGCAATATGGAGCAACATAGTATATCTTAGGGTCGGATATTGTGATGAGGAGAGGTGCTATTGGTGTACAGATTTATTGGAATTGAAGATTTAGCGGCAAATGCGTTGATTGAATTATTGGAAAAGAGCGGTTGCCGGAGGGTAGACTTTGAAACGCTTTTGAAGTATGGGAATGCAGTAACTAACGTTTTGCGCGAAAACGGCGATGAAGCGACACTTTTACTTTCAAAAGAATATACTAATGAATTAATAAGAAATTACTCTGATTTTTTTGAAATTGATCATAGCGATCAAAAGAATGATGCTATTGTTTTAAGAGAAGAAAAGACTGTTGAAGATTTGCGGAATCGTTTTAGAGCCTTTTTGACTTTGGACTATCTGCTTGCATTTACAGATAGTAAATCTCTTGCTGAATTAGGTGTTGCAGTTTGAGTTTTAAGCTTTTTAAGGATCCGATATATGGATATGTTGAAATAGACTCTGAAATTGTTCGAAGTATTATTGATACTGCTTGCTTTCAGAGGCTTAGGAACATCCGGCAAACGAGTTATGCTCCTTTGTATCCGGCTTCATTTCATAATAGATTCATCCATTCTATTGGTGTCTATCACTTAGGAAGAAAGGTATTTGACAGCGTACATAATTCG
>DOPS01000258.1:0-9289 GCA_003512645.1 Desulfosporosinus sp.
AGAACCAATTTAACGGTGGAG
The DNA here is from genome assembly GCA_003512645.1 of Desulfosporosinus sp. GTDB lineage: Bacteria > Bacillota > Desulfitobacteriia > Desulfitobacteriales > Desulfitobacteriaceae > Desulfosporosinus. The sequence goes on from DOPS01000258.1 coordinate 22, forward strand.
TTAACGGGAGATATTCCTAAAATAGATGCCTTTGTGCATGCGGTTCGACCCCATGGATTACTAGAATTGGTACGCACCGGCAAGATTGCAATTTTGCGTTCGGATGCCTAGACAAAGCTTGTACGAGTTGTAGTATAATATAGTGGGTTTTTGATAAAAAGGTTTATAGTTGAAAGGAAGTTATTACAAAATGGCAAAAATGTATTATGAAGTTGACGCAAATCTGGAGTTACTAAAAGGTAAAGTTATTGCTGTAATGGGTTATGGTAGCCAAGGGCATGCCCAAGCTCAAAACCTTAAAGATTCAGGTCTTAACGTTGTGATTGGTCTTCGTCCAGGAAGTGCTCGTACTGAGCGTGCGCAAGCCGCAGGCTTTGAGGTTATGACAGTAGAAGAGGCTGCTAAACGCGCGGATGTCATTCAAATCTTACTTCCGGATGAGACCCAAAGTAAGGTTTATTATGCAGAAATCAAGCAGCATTTGTCATCAGGAAAAGCACTCGTCTTTTCCCATGGCTTTAATATTCATTTCGGACAAATCGTCCCACCCGAAGATGTTGATGTCTTCATGGTGGCTCCGAAAAGCCCAGGACATTTAGTACGCCGCACTTATACTGAAGGTGCAGGGGTTCCAGCCTTGATAGCTGTTCATCAAGATGCTACAGGTAAAGCCAAAGAATTAGCCCTGGCGTATGCCAAAGGAATTGGCTCGACAAAGGCTGGAGTACTGGAAACGACCTTCGGTGAGGAAACCGAAACCGACTTATTTGGAGAACAGGCAGTTCTTTGCGGAGGGGCCTCAGAACTCGTTAAAGCAGGCTTTGACACCTTGGTAGAGGCTGGTTATCAACCAGAAATTGCTTATTTTGAATGTTTACACGAGCTAAAACTCATTGTCGACTTAATGTATGAGGGCGGCATGGGTTGGATGAGATATTCTGTGTCCGATACCGCTCAGTATGGAGATATGACTGTCGGTAAACGAATCGTTAACCAAGAAACTCGTAAAGAAATGAAACGTGTACTCGAAGAAATTCAAGACGGTCGATTTGCTAAAGCCTGGTTACTGGAAAACCAAGCAAATCGTCCAGCATTTAACGCAATGACTCGTAATGAAGCCAATCATCCGATTGAAAAGGTTGGGGAACAGCTTAGAGGAATGATGAGCTGGTTGAAAAAGCACGAGTGAACTCGTTCAGCTAAAGCTGAACATCGAGACTTCGGTGAGGGACTCTACCCCCACCGAAGCAAAATAAGGAACACCCACTTATAGAAGTGGGAGTCTTCTTTGAATTTGATAAATTGTTAGTTCGGAAGGAAGTTAACGTAATGCGCCGGATCGAGATCTTTGATACTACGCTTAGAGATGGTGAACAATCCCCTGGAGTGGCTCTTAACGCAGATGAAAAGTTGCAAATTGCTCATCAGTTAGCTAAGCTCGGCGTTAATGTTCTTGAAGCGGGATTCCCTATAGCCTCCCCCGGTGATTTTGAGGGAGTACGTCGAATCGCCCAAGAAGTCAGAAGCGTGAGTGTGGCAGCGCTTGCCCGAGCCAATGCTAAAGATATTGAATGTGCCTGGCAAGCGCTTTCGGGTGGGGCGTCCCCACGTATTCACACCTTTATCGCCACTTCACCCATTCATATGCTTTATAAGCTGCAAAAGTCCCCTGAAGAAGTATTAGAACAAGCCATTGAAGCAGTTCGATTGGCTAAATCGAAAGTCAGTGATATCGAGTTCAGTGCTGAAGATGCCTCGCGCAGTGAGGTGGATTTTTTGGCAAAGGTCTTTTCGGGGGTCATCAAAGCTGGAGCCACCGTGCTGAATATACCAGATACCGTGGGTTATGCCACACCTGAAGAATATACCGCATTTATCCGTGCGGTCATGGAGCGTACGATTGGAATAGAGAAGGTTAAAGTCAGTGTTCATTGTCACAATGATTTAGGTCTGGCAGTGGCGAATTCCTTAGCCGCAGTTGGGGCGGGCGTGCATCAGCTGGAGTGTACTGTGAATGGAATTGGAGAACGGGCTGGAAACGCAGCCTTAGAAGAACTTGTCATGGCTCTGCGCACTCGCAGGGACCAGTATAGTGTTGAAACATCCATTGTGACGACAGAGATCGCTCGAACGAGCCAAATGGTGAGTCGTTTAACTGGTATGATAATTCAACACAATAAAGCCATTGTGGGTAAAAACGCTTTTGCCCATGAATCAGGAATTCATCAAGATGGTGTCCTTAAAGAACGATCCACCTATGAAATTATGTCTCCCAGCGTCATAGGGATCGATGTGGAGTCCATTGTTCTAGGGAAACATTCCGGAAGACATGCAGTTCATCAACGCTTGACAGATCTTGGACTGGATTTAGCGGAAGATCAGTTTGAAGACGTTTTTGCTCGGTTCAAACAATTGGCAGATCGAAAGCGTGATGTCACAACGGCTGACTTATTTTCTCTTGCGCAAGTGCAAAAAGAGAAAGCCGATCAAATTACTCTAGAATATTTACAAGTCTCCAGTGGAACTCATTTAGTCCCCACTGCTACCATCGGACTCATGTACAATGGGGAACGCTTAGAAGACGCAGCCTGTGGAGATGGACCCGTGGATGCAGCCTTTAAGGCTATTGATAAGGTTTTGGGAACCCGGGGAACTCTGAGCCATTATTCCTTGCAAGCCCTTGATGGTGGCGAAGATGCCCAAGGAGAAGTAGCAGTGACCGTCAAGTTTGGAGAAAATCTGGTTGGCGGCCGTGGGGTAAGTACGGATATTATTGAAGCCAGTGTACGCGGCTATCTTCAAGCCGTAAACCGTGCGTTCGTTCGAGGCTGGATAAAAGTTCGGGAGAAAAACGCGAGATAAGGGAGGGAGTAAGAGCCATGTCAATGACAATTACGGAAAAAATTCTGGCCCAACATGCTGGGCTAGAAGAAGTAATTCCGGGTCAACTGATCACCGCGAAACTCGATCTTGTCTTAGCCAATGATGTGACGGGTCCAGTGGCCATTCAAGAGTTTCAAAAGTTTGGTACGGATAAGGTGTTTGATACTAAAAAGGTGGCTCTTGTTCCAGATCACTTTGCGCCCAATAAGGACATTTTATCGGCTGAGCAATGCAAAGTAATGCGTGATTTTGCACGGAATCACCAGATTGAGCACTATTTTGAAGTGGGACAAATGGGAATTGAACATTGTCTGCTTCCTGAACAGGGACTCACCTTGCCTGGGGATCTGATCATTGGCGCGGACTCGCATACCTGCACCTACGGTGCTGTGGGGGCTTTCGCCACTGGGGTTGGCAGTACTGACTTAGCTGCAGGATTAGCAACCGGTGAAGCTTGGTTTCGGGTTCCAGAATCCATGAAGTTTATCTTCCGCGGAACGGGTTTTCAGAAGTGGGTCGGAGGCAAGGATCTCATTCTATATCTAATAGGAAAACTAGGTGTAGATGGGGCTTGCTATCGCGCCATGGAGTTTACAGGCGAGGGCATCTCGGCTTTATCTATGGATCATCGTTTTACAATCTGCAATATGGCGATTGAGGCCGGTGCAAAAAATGGGATTATTGCTCCCGATGAAACAACCTTTACTTATCTCGAAGGACGAGCTCGTCGCTCATATCCTTTACTCAATAGTGATAAAGACGCTCATTACATGGATATCCAAGAGTTTGACGTAGCGGAAATCCCGCTCCAAGTTTCCTTCCCCCACTCTCCGGAAAATGCCAAATCTGTTCAGGAAGCAAGCGGAATTAAAATTGACCAAGTTGTCATCGGCTCCTGTACGAACGGTCGACTGGAAGATTTACGTCTTGCTGCAGAAATTCTGCGTGGCAAGAAGGTACACCCTGAAATTCGGCTCTTGGTATTCCCCGGAACCCAAACCATCATGCGTGATGCTATGCGTGAAGGGATTATCGATACCTTGATTGAAGCTGGAGCTGCGGTTAGTACGCCGACCTGTGGTCCTTGCCTGGGTGGACACATGGGTATTTTGGCAAAAGGAGAGCGGGCAGTCTCTACGACAAATCGGAATTTTGTGGGACGTATGGGACACGTTGAGAGTGAAATCTACCTATCTAATCCAGCAGTCGCGGCAGCATCGGCGATAAAAGGGCAAATTGCTCATCCGGAGGAGGTATCTTAAATTGGGGAAAGCGTGGAAGTTTGGGCATGACATTGATACGGATGTCATTTTGCCTGCCCGTTATTTAAATAAATCGACTCCTGAGCATCTGGCAGCACACTGCATGGAAGACGCTGGGACACAATTTGCCCAAGAGGTTCAAACTGGAGATATCATGGTTGGTGGAAAAAACTTTGGTTGCGGTTCCTCACGTGAACATGCACCTATTGCTATTAAGGCCTGTGGCATTAAAGTCGTGATTGCAGAGTCCTTTGCCCGGATTTTCTACCGCAATGCCTTAAATATCGGTCTGCCCATTATGGAATGCCCGGAAGCTGTGGCAGGGATTACTCCAGGAGATGAGATCGAAGTCGATCTGGCCACGGGTATCATTGAGAACCGGACAACTGCTCAGCAGTTTCAAGCTCGTTCTTTTCCTCCTTTCATGCAGGAATTGATTCAAGCGGGTGGACTTATTCCTTACGTAAAAGGGAGGAGAAAAAATGCCTAATGTTTTAGTGTTGCCGGGAGACGGTATTGGTTTAGAGATTACCCCAGAAGCAGTTAAGGTTTTAGAGGCGGTCTTAAAAGGTCGGTCAACTCAGCTGAACTTTGAATATGGATTAATCGGGGGAGCTGGAATTGATGCAGTAGGCAAGGCTTTACCTGATGAGACTCTAGCTGCCGCCAAGGCAGCGGACGCGATTTTAATGGGTTCTGTCGGAGGACCTAAGTGGGATACACTGCCTGCTCCGCAACGACCGGAATTGGGAGGGCTACTGCCGATCCGTAAGGCTCTGGGTCTTTTTGCCAATATTCGTCCTGTCAAAATGCTCCCCATGTTAACGGATGCCTCTACACTTCGCACTGAGGTGGTCGAGAACGTAGACCTGGTAGTTTTGCGCGAATTGACCGGCGGCCTCTACTTCGGTGAAAAAGGCAGAGGTACAAATCCTAGGAGCGCTTATGACACCTTGGTTTATACGGAGGAGGAAATCCGACGTATTGTAGAACTTGGCTTCCAAATGGCTGCTAAGCGGCGTGGAAGGCTTTGTTCTGTAGACAAAGCGAATGTCTTAGAGTCCTCCCGCTTTTGGCGTGAGATAACTGTTGAGGTTGCTAAAGATTTCCCAGAGGTGGAATTAAGTCATATGTATGTGGATAACGCAGCGATGCAATTGGTTCGCTGGCCCGCACAATTTGATGTGATCGTCACGGAAAATATGTTCGGAGATATCCTGACCGATTTAGCATCAATGTTACTGGGTTCGATCGGAATGATCCCGTCGGCGAGCATGAATGGATCTAAAGGGCTCTATGAGCCAGCCCATGGTTCGGCACCGGATATAGCTGGTCAAAACATTGCTAACCCCTTAGCCACGATTCTTTCGGGAGCTCTAATGCTGCGCTACTCCTTTGGCTTAGAGGATGAGGCTTTGATGATCGAGGGAGCGATTGAACGTGTTTTACAAGAGGGGTATAGAACAGCTGACTTAGCAAAGCCGGGAGATAAAGTTCTGGGAACTATCGAAATGGGCAATGCTGTAGTAGAGGCACTTAAGTAGAGAGCTGAATAGTCTAATGGTATAGAATTCAAATCAGCACTTGAAAAGGGTGAAGGATTCAGATAGAGTATACTCAATTAGATAATGTATAAAGCATGAGATCGACCTAGTATGGTAGTCGGTGGTGTTCAGAGAGAGAAACATTTGCTGAGAGTTTTTCCGCCCACGGTATCAGAACCCCAGTCGTGATGCGCTGATGATGAATCGGTCGGTTTCCACCGTTATGCGGAATGTTGTGAGTTTGATCTTGCAACATGAGTTGGCATTGGCAATAAAGGTGGTACCGCGGAAGGCTTCTTTCGTCCTTGATATAAGGATGGGAGGGGCCTTTTTTTATCGTTGCATTTAGGGGTCTTTGCAAGTAAGGGCATTGGGGGTCTTTGAAAGTAAGGGGACATTGCACGCTCACACACGTTGCGTTCACTGGCTCGTTTGGATGCTGAAGCTATTACGCCAACCTCTGGGTAGCGCAAGATGTGAACCTAGGCGTAATAATGCTTCAGCATCGGTACTCGCTTTATCGTGAACTCCACTAAAGTGTTCACTTAGCAATGTCCCCTTAATTTCTGGTCAGATTGGGCTAGGACGAGGGGGAACGGGGGGACCATACAGGTTTGCGTGAAGTTGGTGAAAGTTGTGCAATGTTGGGACGGTTCCTGACTTGCATAAGTCGTAGACAAATCTCGTTAGGGTTTCTAGCATCATTCCTTTGAGCTCTGTGATGAGTAATTCCTCTCACATGCTTCAGAGTTTCAGAAACCGCCTGCGGCTTGGGTAATTAGGGTGGGTAAAATAGGATGGGTACGTTAACCACGAATTTTTGTTGGAGATGGCTATGATTTAGCTTGCAAGACGCTTCTTTAGATTAGAAAAGTTTTAGACAATTAATACGTTTGTATTAATTGGGGTTCTTATTAGATTTTGTTGAGAGTGGCATGCTACTAAAAGTAGGCAAAGGGCATCTAAGGGGTAAATCAAGCTCAATACAGCTTAAACGGATATGAAAGGGTGTAGAGGATGACTCAGTCAATTGGTTTTATTGGTGGGGGAAATATTGCGGAGGCTATGATCAGTGGTCTTAAAAAAACGAACAAGGAGATTGAGATTCGAGTGACGAATCTTTCCAATCAGGGGCGTTTGCAGGGACTGGTAGATCGATATGGTGTTGTTGCGGCTTCGTTGAAGGAGCTTGTGGAAAGGTCGCAAGTCATGATTATTGCGGTGAAGCCGAAGGATGTTCAAGCAGTGGTTAAAGATCTTGCGAATTATTCGTTGCAGGGTAAGATGGTTATTAGTGTGGCGGCTGGTGTTCCTCTAAAGGTTTTTTATAAATACCTGCCAGGGGTTGCAATAATCCGAGCCATGCCGAATACTTCGACTGCGGTGCTTCATTCCATGACTGGATTGGTGCGAGGGGATAATGTCACGGAGGAACAGGCTGGGGTGGGCGAGAAGATCTTTTCGGCTACGGGGCGGATTATGTGGGTCCCAGAAGAAAATATTAATGCCCTAACAGCAATTAGTGGAAGTGGGCCTGCTTATTTTTATCTCTTTGCAGAGAGTTTGATAAAATCCGGGGTTGAACTAGGGCTTTGTGAAGAGGATGCTGAGGTTTTAGTGCTTGAAACGTTGATTGGGGCAGGAAAAATGATTGCTGAGAGTGATAAGTCACCAGGCAGACTACGCGAGGAAGTAACCTCCCCTAATGGAACAACTTATGCGGCCATTAATGTTTTTACAGATGACGGATTGGCGCAAACCGTACTGAAAGCGGTAAAAGCCTGTGCTCGGCGTGCAGAAGACTTGGAAGGGGAGTATTCAGAGTGACATTAAATGAAGTTCGTCGGGTAGTTTTGAAAATAGGGAGCAGCAGTTTGAATCACCAGCAAGGCGGTTTAGATGATCAAGCGATCGCTGAAATCGTCTCAGTCATCGCTGCTCTCAAGCAAAAGAACGTGGAGTGCATTATAGTCACTTCCGGAGCTGTAGCTGCTGGCATGGGACAATTAGGGCTACATTCACGCCCACGAGATTTAGCAGGTAAACAAGCAGTTTCGGCTGTAGGTCAAGGGGTACTCATTGAGAGGTATGCCCATAATCTTCAACGGCATGGTATCATCGGGGCGCAAGTTCTTTTATCTCGCATAGATTTAGCTCAAGCGTCACACTATCGTAACGCTCAAAACACACTGGAGAAATTATTGCGCTTACAAGTGGTTCCGATCATTAATGAAAATGACACCGTAGCGGTAGAAGAACTCTGTTTTGGGGACAATGATACCCTATCGGCCTTGGTGGCAGGGCTTATTGGTGCGGACTTATTGGTGATTCTGACGGATGTGGATGGCTTGTACACAGGCAATCCCAAAAAGGATCTGTCTGCTCAATTAATTAAGGAAGTGACAGAGGTTTCGGCGGTGGAAAGTATGGCTAGTGGGGTGGGAAGTCTATTAGGCACCGGGGGGATGGTCACAAAATTAAGAGCGGCCAAGATTGCCACTCGTTTTGGAATTGGTATGCTTTTGTTGAATTTCACTCGACTCCGGGAACTCATCAATTTACCCGAGGGTCAGGGTCCTGAGGGAACCTATTTTCAGCCCTCAAAACATCGTCTTGCAGGTCGGAAACGCTGGATAGCATACGCTGGGTTATCTGAAGGGAGTATTCAGGTCGATGACGGAGCCGCCAAGGCGCTTATTGAAGAAGGCAAAAGTTTACTGGCTAAAGGAATTGTATCTGCAGAGGGAACTTGGGAACGTAAAGAAATCGTTCGGATTCTCAACCTGCTGGGAGAGGAGATCGCCAGAGGGGTCGTCGAGCTGAGCCAAGATGAGGTACAGAAGGTGAAGGGGCTGCATTCTGTGAAACTGCACCAAATCATCCCGGACTTTGATGGTGAAGAAGTGGTTCATAGGGATAATATGACACTCATGGTGGATGCTTAATAGGATCAATGGCATAAGGTTCCCTAATGAGTGAAACATTAGATATAATACAGAGGTATATTTTAATTGGACACAGATTATACATTGCGGCGGGTGCTTAAGGAGATGTAATTACCAAACCTGACCATATACCACAATAATTAATGCGCACAACTATTAATATTTTCACTTGGACGAGGTACGTGGAGACGATAATTGTGCTATATTGGTGTTGAGTGAAATCCATGGTATGAGATGGTTTGAGAAGTGTATGTTCTTTTTATAGTGACAGAGTGATTGAGGGAACAATCTAGCTTTTTTCTATTTTCTTGGATTATTTATGCCTTCGTTGGAGGATATGAAGACCAGCTGACCTTGGCTGTTTCGGATATAATTTTAGCTGGTGGTGTCACCAGATCCCAAGTTTGGCAGATGTTTTGATGGGGTTATGCCAAAGCCTTCACCATCCGAAGCCCGTCTACGTATGCTGTTATTGTGGCCAAGGCCCTGCTCCCTCATGGAGAATGGGGAAATGGTTGCTGGAATCGGTGAGCTATTCCCAGCGCACAGCCAACAGGCTGGTGCAGCTCTTTGAAGAATATGGTGATAAACTGTTTGCTGACAGCGCTGACGGCAGTATGTCAAATTCGTCAGC
>DOPS01000341.1:0-7102 GCA_003512645.1 Desulfosporosinus sp.
CAAATAAAGGCTGGAACTCTTTCGCCCACATTTCGCCATGGGCAAATTTACTTACTGCAGCAGCATCTTTAAATAAGAAAGGGATATCGAAAACACCGAATTTTGGATCTATTTGAGCCATAGCTGTTGAGGGTAAAGACATATGGATCGCACCAGTTTTATGGGCATCAATAGCTGCAAGGTCTTTCGCTAATTGGCCATCAGGAAATACTTGAACCACAATATCTCCTTTGGAGCGTTCCTCGACGAGCTCTTTAAACTTCACAGCCCCTTCATACATAGCTCCACCTTTACTGGATGTAGAGGATAGCTTAACCGTAACACTCGGCTTCTTAGCTGAATCAGCAGGCTTATCAGCTGGTTTAACCGCTGCAGTCGTTCCACAGCCAAGGAGTGCAACGGAGAGAACCGTTACGAGTACTGCACTAAAAAAGCGATTTTTCTTCATTAAAATAATTCCCCTCTCTTTTTTTAGAATTTGATAGGTTTTTAGAGTCTACCAGTTCTATGATCTATACTTCACCTCCCAAAAAGTTGTTAAATCAGAAAATCTAGCTCCACTTGATTTTGAGAGAATGCCTAGTTCTTTATCTCTCAAAAAAAATTGATATCAACCTAATTAGTGCAATTTCTATGCCAGTTTCCAATGTAAACTTCATTCAAGCACTATTAGCAAATTGCATTTACGGTCCACGTCTAACTCCTGCTTATAGTTCACTCACTTAATTAATTAAAATTAAATAAAATATTTTGATCATATTCAATTTTCCAAAAAGCTCACATTACATATATGTTTCTGACATGTAACATTAATATGTTTCATGATCTAAATTTGTTTCATCTTTGTAACGGTCATACATAATTAATTCTAAATATTTTAATAATTGAGTAATTCGCCTTCCACTCTTAGCAGTCCTATTTGTTTTCATTGTTTTCACTGCTTTATGAATATTTAGTAAATTAATGGCAAACAACTGGCATTGCAAGTGCTTATGAAGCTTCTTTAAATGTCGTTCCGCGTAGGCTTTGGACCTCCGCGGACGACAAGGTCTACCGAGTAACAGCGGTTATTCTACTTACTTTTTAAATATGTCTTAGCCAGTAACTGAACTGGATGTACTACTTGCCCCGCCAAACCGTGACTCTTTAACCCGTAAGTTAACTGCATAGTACAGGTCGGGCAACTGGTGGCCACCACCTCTGCCTTGGAAGTTACGATATTACTCACCTTCCGGCCTAGTACTTTCATGGATAGATCATGATGCATAATACTGAAGCTACCCGCAGACCCACAGCAGCGATCCGCTTCTTTCATTTCACGGAATTCTAATCCCGGAATGGACTTTAAGAGCTCTCTTGGTTGTTTAAAGACATTTTGTCCCCGTTTTAAGTGACACGGGTCGTGATAGGTCACCGCCACATTAACTGGATTAGGGCCTGGGTGAATACCCGTCTTTTCCACTAAAAACTTACTAAGGTCATAGACCTTACTCCCTAATTCTTTTGCTTGGTTATATTCGTCTGTCCCAGGCTCAAAAAGCTTCTCATAGCTTTCCGCTAAAGTAGCCGAACATGACGAACAATCAGTCACAACTGCGTCCACTTGTGCCGATAGCAAAATCTTTAGATTGTTTTTGGCTAGCTGTATCACTGTATCCGTATCCCCATAGGCTAAATGCGGCATACCACAACACTTTACTGCCGGGGTAACCACTTCACAACCATGCCTAGCAAGTACATCCACTCCGCTTACCGCAACATCCGGATAAATCAAGTTTGTGGCACAACCTAAAAAGTAAGCTACTCGAAAACGCTTTTCTCCGTAGGGCTTAACGACTTCTGGAATCCGTCCACGAGCTGGTTGTTTCGAGACATCCGGTAATATTTTGGCACCCGCACTCATTGCTTCTGGCAAATGTTCAATTAGCTTCGATCTTGTCAAAACGTTGTTTAACCCGGTCTTTTGATAAAGCTTGACGAGGGAAAAAGATGCTTGAAGCAGTGCGGGACGAGTCAAGAATCCCCGCAGCACCAACTTCTTGATGATGTTTCTATCTAAAACGTCATCAAGATAATCTCTCACTCCCACTATAATCTCATCTGTAATGACCCCAGACGGACAATTGACAGCACAAGTTTTGCAAAGCAGGCACCCATAAAGTTTTTCTGACAGTTCTGCGGAGGCTGGGATCTTGCCTTCTTGAAGAAGTTTTACCAAGGATAGTCTCCCACGTGGTGAATCTGGTTCTCTTTTTGACTCGGAAAAGATAGGGCAATTCGCTCGACACTCACCACAGCGAACGCATTTCTTAAGTTCCTCGGCAAAATCAACTCGATATGTTGTTTTCATACGCTTACCTCTCAGCCCATATCTTACCAGGATTCATAATTCCTTTGGGGTCGATGGCATCCTTGATAATTCTCATGATCTCCAAGGCCTTACCATGTTCCGCCTCCATAAATTGGGAGCGAGTAAAGCCCACGCCATGTTCTCCAGTGGTTGAACCTTCCAATTCTAAAGCCAGTTGATGAATATCGTCTGCTACGCGGTGAGCTGCTGCGACTTCTTCCGGTTTTAAGGGATCAATAATCGGTGCCGTATGCATGTTCCCGTCCCCAATATGACCATAGATGACCACGAGGGTGTTATGCTTTGCCCCAATCTCCTTAATCCTACGCAAAGCTTCAGGAACCCTAGCCATTGGAAAACAAACATCCTCACCGCAAAAAATCCTTGTTGCTCCTGGTTTAACCCGAGCTGAAGCGGCACCGATCACAGCACGCCCTTGCCAAAGTTTCCCCATACGCACGGCATCCGTGGCCCATTCCACTACACTTGCCCGCTTTTCTGCAATCTCTTTGACTTGCTGTCCCTCAAAGTCGACTGCTGCCTTGCTCCCATTGATTTCGAAGAATAGGGCAGCCTCTGCCTCTGGAAGCTTTAAATCCGGTTGAAATTTATTGGCTGCTTTAATCCCAGAGTCGTCCAATATCTCGATACCAGAGGGTATAATCCCATTCTTAAACACTTCCAAAACTGTTGCAGCCGCATCATCTAAGCTGGAAAAGAGCGTAAGCAAGATTCCCCTGACCGGAGGTTTGGGTAGAACTTTCAGTCGAACCTGTGTAATAACCCCTAAAGTGCCTTCAGACCCAACGTAGAGGCTCGTAAGATTGATTCCAGATACGCTTTTCAGGGCTCTTGAATGTAATCCACCAGTCTTCATGACCTCCCCATCTGGCAAGACAACTTCCAAACCGAGGACATACTGACCTGTGTTACCAAACTTTACGGCTCGCAGCCCACTGGCATTATTCCCAACCATGCCCCCAATCGTCGCCATTTTTGAGCTTCCTGGGTCAGGCGGGAAAAATAACCCATAAGGCGAAAGGGCAACATTGAGGTCAGCATGCACTATCCCCGGTCTTACAACGACTTGCATGTTGCTCTCATCGATTTCCACAATGTCAGTCCAACCCGAAAGGTCTAGTACAATACCTCCCTTTACAGCTACACTCCCTCCTGTCTGACCGGACCCCGCTCCCCTAGGTGTAACAGGAATATTATGCTTAAATGCATAGCGCATTACCTTTTGAACTTCCTCAGTGTTCATGGGACAGACAACAACATCAGGATAAAATTCATTAAGCTGGGATAAGAAAGAACTGTCATAAGTATAGGTATACCGTTCAAGCTTACTTGAAAGCACTTTCTCCTGACCTAGTAACTCTTTCATATCGTTAACTAGTTGATTTTTTTCCATCATACTTTTACTCCTTCTCCCTAGTACCCCCAATTCGCACTAAAATAGGTACCTCTTCTTCGTAAAAATACCCTCAGATTACCCCTTTAACTGCGGCTTGGGCTACAGTTCGAGGAGAGGCCAAGTAGATATCAGCCTGAGAAGATCCGATTCGACCAGGTATATTCTTAATCGTCGTTGTAATAGCAACGTCACCCTCGGCCAATACTCCAAAATGTTTACCTGGGCATGGCCCACATCCCGGTGACATGATGATTGCGCCTCGGTCTCTAATTAGGGCACTTAATCCTTTGTTATCCATCTCTTTAGCAACTTCGCGTGAGGCAGGAGTAATAACAAAGGTAACGTCGGGGTGTACTGATTGTTCCTTTAATACTTCAGCGATAACTTCCATATCTTCTAACCTTCCGGACGAACATCCTCCTGCGATAGCCATTGTAACCGTCGTACCCTCCAGTTCTCGGACAAATCTAACCTCATTGGGAGACGGGGGAACAGCGATCATCGCCTCTATTTCATGGGCATAGAGAGTAAAGTTAGGTCGATCATCTTCTCCTAGAGGTGCTACAAAAGCTGTGATCGCCCCTATTTCCGGCAGAAAGTTACAGATAGTCATGCGCCCAGCATCGCTCAATCCATTAACCAATGAACCAGATAAGGCTACTGCCTTTCCCTTAATCTGATCACTCAGTTTCCAACTAAGATATAAAGCCACATCTCGTGGTAAAACTCCCTCATTCAATGCTCCATCTAATTGAATAGAGAGCAAAGTGGGTACTTTCAGTTTCAACGTTCCCGTCTTTAGAACAGGGATCAACTCTTCAGGGGTTAGTGCAAAGGCAAGTGCTCCAAAAGCTCCTGCCGTCGCAACATGACCATCCGCCCCAGCAATAATCATCCCTGGCCAAAGAGAGAGTCTTTCGGCTATAACTTGATGTAAAACTCCTTCCCCTTGATTAAAGAGTACACAGCCCTGAACCTTTGAGAACGCAGCAAATTCTTTTTGAAAAGCACGGTCTTGGGGGGTCGGAGCTGGAAAAGCATGATCAACCGTAANNCCAGTTCCATCGTGAGCCAGCACTAAGTTAACTTCTACCTCAATCTCCTGTCCTGCAAGGATTTCCGTCGTTCCCGCACTGCGAGCAAGATTATTATAGAAAAAATCCATCAATAGTCTACACCGCCTTCTCAAATTGGTTCAAAATGTATAATCCTTGTCTCAAGGACTAGGAAAGAAGGCTTTCTTACATAATATCCTTTTATAGTTACAGACCTTGGGAAGATGCAATAGTTGAATTTTTACTTTTATGCTCTCTTTAAACTAAATCTTGTTTTTGAAATAAGTCAATAAAGTTAGCTTCCAGATTGGCGACCTGTTGGAACTGAGCATCCAAAGGAGCAAAACGGAAATCACTCGCTTGATTACCCAGTACTTCCTCGCCAACCCCTAATGCCATAACCTGCCCAGAAGGTTTCAACCCTTTGGTAACATTCGCAACTCCGAAGAGACTATTATCTAAGACAACAACCATATCCGGTCGCGTATTGTTGGCAGATCTAACTTGAATAGGTTGATCCGAAATCCTTAAAATTGAATACATGGGCGCACCCGGTCGAAACGCAGCAAAAGAGTCGAATACCTGAACATTTTTCCCCTGGCTCAAGGCATGTTTACCAAGAGCTCGAACCAATTTACCCACAGGCTGACCAAAGCGACCATGAAAGCGAATCTCAGTCATTCCTTTTCACTCCCCTCTTCCATAGTGCTTATTAACCCCAGCTTGAATGCCTTGAATGGCTTCTGGAGTCAAGTTCTTAAACCGCCCTTGGCTGCTCAGATAATCCTCCACTGGAATAAAGGTAGGCTCTAAATTCCGAGTACGGACTCCTTCATCCACTTCGTAAAGTTCGAATAGACCACTTTCCACGGCCAAACGAGCATACTCGATGGTTTTCTCCGGCGGAATTTGCCAACCGCGATGACAGGGCGACAGAAGATGAATATAGGAAAATCCAGGTTTAGCTGCAGCTTTTCTAAATTTTTCAATAAGGTCCAATGGGTAAGCGATTGAAGCACTTGCCACATAATCTACTCCATGGGCCTCCATAATTGCCAGCATATTTTTCTTCTTAACTTGTTTTCCTTTGGCCATGTTACTAGTGATCGCGTACATGGGGGTCTGACTCCCCGTTTGTCCGCCCGTATTCATGTACATCTCATTGTCATAACAGACGTGCAGCATGTGTTCATTACGTTCAGCTGCGCCTGTGAGGGCTTGGAAGCCAATATCTGCAGTTCCAGCATCTCCCGCCCAAGAAACCACATTTACATCTTCAATTCCCTGCGCCTCTAAGGCTGCTCTGATTCCGGAAGACACTGCTGGTGCTATTTCAAATAAGGTATGGTAAAAGGGTATTTGCCAGGTGGTCTTTAGGTTTGAACCACCCATGGTTGCCATACATGATGCTGGAATTGTGATAATCGTCCTAGAGCCTAAAGCCTTCATTGCCTGTCTGCCTGCAATGGCTGCGCCACAGCCCCCACAACCCGCATTTCCTTGACCAAATAAATCCTCTTTCGACAAATCTGCGATGGATTGAGCCACGTTGATCCCTCCTTATAACCCGAACCACTCGGAAGCGGTTGCCTGTTTTTCAGTTTTCTCCGAAAGTTCAAGTACTTTCTTGATTTCTTCTGTGGTTACATCCCGGCCCCCTAGCCCTAGAATATAACTATTAACGCGGCAGTCCTGCCCGTATAAAGCCGACTTTAACTCAGTTCCTAACGCCCCGCCGAGACCGAAGACAATATTTTTGTCACATACGGTAATCAGTTGAACATTCTTAAGGGCCTCACGGAGTGCTTCCGCAGGGAAAGGACGCCATGCCCTTACTTTTACCAACCCAACTTTTTGACCTTGCTTGCGCAGTTCATCCACTACGATCCGAGCATCACTAACCATCGATCCCATAGCTACAAACGCATGTTCCGCATCTTCCATCTGATAAGTATCGATCAACCCAGACCAATCCCGACCAAATTCTTTGCCATACTCTGCAGCAACATCATTGATGACTGTAAGCGCTTGTTCCATAGCCTCGTTTTGATGGAACTTATAATCCATATAAAATTCAGGACTCGCAACAGTATTTACGGCTTGTGGGTTCTCGACATCCAAGGTCCGAACTCGATTTAAAGGCAAGAATTGATCTATCGTCTCTTGATTGGGAATTCCTACTTCCTCTAAGGTATGAGATTGGATATACCCCTCATAATTAACCATAACCGGCAGACGAACTGTTTCGGCTATTTTAAAGGCCTGGAGCATATTATCAAG
>DOPS01000341.1:7111-9674 GCA_003512645.1 Desulfosporosinus sp.
GCTACTGCCATTACTACCGGTTGACGTAAACCTGCCGTATGATAAACGACTTCCGTCATATAGAGCAATCCTTGAGAATTTGTCACTGTAAAAGTCCGACTACCCGCTAGACTAGCTCCCAGTGCCGCCGCTAAGGCACTATGATCAGACTCAACTCGTACAAAACGGGTATTCAACTCACCATCATCGATGAATTTACTAACCCTCTCCATTGCCGGAAAAGCCGGTGTAATCGGGTAATACGCTAAAACTTCAATCCGGGCTAGCTTCGCCCCATAAGCTGCTGCCTCACTACCTGTTAACAATGTTGTACTCATTCATTTCCCCCCTTAACGGAAAACGCCCTTAACCCCCGAATACTCCGGGATCATTTCTATGGCATTCTCTTTACATTCATTGGCACAAATTCCGCACCCTTTACACAAACTTACTTTAAGCACGATTTTACCCTCTTGCTGGACTAAGGCCCCATCTGGGCAAAATAATGTGCAGTCTAAGCACATATTGCAGGTTTCTAAAATGACCGGATATTGAATACGCCAAGTTATTCCCGTTGGCGTCTCAACTAAGCTACCGGCCTTAGCCGTCGGGACAACTGGAAGATTTTTAACCACTACCTTCGCCTCCTTTCTTTTTTGTACTAGTCAGAAAGTATAACTGAATGTTATATACTTTCTGGAAGCATAAGCGCAACTAAGGCGACCGCCTTCGCTGAAGCTGACTGAATGACTAATACGTGCGAAGACAGTGTCTTCGGGCGCTAGCCAAGTTTCCTTTATCATCTCTGCTAAAAAGATAATGCAATATGCATGCCACAAAAAAAATTAAGAGCCGAAGCTCTTAATAAAAGTAAAATTTTCTGCTTATTAAGCCAATAGTGGCAAATTCACAAATCAAGGATTTACAAGTGACTCAAAGTTGTTTGAGCAAATTCCTCGCAACAGTCTCAATGATGAAACACGATTACCAATTATGGAAACACACCGTTACATTATTGAAACGCATCAATATCCTCATCTTGCATTTTCCTCCAAAGAGTAGTCCGACTGATTCCCAAACGACGTGCCGTTTCGGTTTTATTCCCCCCACATTCTTTAAGAGCCTTCTTAATGAGACGAATTTCTGCTAACTCAACATCGCCACGCAATCTCTCCTCGCGTTCAGGAACTTCGCTTTCTGGAATACACGCAGTCTGTTTTCTGTCCAGACCAAGGGCCCGAGCTGTATCATTCTCGGAAATCTCTACCCCCCCAGTCAACATGACCAAACGCTCCATAGCATTACGCAATTCACGAATGTTCCCTGGCCATGGATACTCCAAGAGGATCTGCTCAGCCTCTACAGAAAACCAACCCGCACTTCGGTTCATCTTGCGACTAAATTCATCCAAGAAATGACGGGCAATTAGCAAAATATCATTGCCACGTTCAGCAAGTTGTGGAACCACTAAGGATAAGACGTTTAGGCGATAAAACAGATCTTCACGAAAGCTTGCCTTTTCAACCATTTCCTTGAGATTACGGTGTGTAGCCGCCACTAGACGAACGTTCACAGGCAAAATAGTATTATCACCCAATCGCATGATTTCACCTTCTTCCAGAACACGGAGTAAACGTGCTTGCAGCGAGGGTGCCATCTCCCCTACCTCGTCCAGAAATAGGGTTCCACCATGAGCGATCTCGAATACCCCTGCCTTGCCACCTTTTCGAGCCCCTGTAAAAGCTCCCTCGACATAACCAAAAAATTCACTTTCTAATAGACTTTCCGGTAAAGCTGCACAGTTTATAGCCACGAAAGATTCACACCATCGAGGGCTTGCATTATGAATTGCTTGAGCAAACAATTCTTTACCAGATCCGGTCCTCCCATGCAAAAGAACTGTAGAATCTACTTGGGCGTATTCACGAGCCCATTTTATGGCATCTTTAATAGCTTGACTATGTCCTAAGATATGGCTAAAACTATGTTTTGCGACATGTCCCCTGTCTGCCAGGGTTCGTCGTACTTTATGCTCTAGTCTTTGTAAACGGTCTACGGACTGAAAGGTAGTGACGACACCCTCTACCTTTTTATCCACTTTGATAGGGATATGGTTAGCCACAACTTTAGCCGGACCTATCTCCATAATCTCTCCAACTTCTGCCTTGCCGGTTTTTAAGACCTTCTGGAAGTGGGATTTAGGCAGCACATCAATAACCAGACGTCCAATGGCTTTTTCCGCAGTCCAGCCCGTAAGTTTCTCCACAACCGGATTAAATACGCTAATCCTTCCATCCTCATCTAAGGCAATGACACCGTCATAGGTAAAATCTAAAATAGCTTTTAGTTGTTCAACACGACGCTTTTCTAGTTTACTCACCACCAGGACGCGCTTGGCCTCCGCAAGGGCGCGTTGGACTGCTTCTCGGCCAGACCTAATGACCACTGCCTGCATGCCCAATTTTTCCGCCTCTTTAGCCATAGCAATCTTACCGATCACTACTTGTACCTTAGCAGCTTTCAGAGCAGTTACCCCTTTAAGTATGTCCTCTTTCTGATCTGCCAAGGTATACTTTACGAAACT
>DOPS01000335.1:0-23977 GCA_003512645.1 Desulfosporosinus sp.
CTTCAATGGCTATTCTCATCCATCAGCCATTGAGGTGGCCAAAAAAGTAGCTACCATGATCCCCATGGATAATCCCAGGATCTTTTTTACCAGTGGAGGTTCAGAGTCTAATGATACGGCCTATAAACTGGCCCGAATGTATTGGTACCTGCAAGATAAGCCTAACAAGAATCACATCATTGCTAGGACCAAAGCTTATCATGGGGTTTCCTATGGGGCAGTGAGTGCGACCAGTTTGCCAGGTTTCTGGGATGGTTTCAGACCCTTGGTTCCCGCGTTCCACCACATTGACCATCCTCATTGTTACTTCTGTCCTTGGGGAAAAGAACAAGGCCGCTGTGATTTAGAATGTGCAGGGGCTCTTGAGGAAAAAATTCTCGAAGTTGGTAAGGACAATGTTGCCGCCTTTACCGCAGAACCGGTCATCGGAACCGGAGGTGCAATCGTTCCGCCAGACGGCTATTATCAACGAGTTCGGGAGATTTGCGATAAATATAACGTCTTATTTATTGCGGATGAGGTTATTACAGGCTTTGGTCGGACAGGTAAGATGTTTGGCATGCTGCATTGGGGAGTAAAACCCGATATTATGATGATGGCAAAAGGAATTACCAGCGGATACATTCCTATGGGAGCTGTCGGGATCTCAGAAAAAGTCTATACACCGATCAGAAACCACGGCATCTTTATGCACGGTTATACCTACAGCGGTCATCCAGTAGCCTGTGCCGTTGCCTTAAAAAATATCGAAATCATTGAGCAAGAAAACCTAGTAGGCAATGCCCAGGAAAAAGGCGAACTATTGCGTTCACTCATCCGAGACTTGAGGTTACCCTGTATTGGTGAAGTTAGGGGAATAGGACTGATGAATGCCGTCCAGCTCGTTCAAAATGCTGAAAACAGAACCAAGTTTAACCCTGCCCTAGGATTTGCAAAACGTGTGTCTGCTATTGCTTGGGAAAACGGCTTGGCATTGCGACCGTTAATTGATGATGGATTACAATTGTCCCCTCCGTTGATCATTACTGAAGCAGACATAAGAGAACTTGTGGATAAATTAGGAAGATCCATTGAGCAAGCTCATCGTGAGTTTTTAGGAAACCCACTATAGTCTCAGTGACTAACCTAAAAATCGACAAAAGCACCCTTTGAGATGTTTGGACTTCCAAGTTACTCAAAGGATGCCTTTTGTCCTGCCAAGTTTCAACTTCTACTTGCTCAACTTAAATGTTTGGGTTTAATTTCAGTTAACTCACGGAAAATTATCTTTTTTCTTGTCCCATACTTCATTGAGCAACCTAACCTTATATACTCCAGATTGGGAATTTTTCATCTTTACCATCGCTTAATGTTGTAACTGTAAAAATAACTGGCGCAAAATTATCCGGACATTGTACAAATACCGTATCTTTAAAACCCAGTGCCTCTGGTGAGAGACAAGGGCCGCCAATTCCCACAGTGCCTTCCGGAGTCTATGTTCTGGGAGGGTTATACTTGGGTACTACTATGGCGCACCTTGGGTCTAATGGCCAAAACATATTTCTCTACACATTTTTTGGTTTCGCTGTCCTCAAACGCAATTGGTAGTTTTATGAGTCTTGACTCAAACTCAATATCTTTAACTTCTGCCACAGATTCTTCGATTTCTTTAATCTCGTAAATGAGTTTATTTACGGGAAGAATCTCTGGATCAAAATGATACAAATTAGTTCTAATACCTGGGACTGATTCAAAAAGCCCTTTCATATTCTTATTCTTAACAGCATTGTTAATAGTTAAGACTCTAAAGGAATCAACTAAGTTAAACCGAGGCGTTAATTCGTACTCGATCTGAAGGAAACCGTCGCCAGCTTGCCTAAAAAGCACTCCCGGTCTCGAGCCTGCTTCTGGTAACCTGTCAAGGATCACATCATATTGTGTTTGCTTCATTTTCTAGCCCTCCTTCTCAACAAATGTGATGAACTGGTAATAGTATTATTTTCATAAAAGAAAGACCACCCCAAGAACTCATCCGTAAATCGTCTCTTTATAACACGACTAATTAGGTATCTTAGGATAGTCTTAAAATTAATCTATAAACTTTAAATTAATTTTTAAGCTTTGAAAGAAGCAGTTTTTAAGTTTGCCCCAGATTGACAAGCGGTTGAACAACTAGCTTCAGCACAGCACTGGGAACAATAATGCTGATTGTAATAAGTACAATTCAGCATATCTTCTGCAATAAAAGGATGACCACATTTATCACACTTAACCAATTTTTCGCCGAATTGATTCGTTTCAATAACATTGGAACTAAATGTTTCTTCTACTGAACGTGCTTCGTAATATTTACCCTGCGTAGCCACTGCCATTATTATGTGAAGCACAAAAGCTATAACTGCCGCGGCGAAAGCAGAAATCGAAGCCCAGAAAGCGCCAAACATGTTAAAAGCCATCAGGCACCCTATTACACTTGATACAACCAGAGAAACGACACCTACAGGATTCCATTCATGTAAGTGTCCACGCCTGTGTTCGAGACGTATGGGTCCTAGTTTTAATAAACCTTTGACAACTACGAGATCAGCGGTTAACAAGGCTACCCAGGCGAACAGGAATACACCTTGGAAGGTCAGCATAGGTCCTAGATGCTCTAAGGCACCTGCCAACATTGCTACAATTGCTGTTATCGATGTAACCACAACCCAAAATACCCTACCTGGGGTAAAGTGGAAAATACGCGCAAAAAAATTAGCTAGGGACATCGAGCCACTGTAAAGATTTGTAACATTAATTCTTAGTTGTGTAAGTATTGTATAGATTGCACCCCAAAAACCCATGGCGTATACGAAATACTTGCCCGGGTTCTCTTCACCAAATCGCACACCGAACCAAACCCCAATTAAACCGCTAAGAAAGAAGGCTACGAATTGGGGAATAAATCCTACTGCAAAAACGCCCATTTTCCGCTCTTCTGGTTTAATAAACCTAGCGTAATCCGAAACTAATAAAGCCATAATTCCGACTAGCCCATTCATAACTCCAATTGCAGCTAAAAGACCAACTCCTCCAACTGCACCACCAGCTGGTAAAAATGTTAACCAATCAGATGAATGTGGCAAATCCATTCTAGCTGCGGCAATGATTCCTACTATCAGTAAGATCACATAGATGGGAATAGAATACTTTTGAAATTTATCGAGTTGTGTCATACCGTACCAGTTGAGAGGAATAATTACCAAACCAACAGTAATCATCAGAAGCCAAACCGGAATTGTCGGGATATAAGCATTAATAGCATAAGCCATGATACTGCCCTCAATAGCAGCGTACATAATAAAGTTTAATGCATATATAAAAGAAGTTATCGAAGAACCAGTAAATCCTAGTCCGGCTCCACGTGACATTAAATTAACATTTAGACCGCTCTTAGCTGCTGAATAAGCTATCGCCATGGCCAGAATCCCACCGACCACCGTTGCATAAATTTCTGCCAATATTGCATTTATACTTCCGTAAGCAATTGCCATAAGACTGCCCATCTGCATAAACACCATTGCAGTTGCTACCCCTAAGGCAACGTTCATTATCGAATACCAAGGTAAGCGCCAATGTTGTGGCACTCTGCGTAAAGCATAATCTTCTTTCATTTCTTCCTTATCATCTGTTTTTAGACTCCCGCTCGCCATAAATACGACCTCCTTAATATTTTTAAATAAGCAGATAATTGAATATTCAATTTATTTAACTCATAACTTAACCCCCTTTTTTAGATTTGATGAACTCAGGTGCGAGGTCAAATAACATTTAGGCATATGAACCTGAGTAAAATCTCTACAACTATGCGGGTTTTACACCAAAAGTCAAATTGTCTGAGGCACAGGAAAGTACCTCTAGCCCCAGTGGCACAGACGCTAGAGGCATATGTTGATTAACTTTCTGTGTGTCTACCTTTTTGACCGTCTTTAGGGAGTATTCAGTATTTTAGCAGGTTTTTTGAACATCAGTTAATATAAGGATTCTCTTTTAACGCTCATCCGAGATGAATTCAGCTCATTATTTAAAGCACTAAACAGTTAAAATTTGTTTCTGGCTAATAAATTTTTTATTTCCAATAAGCAATTGTTCTGTTACCTAACATTGCTCTGTATTCTCTAGTCGTTTCAGTTAAGACTTCATTGGTTTGCCAGTCTAAAATTACACCGTAACGACGGATAACATCAAGTTGTTCTATTTCCTTGGAGATGTATCTTTCGCGTACCACATAGGGATCTTCTGTCATCCATGTTTTACGGTTTTTTTGAATAAAAACCCGTTCCTTCCTGGTGGCCTCCCAATCGACTTCATACTCACCCAGCTCTTCATCAATAGTTTTAATTACTACTCCATAATCCTTGATGGCCCTCGCCACTGAAACATAATCATCAATTACGTCCTCCAAAACTAGTTTAGGATCTCTCTCAAGAGGGTCACCTAAACCGCCACCACCTGCTGAAGGTCTAGTAAAGGAGTCACCCGCTTTAACATGAACATTTGAAAACATGGTTCCCAGATAACGTTCATTTTCTTTACCCGGATTCAGACGAACTCCATGTGGGTTAGAAGGTAGGCCACCATTAATCCCCCAAGTAATTGAACGAGAGCGGTCACAACAGTAGGACATAACCGTACGATTTAAATTTAAAAGGGTACCACCTTTTTCTACACCGCAACCACCCCGAAATTTACCTGGACCGCCGGAATCCCTCACGATGGTATGATGATCCGTCAATACCGGAGTAAGACGTTCTTGTCCTTCACAAGGTTGCACACTTAAACCTAATCCGAAGAGAGGTGCAGTTGCATTGGACCCGTCTTTTGTACTTCTGCCACCATGCCCTCCTGCCATCCAGTCATACCACATAAAAAAGTTGTTTTTTTCATCCCGTTGATCCCAGCCCCCGATTAAAAGGTATTCAAGATTAAAGGAACAAGCTATTGCCCTATCCGATATGATTTGAGACCATATGCTAAAAATTGCGTTCATAATCTTTTCGTAGCTACCAGAACAATATCCTGTGACCGCCGTCGGCCAAGGAGCATTGACGACAGACCCTTCAGGTAGGTAGGCTGATATCACTCGATAGAAGCCTGAGTTTAAAGGGATTTCCGGAAAAAATGTTTTAGTACCAGCTATAACCGCTGAAAACGCAGCAGGATATGCTGAATTAAGAAAACAGCTAATAATAGGATTACTGCCAGTAAAATCGTATGCTACTTTATCTCCTTTAATAGTCATCTTAACCCGGATAGGAATTAATCCTTCCTCTTTAGCCGGATCCATATCAAGATAGTCTACCGCTTCCCAGGATCCGTCGGGCAGAGCGCTTATTTTGGTGCTTGCAACTCTTTCGACATAATCTTGACACTCTTTGAACGCTTTTAGGATCGTACTCTTCCCGTATTTATCCATAAGACCATGAAGAAGTTGTTCTCCCACCCGAGTAGCCTCAGACTGAGCTCGGAGATCTCCCAATCTGTCTTCATAAACGCGCATATTCGCCACTAACAAGTTAGCTACATCTGAAATATAACGTCCTTTATCCCATATTCTAGTTGGCGGTATCCTCATGCCTTCACCGTAATGTTCCGTAGCAGTAATATCAAAGGAACCAGGTACGGTACCACCCACATCAGCCCAGTGTCCATTACAGAGCATATAGGAAACTATTTCTCCGTCATAAAAGACTGGTCGGACAATCCTAACATCGTTAAAATGGGTTCCACCCACATACGGATCGTTCATGATAAATACATCGCCCTCATGTATATCGTCGCCAAACGTATCTATGATTGCTTTAGCCGTTAAATGTAATGTCCCAACATGAACGGCCACATCCTGACTACCCTGCATTACCGTATCACCATTAACATCGCACAATCCGGAACTAAAATCACGGCAGTAGATAACGAAGGAATAGCAAGTCCTGAGAATCTGTTCAGACATTTGATCAACCAAGTTAATGAAGTTGTTCTTTAAAACTTCAAAGGTTACCGGGTCTAAATGGCTTCTATCGGACATTTATTTCTCCCCCTTTCCGATTTGCATAATTATGTTGAGGTATTCATCTATTTCAGCTCTTACGCCAGGCGGGACAAGGACCGTGGTATCAAGTTGTTCTATAATTGCCGGGCCCTTAAGGGTTGCGCCTGCTGGTAAGTTTTCACGTTGATAAACTTTTGTTTCAACAAAACCGGTTTCTCCAAAGTAAACCTGTCTTGTTCCTATCAAAGCCTGCTCTGCATTTCCACCTTTGGGATATTTGGGCAAATCAGGTTTTGGTACTCGACCTACAGCTGTTACTTGCAAAACATAAATTTGCACACCTTGTTCTTTACTGGACCAAGCATATTCTCTCTGGTGCTCAGTATGGAAAGTATGCATAGTATCTTTCAATGACTCAACCGGCCTATTCACTGGAACTGTTAATGAACGCCATTGCCCTACATAACGCATGTCGACGAAACGCAAGAACTCCATATCCTCTGGAGGTACACTATTATTTTCTAATAGTTTTCTTCCTTCTTTTTCCAGAATAATGTATTCTTTTTCTAATTCTTCTGCACTAGCTTTGGTGACATCCATGTGATAAGTTTTAATGATATCATGGCGTACATCAACGAGTAGGCAACCCATCGCCGAAGTTACTCCAGGATAACGTGGCACTATTACAGTCGGAATTTCCAAGTCTTGTGCCAAATAAGCTGCATGAACCGAACCTCCTCCACCAAAAGCAACCAAAACGAATTCGCGAGGATCATAACCACGACGGACGGAAACAAGTCTTACTGCATCACACATATTAGCATTAGCTACCTGAGCAATGGCACTAGCTGCTTTAATAATGGAAAAGTTAAAACGATTAGCTATTTTTGAGACGGCTTTCTCTGCTGCATCTTTACTTATGGTCATTGCACCTGCTAATAATTCAGTACTCAAACGCCCCATTACGAGGTTTGCATCGGTATTGGTAGGCTCTGTTCCACCCTTCATATAGCAAGCTGGCCCCGGATCTGCTCCAGCACTCTGTGGTCCATTGCGCAAAGATCCACCTTCGTCTACCCAAGCAATACTACCGCCCCCTGCACCAATGGTCATAACCTCGATACTGGGGAAAACAATCGGATAACCAAATTCAATTTGCCATTCCTTAGTTACCCGCACATGACCCTCGTACATGAGGGAAATATCCGTACTGGTTCCTCCCATGTCTAGGCCGATGGCGTTTTGGTATCCGCATAGTTTAGCTATATAAGAACTTGCGATGGCCCCCGCAGCAATCCCAGAACTGGCAACCCGTGCTGCAAAATCAACGATAGTTTCTGCAGTCATTACACCCCCGCCAGAATGCAAGACTAAGACTTCTCCTTCATACCCCTTATCTGATAGGCGCGTCACAAGTTCTTTAAGATACTTCCTTACCACGGGTCCCAAAACCGCGTTTGCTACAGTGGTACTGAATCTTTCGTGTTCGAAAATCTCAGGAAGAACTTCACTTGACGTGCAAATAAAAGCTTCCGGTAGTTCTTCCTCAAGAATTTCTTTCATACGCGCTTCGTGAGCTCCATTGATATAAGAATTTATAAAACAGACTGCTACAGCCTTTACTTCTTTCTTTTTTAACAGCCGAGCAACATTTCTAGCTTCCTCTTCATTTAGTGGCTTAAAAACTTTACCTTCTGCGTCAATCCTTTCTTCAACTTCCAATCTGTCCCGGCGACGCACATGCGGGAGAGGGCCATCTTTGTAAACATCCCACAGGTCCTCTTTGATAGAACGGCGAATTTCAATAACATCGCGGAAGCCTTTAGTATTAACCATCCCCGTAAGCGGTAGATTCCGAGTAATCAATGCATTCGTACCAACTGTAGTACCATGTGAAAATAAAACAACCTCTGACAAGGGAATTCCAGCCTTTTCTATGCCGTTAATGATTGCCAATGCCGGATTAGTTGGTACCGACGGTACTTTTGCAACTTGAATAACACCAGAAAGCTCGTCAAAGATAAAGACATCTGTATTCGTTCCTCCAACATCAACTGCAACACGGTACTTGCCCAATTTTTTACCCTCCATTTCTTTATTCCCCTGGGATGTGCGAAAATATGTTCACCTGCTATAAAAACAAACTATTGCAAATAGTATACCAACCTATTTTCTTCAAAGGCTTATATGAAGAATTACCTGATCAATAGTACTTATACTCCCTACGAATAGCATACTATTTAAAATTTTCAGAATATATCTGCAAGCCAAACATGCCGTTTTTTTATAATCTATTACCTTAAAAATTTTCTTAAGGCGTCATTCCTGACTCATTAACCTTTTTATGACTGATTCAGTTTTGATTTGGTAATAACGCTTAATCAAAAAAAACCATGTATTTTAATTAAATATTCAAATATTTGAACCAATTGCTACAGGGATAAGTAACATATACGTCGAACTACAATGTAAAGTTTTATTAGGCGTGGGGAGGAACATTTATTTTGATAGTCAAAGATTTAATGGACACTGAGTTCCCCCTTTTGACCCCGCAACAAACAATACAAGTAGCTCTAAATATATTAGTTGACTGGAGAGTGCCTGCTGCTCCAGTAGTAAATGAGGAGCGATATATTGGTAGTTTTGTGTTAGATCAACAAGTAGTACAGAATTTGCTAAATAGTCGGCATAGAAATAACTCACCTTTAGTCTCTGAGTTTATGAAAATTGGAATTTCGGTTGCCCGAGAGGAACAGAAAATAAGTGATATTTCCTTAACTCAAGGCCCGATGATTCCAGTCGTGAACACAGAAGGTCTAATATCTGGTATTCTATGGATTCATAAAATTGCTTCTATAAATATAATTAACAATGAAGAATTCAACACAATCATTCAATCATCTTATGACGGAATTGCTATTTGTGATGGGGAAGGAATTATCTTACGGGTAAATCGGGCCACTGAACGGATTATAGGTTGCACATTCCAAGAATTGGTTAATAAAAATGTGTGTGAACTTGTTAACTTAGGAATAAATATTCATTCTGCCACAGAGGAGGTCATGTCAACAAAGAAACCGGCAACGATCAAGCAAACCAACGCTCTAGGAAAAAAATATATTTCAACAGCAACTCCCATCTTCAACCAAGACGGTAGACTCTACCGAATAGTGACTACACTTAAGGATATTACAGATTTAGTTGCACCACACAAGACCTTGGCAAACACCAGAGCCGAAGTTGCAGAGTTTTCTTCGGATCATGTGGAGTTACGCAATCTAATAATGCACAAAAACGGTCTTATTTCGAAAAGCCCACTAATGTTGGAAATAATTGATTTGGCCATAAAAGTGTCCAGTTCTGATGCAGCTGTTTTAATTTTGGGAGAATCAGGTGTAGGTAAAGAACTAATAGCAAAACTGATTCATTCCACAAGCGGACGTGGAAAAAGGGGTCACTTCATCAAAGTAAACTGTGGAGCAATTCCACGCGAATTACTCGAATCGGAATTTTTCGGTTATAAACCGGGAGCTTTTACTGGTGCTAATAAAGAAGGAAAGCTAGGGTATTTTGAATCGGCTGATCATGGGACTCTTTTTTTGGATGAAATCGGCGAACTCCCACTAGATTTACAGGTAAAACTTTTACGTGTTATTCAAGAACACGAGTTAGTCAAATTGGGCGATACCAAACCTCAAAAAATAGATGTTAGAATTATTACTGCTACCAATAGGGATTTACCTAAGATGATCATTGACAAAACCTTCCGAGAAGATTTATTTTATAGGCTTAATGTTTTACCCATCCTAATTCCACCTTTGCGATCCCGCCCAGAAGATATCCCGGCATTATTAACTGCATTTTTGGGGAAATATTCTCAAAAATACGGGACTGGTAAAATGTTTTCCGGGGATAGCTTGACTTTATTATGTAGGTATAATTGGCCAGGCAATGTCCGGGAATTGGAAAATTTGGTGGAACGACTGGTACTTACCACTGACGAGCACGTCATTTTGCCACTTCACTTACCAATGCAGATATATCAGGCGGGAAAACCGACTACAGAATCCGGGTTAACCATGTTGGTCAATGAAAATAAGGTTATTGCTGAGCAGAGCGGGGAAATGAGAACATTACAAGAAGTAATTGATTCAGTCGAAAAGGAAATGATTGCCAAGGCCCTGCAAATTTACGGTAGTACATACCGTGCCGCAAGAGTGCTTGGGGTAAGTCAGTCTACCATTTCTAGGAAGACCAAAAAATATAACCAGATAAATGAACGGTACTGGCGCGAAGAGACCGAAGACTGAAATGGAGTGAATATCTTGGGAATCAAAGTGGGCATAGATATCGGTGGAACCTTTACCGATTTAGTAGGCATAAACGAAGACACTGGGAAACTTGTGTCAGTTAAGACCCCCTCCACCCCACAGAATCCGGCATTGGGTGTAATGGAAGCTCTCAAGAAATCCGGTATTGACCCTAATGAAATATCTTACTTCGTTCATGGCAGCACATTAGGACTAAATAGCCTAGTTGAACATAAGCAAGCTACGGTTGGCTTGATCTGCACTAAAGGTTTTAGGGATACTTTGGAAATCAGAAGAGTATGGCGAAAAAATCTATTTGACGCAGCCTGGGAAAGACCAGCCTCCCTGATTCCCAGAAAATTAAGACGAGGAGTCATGGAAAGAGTAGATTGGCAGGGCAATATTCTAACGCCACTAAACGAGCAGGAAGTTATTGATGCTATTAGGATTCTAAAGGCTCAAGGTGTGATCTCTTATGCGGTATGCTTTCTCTTTTCCTTTCTTAACCCAAGTCATGAACGTCGGGTTAAAGAACTAATTTTGGATCAACACCCAGAGGCTTTTATTTCCCTCTCCTGCGAAGTATTGCCAGAAATCCGCGAATATGAACGGACCAGTACCACAGTACTTAATGCAATACTTAAACCTATAATGCTAAACTATATTAATAATTTACAGGAATGTTTGGTAGGGATGGGGATTTTTTCTCCCTTGCGTATATTAAAAGTTAACGGTGGTGTTGTAGACGCCAAATCCATCTTACAAAAACCAGTAGAAGCATTCGCTTCCGGTCCAGCCGGTGGAGTGAGAGGGGCTTTGCATTTCGGACTTCATATGCAATTACCTAATATGATTACCCTAGACATGGGCGGCACAACCACCGATATCAGTGTGATTCAGGATTACCAGCCGCTCTTTACTATGGAAAAAGATATCGCATGGAATATCCCAATACGGGGTTCCATGCTCGATGTTCGCTCCATCGGTGCTGGAGGTGGTTCCATAGCTTGGTATGACAGAGGAAATAGTCTTAAAGTTGGACCCCAAAGTGCTGGTGCCTTACCAGGACCAGCCTGCTACAAAATGGGAGGCTTGGACGCTACAATAACTGACGCTCAGTTATACCTTGGGAGAATTAATCCCACCAATTTTTTAAACGGGGATATGCCCCTAAATTCGGAATCTGCCATCCACGCCTTAGACAAGTTGGGTTCTATACAAGGTTTTAGCGATGAAGAAATGGCCTANNGGAAAGGAGCCCAAAGATTTTGTCTTAGTATGCTATGGCGGGGCTTCTGCTATGTATGCCGCAGATCTAGCAGAAGAGCTGGGTATTCCTGAAGTCTATATTCCGATCAATGCCGGAGTTTTTTCGGCCTTTGGTTGCTTGTGTGCCGATGTAATTCTGGATTATCTACAAACTTATTATGTACCGCTCGCTAAACTGAATTTTGACCGGATTAACAGTATTATTACTCAGTTGTACCAAAATGGTATCGTTGATATCCAAAACCATTATTCTAGTGCCGAAGTCCGCTTTTCTTATTCACTCGACCTCCGATATGTGGGAGAAGCTTTTGAAATAACAGTACCGATAAAATTTCAGAACCTGCTTACTACTCGCACCCTTGAAGAAGCTGTGGATACGTTTCACACACAACACAAAAGACTTTATGGTTTTAACAGGTCGGATGAGCCCCTTGAATTGGTCAACGTGCGTTTAAGTGTTTCGGTTCCCCAACCTAAACCTATTTTTAGCCGCTTCCCAAAGTTAGTGAGCGTTGAATCGGCCTACAAAGAACACCGACCGATTTATTTCCGTAGTACTTTTGAGTTCGTTTCTACACCGGTGTATGACTGGAGACGCCTCAGCCAAAACGTTATTTTAACAGGCCCCGCAGTCATTGAGGACGGTGGAACAACCGTTGTCATACCTCCTCAACACAAATGTACTATTGATGAATTTGGGAATTTAAGAATTATAGTTAATCGGCGTTTATTGTTAGCGGACCAAGAAACAAACACTGTTCAAGATCCAATAACCATGCGTCTCTACCAAATGGAGAAGGCTTCCTATATCCAACCGGTCGCGAAAGAGGTTATTGGCAGCTCCTTGGAGTCAATTTGCCGGGAAATGGGAACAACTATGCTACACACGGCATACTCACCCATCTTTGCTGATGGCATGGATTTTTCCTGTGGTATTCTTGATGACGAGGGTGAATTGGTAGCGGCTGTGAATTACTGTCCAGTCCATTTAGCTTCCATGTCCTTGGCTCCTGAATGGATCCTCTTAGAAATCGGGCTTAATGATTTACAACCTGGAGATGTAATTTTAACAAACGATCCTTACCGTGGGGGCACGCATATTACAGATTTTACAATTATTAAGCCAATCTTTTACGATGGAGAGATCGTAGCTATGGCAACTAACCGAGCACATCATTTAGATATCGGTGGTAAGGCAGCAGGCGGTTTTCCGGGTGACGCTACGGAAATTTTTCAGGAGGGTATCCGTCTTCCCCCTGTGAAATGGTTTAGAGGCGGAGTTGAAAACACCGATATTTTTGATACCCTTTTGGCTAATGTCCGTCTTCCTTGGATCCAAATCGGTGATTTCCGCGCGCAATTAGCCTCTGTACTAACGTCGGAACAACGAATTTTGCAACTCTGCCGGAATTATGGGCCGTTAGCCTTTAAAGATAATATTAAACGTTTAAAAGACTATTCAGAAGCATGGATGCGCAAAGAAATCCTAGCTATTCCCGACGGAACTTATTCATATGCTGATTATATTGAGGATGACGGTATAACCACAGAGGCTAGGAAAATCCAAGTAACTATTAAAGTTGATGGCGACGACATGATAGTAGACTTTTCTGGGACAAGCCAACAAGCGACTGGGCCATTAAATGCGGTCTACGGTGTTACAGCTTCTTCAACCTTTAATGCCCTTTTACAAATTACAGACCCTTCGATTCCGATCAATCGGGGTCTTTTTCGACCCGTGAAAATTATTGCTCCCCGTGGTACTATAATAAATCCTTACTTCCCTGCAGCTACTTTTGGGGCTAACACTGAAACTAACCTACGCATCGTAGAAGTAGTCATCGGCGCTTTCGCAGGAGTATTACCTAAGAAAGTGATGGCAGCCACTTATGGCACCTGTAACAACTTTACCGGTGGGGGATATGACCCTATAAGGGGTCAGCCTTTCGTTTTCTATTTCTTCTACGAAGGTGGGTGGGGCGCTCGCTATAACCGCGACGGTTTAACCTCGACATTCAACCCTATTGGCAACTGCAAAGATGTACCAGTGGAAATCGTCGAGAGCAATTATCCTTTCCTCTATGAACAGGCTGAATTAAATCCCGACTCGGCTGGTGCCGGTAAGTTCCGGGGTGGTTTTGGTACTATTAGGACTCTCCAAGTGTTAACTGACCAAATTGAAATAAACGCACTCGGCGAACGCCATAAATTAAAGCCCTACGGTCTATATGGAGGAAAACCTGCCCAAAACAATGCCTTCTTAGTTCAGCAAGGTCAGACATCGGGAAATTTCGCCCAGGTTTTCGGACTAATTTCACCCTCCAAATTTGCTAATATTCGCCTGCATAAAGGGAATCGTTTCTCTATCGTAATGTCGGGTGGGGGTGCGTACGGTAATCCTCTTGATAGAGACCCCCGCTTAGTCTTGACCGATGTGGAAGAAGAAGTGATATCCCCAGAACGAGCGGAACAAGAGTATGGAGTGATCCTAAATTACTTGTCTGAAATTTGGGAACTAGATTGGAAAGCTACCACCGAAAGACGAATTAAAATGAGGAGGGAGCCTATTAACTATGTGATAGCGAATGTTATCACCGTTGATGAATTGTCATTTAAGTTAAGGTTGGAACACCATGAAGAAATTACGAGGGAGAAGGATAAGGTCTCCGAAAGACTCACCCTAGCGAAAGAACACTTGGACAAGAGCTTTTGTACAAACGTATGCTCCTATAAGGCAAATTCCAAAACTTGCCCAATGTATAACGATGAAGTGTTGCAGTTTTGGAGTATTGATGCCATACAAAGATGGTCGCGGAAAAAATGCTTTTTTAGAATTCAAATTTGAATTAGATTTGTGATTTTATCAGATCGAATTTAATTTCCTAAAGGGGTCCGTTTTTTTAAATTAGAAAATACAATTTAGTTTGCATTAAGAAGATGCATAATCGAATTTAATCTGGCCAAATTTTGTAGATCTTTGAGAGCACTAGGAGGGCAATGAAGATTTTATACAAAAGATCCATTAATTTTCGTTCACAAGGTTAAAGTGGTTATAAACACGGGCATCACAAATAACCCCAATGCAGTTTGAACTAAGTGTCTTGTATAATTATAAGACTATATCCACTGATGAGCATTTTGACGATGGTTACAATTGTTCCCACCGTTGAGCTATAAAAAGCGCCATTTGAAATGCTTGGAATTTCCAAGTAAACAAATGGCGCTTTTCTAGTTGCAAGGTTCTAACTCAAAATTATTGTATTAGGTCAACTTAGGTGTTACCAGTTTAATTCCAGTTAACTCACGGAAATATGCCCCTAATTTTTTTTGCTTGGACCAACCTATTAACGGCTACCATATAGGCACCCATTCTCATAGTCGTATTATTGTCCTTTTTCTTGTCCCATACTTCATTGAACGACCTAATCATAATTTTTTCCAGGGCACGATTCACCGCTTCTTCGTCCCACATCAAGGACTGTATGTTTTGCACCCATTCGAAGTAAGATACAACAACACCACCCGCGTTGGCTAGAATATCTGGAACAACCGTTTTGTTCTTTTTTTCGAGAATTATATCAGCTTCTACCGATGTCGGACCATTCGAACCTTCGACGATTACCGTTGCTTTAATATCTGGGGCATTGAGCTCCGTTATCTGGTTTTCTAAGGCAGCGGGGATAAGAACATCACATTCTATAGTCAGTAGCTGATCATTGGTAATCTTAGTCACTCCGGGGACATTGTAATCCTGGAGAACTTGCCCCCCGTTACTAGTAAGAAAGCTTAGAATCTCATCCACATTCAACCCGGTATTGCAGTAAACGCCTCCACTGACATCGCTTACAGCCACTATTAAACACCCTTCATTATGCAATAATTTGGCTGCTACTCCACCAACGTTCCCCATACCCTGGATAGCTACCTTAGTGCCAATTAAGGGTATTCCCAAACGATGGAGTGTCTCCCTCGTGATTAACATAACTCCACGTCCAGTAGCTTCTTTTCTACCAAGGGAACCGCCAATTTCCACCGGTTTACCGGTTACAACTCCGGGAACTGGATAACCCTTAAACATACTGTAAGTGTCCATGATCCAGCCCATAACCTCTGCATCAGTGTTCACGTCAGGTGCGGGAATATCTCGTTCGGGACCGATCAGCGGCAATATCATGGCCGTATATCTTCGTGTGAGGTTTTTAAGTTCGGTTTTGCTCAGTTCCTTTGGATTAACTTTGACAGCACCCTTACTTCCGCCATAAGGGATATTTACAACACTGCACTTGAAAGACATCCATGCCGCCAGAGCCTTTACTTCATCGATATCAACCTTTTGGTGATACCTTAGTCCACCCTTACATGGGCCTCTCAAACTTGAATGTTGCACCCGGTAACCTTCAAAGACCCTCATCAACCCATTGTCCATCTCTACGGGTATAGCCACTTTCAATTCTCTTTCCGGGTACTTGAAAACCTCATAGTCATTTTCTTTAAGATCCAATAGCACCGCCGCTTGCTCCAGTACCTTCAGCATGTTGTCATAAGGATTGTATGCCTTGCTCATTTATTCTTCCTCCACTCTCGCTCATAGTCCCTCTTAGTTCTCCCTAAAACAGTCAACTCTTCGGCTAGGATATATTATTAAGCAAGATTCGTGCCAATCTGTAATTGGCATAATAATTTGAATAGTAAGTCTTCCGCGAATTACTTGGAACTTAACTTATTCACCAATGCATAGGTTAGTCATTTCCTTGATGAAGTAACCAATTTTGGCATGATTTGAGTCCTTCTGCAATCTGCATGCGCCTACTACCTTTCCCGTTAAACTTTATATAAACTAAAGAAAACTTGGCTAGAGCGCCAAGCCTTCTTTATAACTCCTGATTTTTTGGAGACATTTAACCCCCAGCGATAAAAGGAAAGAACTTAACGTCATCATTTTCCTCGAGTCTGTAATCTAGATCTCGCTTGACACTATTGACAACGATGAAGCCCACCGATGAGTAAGGAACCCCAAGCTGCTCCACTAACCGAGCAAGGGTAAGATCCGGCTTAATCTCCCTCTGATATAGACCGAGCTGACTAGAATATTTCCCCAGTGGTCCATATAGTCTGATAGTTATCTGCAAATCTTATCCTCCTTGGCCATGTCACTCCATCCCTAAGATTTAGTTTATCCCGAGTTCTTGCAATTTCGCTTCAGTTGGTCTCCCATCACGATCCCAACTCCGCAAACTATAATATTCCGCAAGCATCCTTTCAAATTCCACGAGGGGTATAACTTGACCTTTGGTAGCTCCTGTCTTTAGGGTTTCTTTAAAAATTCTTGCGGGTAAAGTATCATTATCTTTACTGAACCCTTCCCTGACATTAAATTGCCTAGCCAAGTTTACGACCCGTTCCCCGACCAATAAAAGGTCCTGTTCAGATACAGTCCGCTCTAATAAGTTTGAAACGATTGTACCCATAGTTTCCAGAGATAGCGCCCAAAAGTCACATAAAATCAAGGAGAATTTCACGGCATTATAATGTTGCAGCTCTATGACAAGCTGGGCTTTGCCTTCGACCGTAAAGGCATCTAAATCTCCATAAGCCTCTTGCGCTACTGGCCAGGCCCTCATATGACAAGCTCCCCGGTCAGACGTGGCATAGGCTAGTCCCATTCCCCAAGACCCACGTGGTTCATAGCCTGGAAATTCTAAGCCCTTGACTTGCATAGCAAAGTCACTGCCGCCATATTTTTCGGAAAGTTTCTTAACTCCTAAGCCTAAATCTACGCCAATACCCTCCTGGGCGGCAATCAACCCCGGGACCTTTAAATAGGCGTCTACGTCACCAAACCGCAAGCTAAAATCTTTAATTCCCTTTTCCGTTAATTCCATGGCGAAGGCGATAACATTCCCCACAGATATTGTGTCCATGCCAAGATTGTCACACAAGTCATTGAACTCAATGATGGCCTCCAGGTCACCGATCCCACAGTTGGAGCCACCGATGGCCAAGGTTTCATACTCTGGGCCTTCCACCGTCGACCCGCCAGCCCTCGAATAATTGCCACACCCCAATGCACAACTGAAGCACCCCTTTTTACCTGAACGAACTGCTTTCAGGGCATCGGAATTTATTGCTTGGTAATCGTCAAAGGTTCCCTGCTGGAAATTCCTTGTGGGCAAAATACCTGTATCTTGGTTGAAATCCACGAGTAAAGCTGTGCCGTCTGTATTGGCCCAGAGATTGGTATCCGTCAAGATGTCTGTCTGCATAAACTCTTTCATACTTGAAGCGAATTGCTTAATATTGGGCACGGAGATACTGCCACTTCCCCGCACTGCGATAGCCTTGAGATTTTTGCTTCCCATGACCGCGCCCACTCCACCTCTGCCAGCCTGTCGGTAAAACTCTGAGGTGATACAGGACATTGTCACTAGATTTTCCCCCGCAGGTCCGATGGCTAGTGCCTTAATTTCTTCATTGATTTTTTCTCTTAAGATCAGTTCAGTTTCCTGCGCCCCCTGTCCCCAGAGTTCAGACGCGTCCCGAATTTCCACGATCTTATCCTCAATATAGAGGTAGGATGGCTTTGTGGCCTTTCCTTCTAAAATTACAGCATCATATCCTGCATACTTTAATTCCGCCGCGAAATGGCCACCGATGGAACAATCAAGGATGGTCCCTGTTGCTGGGGATTTTGTAATTATTGCTAGTTTCCCAGAGAGAGGTATGATGGTTCCCGTGAAAACACCTGTCATTAAAATTAGCTTATTATCCGGTGACAGAGGATCCACCCCTGGAGCAAGCTCTTCATAAAGGTATTTTATGCCGAGGCCTTTACCCCCTATATAATCGACTGCCCATTGTTTGTTCAACTCTTCAACCTGACTATGACCCGTTGTTAAGTTAACCCTCAATATTTTTCCAGTGTAGCTCATCTTAGTTCCCCTCCTGGTTCATCAAGGCTTGATGGGGGCACCACTCGACACAAGCCGGCGACCCTCCGCAGAGATCACAAAGAGCTATACCTTCTGCTCTGGAAGCTATAACGTTTTCAGGGCATGCTGTAATACAAATTCCACAGTTTGTACATTTATCCTGATCATAAATCAAGTACCCGGCCTGGTGAGTAATCGCTTCGGTGGGACAAATACTGACACAGGTCAGACACATATTACAAAGGGAAGTTTTGTAATTCAAACCCGTTTTAGAGTAAATGGAAATAATCTTGAGCCTTGCTAATTCAGGGTTAAAGACCTCTTCTTTTGCGACAGAGCAAGCCAATTGGCATAAGCGGCACCCAATACAGAGCTCCTCTATTAATTTTAAAACCATCGGTTTTCCTCCGTTCACTATAACTGACGGGATTAGCACCTCGTTTTAACGAGTTTTTTCACATGGTTTACTATAAGCCTTGCTATCGCAGCAGCAAACTATGAACAGTTCCACCGCGACAGCAAAGCAGGCTGAGTTTAATATGGTTATCCTAGAGATCAGTTGAATACAGCTAACCCACGAACCTGCACAAGTGCATTTTTAAATGCGACAATGACACGATCCGCTTCTTTATAGGTGATCGTCAATGGGGGTTCTATTCTAATGGTTTTAGCGTTAATCAGCGTACCAGCTACAAGCACCCCGCTATCAAACATCGCCTTAGATACCTCATACCCAATTTCATCCGATTGAAATTCAATCCCGATCAAAAGACCTTTCCCTCGAATTTCCATAACCAGCTCTGGGAACTCAGCGGCAGCATTACGAAGCTTTCCGAGGATATAGTCTCCAAGTTCAGCAGATCTGGCTGGCAAATTTTCCTCAATTAGGACATTAAACGCTGCGATCGCGGCAGCACAGGCTAGTGGATTACCGCCAAACGTCGTTGTATGCATGAACGGATTCGGAAACAGGGTTTTGAAGACTTCCTCTGTCGCTACGACGGCTCCGGCCGGCATAATCCCGCCGCCAAATGCTTTGGCAAGACACAGTATATCCGGCACAACATCATAATGTTCACAACAGAACATTTTCCCAGTGCGACCCATTCCGGTCTGGACTTCATCAAAGATAAGCAGTGCTCCAAATTGATCACAAAGTTCACGAACTTGTTTCAAATAACCCTCCGGCGGTAAAATAACCCCGCCTTCCCCTTGAATCGGTTCAAGAATTACTGCAGCGACATCTTCACCTACGAGGGCACAACACTCCATCGTCTTTCTCATCATCTCAATATCACCAAAGGGAACGTGACGAAAGCCGGGTATCATAGGTAGGAAGGGTTTACGGAAAACGCCCTTAGCCGTTGCAGACAGAGAGCCTAAACTTTTACCGTGAAAAGCGCGAGTTGTGGAAATAAAGGTCCTTCGATCGCTGTACATTTTAGCAAGTTTAAGGGAACACTCCACCGTTTCAGTTCCGCTATTCGTGAAGAAGCAGTATTTTAAATCGCCTGGTGTGATATCTGCCACGATCTTGGCTAACATGGCCCGTAAGGGATCTAATAAATCTTGACTATGCAAGGCCTGACGGTTTAATTGATTCGTTACAGCTGCCATCACCTTAGGATGACGATGTCCCACATTATAAATTCCAAAACCGCCCAAGCAATCGATATACTCTTTTCCATTCACATCCATAAAGCAGTTTAACCCCGAATCTTTCCATTCTACGGCGGCAAACTGTTTATCCTTAGTGACACTCTTGCGATATTCTAAAAAACCAGGGTTGACATGATCTCTAAAACCTTGGACAGTTTCCCGGGTGACCCATTCCGCTTCATCCTTTGTAATGTCTTGTTTGCTAATTAAATCAAGGACTTTGTTAGAATACTCATAGACATTGGCGTACTTCTCTTTTAAGTCTTCTTTGTTTTGCGTTGTATTAACTGTCATGATAGTTCCTCCTAGATTCGTTAAGATTGATACATCTAGTTGCAAATGTTATGCCAATATAAGGAGGCTGAGGATCCTCAACTCGATATATTGGATTCATTAAAGTCAAATTCCGGAGGTTTGCTACGGAATAGATTTGTTAAGTAGGCTAGATAGAGAACTCCTATTGCTAACCAAACTAGACCAAGTGTCAGTGAACTTGTCTCCAGATTCCACCATAGAATTCCTACGAAGATCGCTCCGATGATGGGAAATAGCAGGTAACTAAAGAACCCTGTAAAGGTTTTATGCATTTTTTTCCGGACGGCATAATGAGCAATAACCGATAGATTGACAAAGGTAAAGGCGGTTAAGGCTCCAAAGTTAATAAGCGCTACAACAATTGCCAAATCAAGAAAAATGGCCAGTAAGGCAATACCACCTACTAAAAGTACATTTAAGGAAGGGGTTCCCCAACGAATATTAACATAGCCAAAAAACTTTTTGGGGAAGACGTTATCTCTGCCCATTACATATAGAAGACGAGCTACACTCGCATGAGAGGTTACACCTGAGGCAAGAACGCCAGTTAGTGTAGCGGCCAAGAAAAATATTTGGAATATTCTTCCCCCTACCATCATGGCAATTTCAGGTGATGCAGCCTCAAAGTCTTGAAATCTTGATATATCTGGAAAGAAAGCTTGAATGAAGTAGGACTGTGTAATGAATAAAATTCCACCAATTAAAGCCACAAGGAAAATCGCCCGGGGAATTGTCTTAGTCGGTTCAGGAGTTTCTTCCGAAAGGGTAGTAACCGCATCAAAGCCTAAGAATGAGAAACATAGAATTGTGGCTCCGGCCAGTAATATGCTCACATCCATATCAGGTGATATAAAGGGTTGAAGAGTAAATACCTGGCCATATCCTTCCCCTGCCATTAGTCCCTGGATATCTAAATACGTAAATATACACATAATCAAGATCTGACACCCAACCAATATTGTGCTAAAGTTTGCAATGAAATTTACAGTAAATAAGTTAATTCCGGTCATTACTAAAGTAAATAAAAGAACCCAGACCCAGGTTGGGACATCAGGAAATAATGCCGAGAGGTATATACCTGCTAACAAGGAATTTACCATGGGTAAGAAGAGATAATCGAGTAATACAGACCAACCAACCAGAAATCCTAAATGTTTACTGATTGTCTTTTGGGTATAGGTATAAGCAGACCCGGCTTGTGGAAATGCTTTGACCATTTTTCCATAGCTTGCAGCCGTAAACAGCATTGCAATTAAGGCTAAGGCATAACTTGTGGGAACATGCCCGCTGGTTACTTCTGATACGATCCCGAAGGTATCGAATACAACCATTGGAGTCATATAGGCTACACCGATCAGAACAACTTGCCACAATCTTAACGTACGTCTCAATTTTCCTACATTTTCCATTTATCATCCTCCTAGTGTATTATGTATTATTTATGCAATTCATGAAATATTTTGACTATTTAGGGTAAAAAATTTTGTGCTCCCCCTTTCTTTAATATTTACAAAGCTTTTTCCGCCTTATTTAAACAATAAGCAAAATGTATGCCAATAAATCATTAATAATTTATGGGTATACATTTTGCTTATATTTATGCAAAATGTTCGATAAACTTTCATGATTATGTTGGTTCACAGGGAGGTATAAACCTTCTCCGCCCTCATATTCAAATAAATAAAAGGGCATTCCATAAATTTTAGTATATGAATTGTTTTATTTATTTGAATTTTATGGTATATTTATAAAAAAGTTATTCACCCCTGCATAATCTAGTTATTTCAGTATAAAAGGAGCTCTTTTCGATGGATTTGCGAACATTTTTACGTGATCCCATATTTGTGGATGAGACGACAAGTCTAACTGAAATCTCGAAACGCCTAAATAAAGAAGAGCATCCTTATGTTTTCCTTAAGAAAGATGGAAACATATTTCCGTTGAAAAGTTTTAATTTCCTTATCGAGAGACAAGAGCCGTATGAGAGAACAATCAAACACTTAGTGAGTGAACCGCCACTCAAGATAATCTCGTATGCTGATTTAACGGTTCATGTCCTTGACGTACTCGCTGAATTGGTGACACTGGTCAGATATGAGGATAGCTTAAAGTACATCCTAAGAGAAGATTTTTTATTGACAATGATGTCCACCGGTGCGAACAGTGAAATTGCCTGGTTACGCAGCCTCTTTTCGTCGATTCCGCGCGGTCTGATGGTAGTCGATATCAACTATGCAGTAGTGAATAGCAATGCAGAGGCACACCGCATGTTACGTATTTCGGAGGCTGATCTATCCACCCTGCGTATGCAGGACATACTGGGCTTGAACAATTTTCAATACGTGTACAACACCCAAACTTCTTTGCTGAATCAATTTATCACGACTCCCTCAAGTCAAGCCGCTATTTTAGTGGATTTTGTGCCGCTGGTTATGTATCAAGTGGTCACCGGATTTGCTTTAGTTTTGCAGGATCTCCCTTCAGTTGAAGGTATAGCCATGGAATTGGATTCAGTAAAGCTATTAAATAACGACCTTGAAGCAATTCTATCAACCATCTACGATGAAATCATCGTCGTTGATGCGCGTGGCAAACTCTTACGTGCCAGTGATCACTACATATCCTCACAATGGAATCGCCCGCCTAACACCTTAATTGGACACCAACTTTTAAAATTAAAAAAAGCGGATGAATTACTCCATAAAGTAATTCGGGAAGTACAAAAGAAAAAAGGAAAAGTTTCTTTAATGCAAAACGACAGTGAATCTCACCGACTCTCTATAGGAAATCCGATCTTTCATAAGTCAGGTGAAATAGAGCGTATCGTGATTGCTTCACGTGATCTTACGGAAGTATCCCGTCTCCAGACAGAACTGGAACAAACGCGCAAACAAAGCGAGAACTACCGAGAAGAATTAGAACGAATGCGCCAACGCGTTACCCAAGCTCAAGGAATACTGCCAATCTATGCTAGTCCTCAAATGCATGAGGTGATGCAAGAGGTCGAACGGGTGGCCCAATTCTCTGCTACCGTTCTACTGAGCGGCGAATCTGGGGTTGGCAAAGAAATTATTGCTAATGCCATCCACTCCCTGAGTGAGCGACGAAAAGAACCACTGATTAAAATTAACTGTGCTGCCATTCCAGAATCTTTACTCGAAAGCGAATTGTTCGGTTACGAACGAGGTGCATTTTCAGGCGCCAACCAACAAGGTAAAACTGGCTTAATTATCAAAGCACATAAAGGTTGCCTTTTCCTTGACGAAATTTCCGAGATGCCGCTTGTCATCCAGGGTAAACTATTACGGGCCATTCAGGAACGGGAGGTCTATCCGGTNNCAGGGCAAATTCCGTGAAGACTTATTTTATCGGATTAATGTTTTTCCTATCGAAATTCCAGCTCTTCGCGAGCGCAAAGAAGATATTGCCCTGTTGGCTAACTTTTTCTTACTACAATTTAATCAACTCTATCAATGCAATCTACGCTTCTC
>DOPS01000376.1:0-379 GCA_003512645.1 Desulfosporosinus sp.
TTTGCTGTTTGAGCAGCAATTCGCCCAAATTCACGCGGGGTCACTTCATACTCTACAATATCTTCAAATTCGTAATTTGGATCGAGTTTGCGAGCTTCCTCTAAGCTAACTTGAGTCCGAGCATCCTCCACGACGTCTACAACGGTTTTGCGGGCATAAACTTTAAATTCACCGGTTAAACGATCAATAAGAACTCGAACATTTTGCAATGATCCGAAATTCTTCTTGTATGCGGAAATCAGTGCTGCCTCTATTGCCTCAAATAGAATCTCGGCAGAAATTCCCCGTCCTTTTTCTAATTCGTGAAGGGCCTCGATGAACTCCATATTCATTTTTCCTTTTTCCTCCTTATTCTATTGTGCCTAACGATCTAGAAATC
>DOPS01000376.1:473-707 GCA_003512645.1 Desulfosporosinus sp.
ACTTCCAACATGTATGCCTGAGGAATAGTATTTTTGATGTCGAGCATTTCACTCACCGCGTGGCTGACGTTGGTGCAATCATCCATATCCACGCCACCCTCTTTATCTATATAAAGGCGCAGATACCAATGTGCACCTTCCTTTATGTACTCTACACTAACTAATTCAAGCCCTTTTTCTAGAACGAGCGGCTCTACGAGTATCTCGATCTCTTGTACTATTGATTTATTCATG
>DOPS01000376.1:718-14991 GCA_003512645.1 Desulfosporosinus sp.
CGCTAGTTATACTTCCTGACATAGTA
This sequence comes from Desulfosporosinus sp., assembly GCA_003512645.1. Taxonomy (GTDB): domain Bacteria; phylum Bacillota; class Desulfitobacteriia; order Desulfitobacteriales; family Desulfitobacteriaceae; genus Desulfosporosinus. The sequence continues at coordinate 745 of DOPS01000376.1, forward strand.
GGACAAACGAAGGAGCGGGTTAGAACCCACTCCTTTCCAACAGACACTACAAATTTCCTTATACTAATATAGCATATCCCTAGGAACTCTGCAACAAGAACTCAATTTTTAGTCATTTTTCGTCATCTTATTAAGTTATCCATTGAATTCAAATCCAGGACTTTCTTCGGCCTCACGATCTAGAAATATCTTAAATAGGTTCTGATTTAGAAAAGGTTTTTTCCGGTCTTATGAGCCAGTGGTACAAGCTGAATAAATAAATAAAGCCCTCAAGCTTGTGCTTAAGGAACTTTTAATGAACTAGATCATCGCGATTTGGAAAGACAGTTTTCGAATACATCTAGGTTTTTTTGCTTGTGAAATCTAGTTGCGCATTTTGGCTAAGAGCTGTGATCGCTTAGCAGACTTAGCTTTTTCATATTCAGTCTTAATCACGCGAACACTGTCGGTGGGATAATTATTAGCAATCAGTTCAGCCTGCAAGGCATCTAAGGTACTGTAAAATTGGCTGTTCACGTTTGCCTCAAGCAAATTTCCAGCTTGGATGTATTTTTGGGCCAGCTCAGAACGGTTCAAAGTGCCAGCTTTACTGCGCTGCACATACTCCTGAATTGCCGCTGAATACAAAGTATCTAAACGGCTCAAGGCTACATTCTGTAAATAATCAAACTGAGGTGTGTACTTAAGAGTAATTTCATCTAGGGTAGTCACCTTCGCGATAGCTTCATTCACAGGAGTTGATGTATTTGGCAGATCCGTCTTCTTTTTCGAGTCATCAACTGGTTTTTCTTTATCATCCGCCATAACCTCATTATTTGAGCTTACATCATTATCTGGTTTAACTTCATTATTCGAGCTTACATCATTATTGACTAATCCTGACTTATTGTCTTCTTTTTGATCAGTAAATGAGTTAAAAAATCCTGGCCCAAATTGATTATCTAGTTGTTGTTGGATTTCCAGGTCAGGCTTAAAATATTTATTGTATCCCCAAAAGCCAACCAGAGCCATAATTAAGACCATAATACCTGTGATTTTAAGAAATTTCTTTTTCATAGACAATTCTCCAAACAGATTAATGTTAATGGTTAAATAAGCACCGTACGCCATTACCGCCGCTGAACCTTTTGGGCAGCTAAGAAACTATTACCCTATTAGTATTATACCATATCTGCAAGAACTACCTACTATTTTCGATATCTTCTTGCTCTAACGGCATAATTCTCACGGATGGCTAAGTTTTCCTAGAGCCAAAACCTTACCTTTATCTCTGGAACTTGTGCCATTAACAACGATTCCAAGTCCAATAAACTGGAGTTCTCCAGTTCAAATGAAGTAGAAAGGTGGAGGATCCATTTCCCTTGTTTGGGAAAGACCTCCACCCGCGTAAGCTCTACTTTCGTCAGATCGTGATGCAAAAGTCCCATTCGATCCGAAGGGATTTTAATAAGGAATGGTACTTCCTTAGACCGAAGAGGCTTAACCATGCTTCTCACCCCTTAATCGATGTTCGATGTTCGAAATACGAAGCTCGAATGAGTAGAGTTTTTTCAATGATTTCATAAAGGTTAACGTTAGAATGAGAGAGCCTTCTCTATAATGGTCTTTACATGTTGAGCAACTTCCTCAACATTGACAAGTTGTGTTTCACTCGATTTGCGTTCTCTAAGTTCAACTTGACCATTGGCAAGTGTTTTGCTCCCTAGTGTCACCCGTATCGGATACCCGACCAAATCTGCATCCTTAAATTTAACCCCAGCACGTTCATCTCGATCGTCAAGCACCACTTCCACGCCCAGGCGCTGTAGTTCCAGATACACTTTTTGAGCTGTCTCCACGACTTGAGCATCTTTATTACTAGCCGGAATAATTATACAGTGATATGGCGCAATCGGCATGGGCCAAATAATTCCAAAGTCATCATGATTCTGTTCGATTGCAGCAGCAATCGATCGGGTGACACCAACCCCGTAGCAACCCATGACACAATTCTTCTCTTCTCCGTTTTCGTCGAGAAAAGTCGCCCCAAACGCTTTACTATACTTTGTTCCCAACTTGAAAACTTGCCCGACTTCAATTCCTCTGGCTTCCTTAAGCGGCGCACCACATTTAAGACAAGCCTCTCCGGGCTCTACCATTCTTAAATCTAAGACCCGATCTAAACGAAAATCGCGACTGGGAACGGCATCCACATAGTGATAATCAATTTTGTTTGCTCCACAAACAGCCTTTTTCATCAGAGGAATTTCTGCATCAGCAACGACCATGAGCCCTTCAGGAACCTCTATTGGGCCCACGGAACCGGGTCCACATCCTAAAATCTTCTGCACTTCTTCAGGTGCAGCAAGTTGCAGGGAAACGAATCCGCCTAAGGCATTATTTAATTTTATTTCATTTAACGTGCGGTCTCCACGAATCAAGACCAAGAATAATTTGTCATCCCCTTGATAAAGCAATGACTTTACGAGGCTGGTCTTAGGTACTGTCAAATAATCACCGAGTTGGTCAATCGTCTTTACACCTGGAGTAGCCACCAGCTGGCGCCCTCCCTCTGGCGAGACATCTTCGATCCCTTGGGGATTACATTCCGATTTTTCCATATTTGCAGCATACTCGCACTTGGAACAATAAACCACAGAATTTTCCCCTGAATCAGCCAATACCATAAATTCATGGGTGCCACCTGTTCCTCCGATTGCGCCTGCGTCGGCTTCTACTGGACGATAGGTTAAGCCACAACGAGAAAAGATTCGGCAATAAGCCTCGTACATTTTTTGATAACTCTCTTGGAGGCCAGCTTCATCGCGGTCAAATGAGTAGAGGTCTTTCATAAGGAATTCTCGGCCCCGCATCAAGCCAAAGCGAGGGCGCCGCTCATCCCGATATTTATTCTGTATTTGATAGAGGAGCAGAGGAAGCTGTTTGTAAGAACGGACTTCCCCTCTAATTAGGTCGGTGATGATTTCTTCATGGGTTGGTCCCAGGCAAAACTCACGATTATGACGATCTTTTAAACGAAAAAGCTCTGCACCGTAGACATCCCAGCGTCCACTCTCTTTCCATAATTCTGCTGGTTGCATAATCGGCATAAGGACTTCTTGCCCACCTTTGGCATTCATTTCTTCACGAACAATGGATTCAATCTTCCTTAAAACTCTTAACCCCAAGGGCAAAAAGGTGTAAAAACCAGACGCCGACTTACGAATTAAGCCTGCTCGAACCATCAATTGATGGCTAATAACCTCAGCTTCAGCAGGAACCTCACGAAGTGTAGGATTTAATAGTTGACTGACGAGCATGATGTCCATTCCTTTCCAATCTGTTCTTAATGATTTATGACTTNNTATAGTTTCTGATGATCTCGAACATGCTCTTCAATTTCGTGGAGCAAAGCCGCTAGCAATTCCTCTTCAGGAAGGCGGGCCACTATCTCTCCTTTGCGAAATAAAAGCCCTATTCCTTTTCCGCCTGCGATCCCATAATCAGCTTCACTGGCCTCCCCCGGTCCATTAACCACGCATCCCATCACAGCAACTTTTAAGGGCTTGTTTAGGGGGGGAAGCTGTGCTAGGCGTTCCTCAACTTTTTCAGCGAGTAACTCTAAATCAACTTGAGTACGACCACAGGTTGGGCAACTGATTANNTCACGTACGGGATCTCCGGTCAGCGACACTCTTATCGTATCACCGATCCCTTCAGCAAGGAGCGTCCCGATCCCTATCGCCGACTTTACCACCCCTGAACGTACCGTTCCTGCTTCTGTTACCCCTACATGCAGAGGGTAATCAACCACCTCATGTATCTTGCGATAAGCATCCAGCATCAGAGGGACAGAAGAAGCTTTTAAAGAGACCTTTATCTTATCATAGCCTTCATCTTCAAGTAATCGAATATGTCCTAAGGCACTTTCGACCATTCCTAAAGCAGTGGGGCCTCCATACTTTTCGAGAAGTTCTTTTTCCAGTGACCCAGCGTTTACACCTATTCGGATGGGGATATGTTGTTCCTTCACGGCGCGAACAACCTCTTGAACTTTCCAACGAGCCCCAATATTTCCGGGATTAAGCCGCAAACCGTGGATTCCCTGTTCAACTGCTAGCAGAGCTAGCCGATAATCAAAGTGGATATCTGCAATCACAGGGAGAGGGCTCTTAGTGGTAATCTCTCCTAAAGCCTTGGCTGCATCTCCATCTAACACTGCAAGGCGCACAATTTCACACCCTGCTGCAGCCAAGGCCTGAATCTGAGCCAAGGATTTGGTGACATCACGAGTATCCGTATTGGTCATCGATTGTATGACAATCGAGGCTCCGCCACCGACTGTCACGGACCCGACTTGGACTGGTTTTGTTGTCTTTCTCTGTATCATTTCTGCTGTTACCTCCTGTTTTCCCCTGTACATCACCCAGCTTTGACAAACAAACGTAAGACATCTTTGTAAGTAACAGCCAGCATTAAAACCATCAGTAACACAAAGCCTACCAAGTGAATCATGTTTTCTTTTTCCGGGTTCAGTGGTTTCCCTCTTAAGCCTTCAATCAAAAGGAAAATAAGTCGGCTCCCATCCAGCGCTGGGATGGGGAACAAGTTAATGAGTCCCAATTGGATGCTTAAAACTCCGGTCAACCCCAATAAATTAGCCAAACCCTGATGCGCACCTTCTCCGATAACCTGAGCTATCATGACTGGACCCCCTACATCGGCGGGGATCTTCCCGGTTATCATTTTAGTTAAAGTCACAAGAATGAGCTTAGTAAAATCCACCGAACGTTCGAAGCCATAACGAGTCGATTCTAAGATTGAGGCTTGAACATAAGTGACTTTTTCTTCTGGCGCAATCCCAATCATCCCATGACCTGTTTGGGCATCTATTTCTGTTTTCACAGTTAGGGTTTGCTTTTCATTGGCACGTTCTATTGTTAAGGTTAAGAGTTGGTCAGGCTTAGCATGTATGACTTCCGTTAAGCGCGTCCAATCTGGCGTTGACTCCTGATTGACTGCTATAATTCGATCTCCAGGTAGGATTCCCGCCGTGGCAGCGGGTTTTCCCGTCACGAGTGAACCGATAGTATTACTGACAACCGGAATTCCAAGATAAGCAAATACGCTTATGAATAAGACCACAGCTAAGACAAAATTCATGATCGGTCCAGCCGCAATCACAGCCATACGCTGCCAAACTGGCTTATTCATAAAACTGTGAGCATCTTTGCTCGGGGCTATTATCGCTCGACCGTTGGCATCCACTTCAGCATCCATACCATGAAGTTTGACAAAACCCCCTAATGGAATGATCCGCAGTGCATAAATTGTTTCCTTACCCTGATAACCCACAATTTTTGGACCGAAACCAAAACTAAACTCTATCACCTTAACCCCGAACCATCTTGCGACAATATAGTGTCCGAATTCATGAACCATAACCATGCTTCCAAAAACAAAAACAATGGCGAGTGTTGTTAACACTTTACCCCCCCTTTTCGATGTTCGTAGTACGTGGTTCGTGGTTCGAAGATGTTTTATACTAATTTAATATCAAGTACCCTATTCATCTGGTATTTTCGAAAGTCGAAATCGAACTACGAATTACGAACTACAAAATATGTTCTTCAGTCCGACGACGTGCCCAAGTGTCTGCATCGAGTATACTTCCCAAATCCATGCTATCTAAGACATGATGCTCAGAACAAACCTTCATAACAATCTCTAAAATCTGCAAATAGGTTATTCTCTTCTGGAGGAAGGCTGAAACAGCTACTTCATTAGCGGCGTTCATGACTGCGGTCAGGGTCCCACCACGTCGTCCCACCTGATATGCCAAGGCCAAGGCAGGAAAAGCCTCCATGTCAGGTTCATGAAAGGATAAAGTTTTTCCTCTGAGATCTAGGCGTTCAAACGGATTCCTCCAGCGCGTTGGGTAACTCAAAGCATACTGGATCGGCAAACGCATATCTGGTCTTCCTAATTGCGCAAGGACCGAGCCATCTTGATATTCCACCATGGAATGAATCACACTTTGAGGATGAATCAGAACCTCTATCTCATCATACTCCATATTAAACAGATGATGTGCTTCGATCACTTCTAGACCTTTATTCATCATCGTCGCAGAGTCAATGGTGATTTTGGCACCCATATCCCAATTGGGATGACGGAGAGCCTTCTCTAAGGTAACCGTTGCTAATTTTTCCTTGGTCCAGCCGAAGAAAGGCCCACCCGAGGCAGTTAAAATGATTTTGGCAACGGTATCCATGCTTTCCTCTAGGCACTGGAATATGGCAGAATGTTCGCTATCCACCGGCAAGATAGGACACTTCTTCTTCTTAGCAGAAGACATTACCAAATCTCCACCCGCCACCAAGGTTTCTTTGTTGGCTAAGGCAATGGTTTTCCCGGTTTCTATCGCCGCTAAAGTGGGTTCTAAGCCAATTCTTCCAGAGAGAGCCGTAACAACAGTATCGACTTGAGGCGCAATGACGGAGTCAATAATTCCGTTCATACCTTGATCCACCTTAATCGGCAAATCCCTCAGTCGCCCCCTTAATTCATGGGCTGCTGCCTCATCCATCATCACTACCACTGCAGGACGAAAAAGCCGCGCCTGTTCTTCCATCAGGTCAACGCTTCTTGAGGCCACTAAGGCATGAACCGTAAGCTGCTCTGGAGCGTGACGAACGACGTCCAATGTTTGACGTCCAATTGAGCCAGTTGATCCTAATAGGGTCAGCGTTTTCAACGCATATCATCTCTTCCTGCTCTGTAAAAGCCTATTTTTTGCCACAAACTAAAAATCCTAACTTAAAATCCACTATCTCTTTGGTATTACTCTCTAGGAGGCCCAAATATTCCAACTCGACGTAACGCTTCATAACTGATAACAAACGCTGGTCCCACTATAAGACCCAAGCCTCCGATCAACTGAAGTCCCACGTACATAGAAATGAGCGTAGGAAGTGGGTGAATTCCAATTCCCTTCGACAAAACCTTAGGTTCCAGAAACTGTCGTATAGTAACAATAACAATCCACATTAGCAGCAGCTTTAACCCTTCTCCGAAAGATCCCATAATTAATAACGCGACGGCCCAAGGGACGAAGAGCATGCCAGTGCCAACAATTGGCACGATATCTAAAAGTCCAGCAATGACACCTAACGTAACTGCATAACGATTGCCCATCAGCAGTAGTCCAGCAATGGTTGCCAGTGCCGTCAAAGAAACTAAAATAGCTTGCGCTCGTAAATACCCTACCACTGCTGCGCCTAAGTCCTCGCTAATCGCCTGGGCGCTAACGTGCCAACGGCGGGGAAATAAATTAGAAATAAACTGTTTTACATTCGGATAGCTCGAACTTATAAGCAGGGTTGCGACAACGGAAACCACCATCACAATAAATACACCAGGCAAAGCAGTCAGAAAAGAGAGTAAAAAAGCACTTCCTGATTTAGCCCATTCTTGAAGTGTTCTCGCAAAGCTTTCCGTGGAAGCAAACAAAGTATCTTGAATTTGAGGATTTACCTGTACAAACCGCTCAGCCGTATCTACTTGTCTGGTTACTAGATCCAGAAGGTATCCATAATTCGGTAGTTTGATGGCTAACTCTGATAATTCGGTATAAAGGCGAGCAACAATCAGAAAAATAAATAAACTCAAACCCACAATTGCCAACAGGAGGGTGAGTACCGCAGCATAGGGTCGGCGAATACGCACAGCACGCATCAGTCGAACAAGCAGTGGTTCGAGTAAAAAGGCCAGAATAAGCGCAATCAAAAACGGCAAAAAGGCACTGAACATTTTGCCAATAACATTCGCGAAAACAGGCAAGAAGTCTTGAAAGAAGTAAGTAAAAGCTTTTAAAAGGACAAGGGCACTAGTCACCAAAGCAAGCCTGCTAATACTCGTCCATATAGGATGTTTCTGGATGCTCAACGTATTCACCTCATGATAGCAAGATTATTCCATAATATACCAAGGGTATGGCAAAGATGAGACTGTCGAAACGATCCAAGATTCCACCGTGCCCAGGAATAAGACTTCCGGAATCTTTAACCCCCGCACTACGTTTCAAGGCTGACTCAAACAGATCACCAATTTGTGCGCTGGTTCCAATGACAAGACCTAATATGATATACGTCATCCAGTGTGCACCACCGACAAATCGCCAAAAGCCAAGAGCTATGCCAATGCTAAACAATAATCCCCCTACCGAACCCTCTACAGTTTTTTTCGGACTTACATGGGGTGCTAACCGATGGCGACCGAATTGTCTGCCAATCAGGTATGCACCTGTATCAGTAGCCCATACTAAAAATATAGTAAGAAAAGTCCACTCTATGCCTCTCGGAAGCTCACGAAGTAAATAAAGATGGGATAATAAGATTACAGTATAAACAACCGACAGTATATTATAGTTTGCCTCGTTCAGCGACGTTTTAGGATATGTTAAGGCAAGCCTCCCAAATCCAATTAGAAGCCATAAGAGAAGAGCTGGCAACATCCAGTCTCCTCCGTCGTTAAATAAACCAATTAACCAAATAACCGCAAAGATGGTCGAAAATTTACGCCAAGAACGAATACCCATCTGTTCGCCAATTTGTAAAAATTCCCTCAAAGCTAACAAGGTTAACAAAGTGACCAAAAAGATGATATAGGATCCACCAAAATAGATTAATGCTAAAAAAATTGGAGCTCCTATCAAAGCACTCATTGTTCTTATAAACATGTTGTATCCTCAATCTGTATGTATTCCACCGAACCTGCGATCCCGCTTCTGATACGTTATAATGGACTCAATCAAGGCCTTCTCTCCAAAGTCAGGCCACAGCTCTTTGATAATGACAATTTCAGTATAGGCCAATTGCCAAAGTAAAAAGTTGCTCAACCTCATTTCACCTGAGGTACGAATTAGCAAATCAGGATCTGGTAATCCTTTGGTAAATAGTTTTTGACTGAAGACATCCTCATTGATTTCCTCAATACGCTGCTTCCCACTCAAAACATCGCTGCTCACCTTCTTGACGGCATCAATAATTTCAGATCGACCACCATAATTTAAAGCTAAGTTAAGAATGAGTCCCGTATTATCTCGAGTTTTCTTCATTGAGTGCTCTAATTCGCGCTGCGCTTCTAGTGGAAGGTCCTTAATTTTACCGATGGTTCGAATGACCACCTTGTTTTGATGAAGCTCGTTGAGTTCTTTTCTTAAATACTCGGTCAGTAAAGTCATGAGTATACCCACTTCATCTTTGGGCCTACTCCAATTCTCCGTCGAAAACGCATAGACTGTGAGAACTTCAATCCCCAGCTCTGAACAGGTTTTAACGACTTTACGCAAGGCTTCTACGCCTGCTCGATGTCCCATTGATCGGGGAAGCCCGCGCTTCTTAGCCCATCGTCCATTCCCATCCATGATAATGGCTATATGGCGAGGAAGGCGATCCAGCGCAACCTGATCGTCAGAGTCTACTTTATTTCGTTTCCAAGCCTTGAGCCACATCATTACACCCCCGTTTTCGATATTCGATATTCGATATTCGATATTCGTGGTTCGTGGTTCGTAGTTCGAAGTTTATGAACTACATAACATGAACTAAAAAATGCTCTGAACTACTTAGGTCGAACATTTTCCCATAGGTGATATTTGTTGTTCCTGGTCCATACTTCGAATCACGAATATCGAACTTCGAACCACGACATTGACCCCCTTTGTATGTTAGGGGGTCAATGATTGTCTTTGCGAAAAATTTTCGTGTGCTAATATAAAGTCCACACGGTCAGCAACTTCTCTGATGCGCACAACTCTGCAATTTCCCCACGATTCCATTCTACCATGAGGGTGTGTAATTTGGAAAGCGTAAGGTTTCCCTAGATTTTCTATCTCAGGTTGAACCTCATTCCAACTTCGACCGAGCCAAGTCTGTATCATCATACTTGAGTAATTTCACTTTCCTTAGTTTCCAGCACACGTTCAATTTCTTTAATCATTTTGTCTGTCATCTTCTGCACATCTTCTTGGGCCCGCTTGACCTCATCTTCGGAGGCTTCGTGATCTTTCTCTAGCTTCTTAAGATGATCATTGACATCTCGACGCACATTGCGCACTGCTACTCGAGCTTCCTCCGCCTTCTTTTTCACAGACTTCACCAACTCGGCACGACGCTCTGCCGTGAGTTGCGGAATCATCAGGCGAATCACAATACCATCACTTGATGGGTTAAGCCCAAGATCTGATTTCATAATTGCTTTTTCAATAGCCGGAAGCACGGACTTATCCCAGGCCTGAATCACTAGCATTCTGGCCTCTGGTGCAGAAATATTCGCCAGCTGGTTAATCGGAGTAGGAGCTCCATAGTATTCAACCATCACTTTGTCTAAAACACTCGGATTTGCTCGTCCTGCGCGAATCGTAGCGTACTCTTTACGTAAGGCATCAATCCCTTTATGCATCCGCTCATCCGCATCTTTTATGATTTCGGAAATCATTAACTATCCCTCCCAACATATGTTCCAATCGCATCACCCATGATAACACGGCGAATATTACCTTTTTTGGTTAGGTCAAAAACAATGACAGGAATATTATTGTCCATGCACAGTGAGGTCGCAGTGGAATCCATAACCCCAAGTCCTCGACTTAGAACATCCAAGTAGCTTAAGCGTTCAAACTTTTTAGCTTCAGGATTGAGGAACGGATCAGAATCGTAAACCCCATCCACCCTTTTCGCCATCAATATAACGTCTGCTTCGATTTCAGCCGCCCTCAAGGCAGCCGTTGTATCCGTCGAAAAGTATGGATTACCTGTTCCGGCAGCAAAAATCACAACACGCCCTTTTTCCATGTGCCGAATGGCTCGACGGCGAATATAGGGTTCAGCAACTTGGCGCATTTCAATAGCCGATAAGACACGAGTAACGGATCCAGCCTTTTCTAAGGCATCTTGCAAAGCCAGGGCATTCATTACGGTTGCCAACATCCCCATGTAATCGGCTGTTGCACGGTCCATGCCTTGGGCGCTACCCGCAATGCCCCGCCATAAATTCCCACCCCCTACAACTAAGCAAACTTCAACACCCATCCCGCGAATTTCTGCCACCTGCTCTGCAACGGTAACAAGCATATCATGTTGGAGTCCAAAACCTTGTGTACCTGCAAGCGCTTCCCCACTGATCTTTAGGACAACCCGACTATACTGTGATTTTTCCATGGATTAACCTCCATCAATCTAATTCTACGTTTAGAGAGAGAAATCCTCTCAATTTAAAGAAAACTTGGCTGCACCCACACACACACACACGAAGACACTGTCTTCGCACGTATTAGCCCTTCTTGCAGACACTGTCTTCGCACGTATTAGTCTTCTTGCAGACACTGTCTTCGCACGTATTAACCTTCTTGCAGCGCTGGCCACGACTCGAACAGGACGTTCGAGATNNCGAGATTAGAGCGCCGCCATGGATGGCAAGGTGCCGTGATGGCGAGAAGGGACCCTTGGCGAAGGCGGCCGGTCGAATGCTATGCCATCCATGGCGCATTCGACACTAGACACGTCCTGTGTCGTCGCCTTAGTTGCACTTATACTCCAGACGAAGACACTGTCTTCGCACGTATTACCCTTCTTGCAGTATGCAACGAAGTTATACTTTCTGTTTAGTGCGAAAAAGAGAACACCGGGGTGTTCTCTTGATAGATTGTCTAGGTTTTAGCGATTTAATTCTTTCATAACGTCTGCCGCAAAATCATCCTGTCTCTTTTCAATACCTGCACCTAATTCATAACGAGTAAAGCGACGAATAACAATACGTTCCCCGATTTTAGCTACTTTATCAAGAACCAAATCCCGCACACTCTTATCAGGATCTTTGACAAAAGCTTGTTCCATTAAACATACTTCTTTATAAAACTTTTCGATCCGGCCTTCCACCATTTTTTCAATAATCTTTTCCGGCTTGCCTTCATTGAGAGCTTGCGCTTTAAGAATATCTCTTTCATGTTGGAGTACATCGGCTGGAACATCTTCTTTATTAAGATATTGCGGATTGGCAGCTGCGATATGCAATCCCATATCTCGTACTAACGCTTTAAATTCATCCCCGCGAGCAACAAAGTCTGTTTCACAGTTGACTTCAATAAGTACACCGATTCGTCCACCACCATGGATATAGGACTCAATCGTTCCTTCAGCTGCAATACGACCACCTTTTTTAGCGGCGGCTGCTAGTCCTTTTTCACGGAGATAATCACAAGCCTTTTCAAGCTCACAATTACACTCTATAAGTGCCTTTTTACAATCCATCATGCCTGCTCCAGTACGTTCCCTAAGCTCTTTAACTAGAGCTGCAGTTACCTCTGCCATAAGTAAACCCTCCAATTTCGATGTTGATACGCGATGAAAATTCGAGGTTGACGCGCGATATCAATATGTGATGTATGACTAATACAGTTCAATCATTATAAGTATGCATTTTAGAGATCTATAGTATGCGATACGCAACGTGCGAGGTTCGAATTTCGAACCTCGCGCATCGTACTTCGCTTACACTTCGACAACGTCTCCAGCTTCTTCGGCCTCATCTTCAATAACATGTTGCCCTTCAATGATCGCATCTGCCATCTTCGCAGTCAGTAACTTGACGGCACGGATTGCATCATCATTAGCTGGAATGACTACATCAATTTCATCTGGATCACAGTTCGTATCAACAATTGCCACAATAGGAATCTTTAAACGGCGTGCTTCTGCAACGGCAATTCTCTCTTTACGTGGGTCAACAATGAATAAAGCATCTGGAAGCTTTTTCATGTTCTTTATGCCACCCAAGAAGCGCTCTAATTTTTCCATTTCATGGCGAAGTGCAGAAACTTCTTTTTTAGTAAGAACTTCAAATACGCCTTCAGCCTCCATACGCTCTAAAACACGCAAACGATCTACTCGCTTTTGAATCGTTTGGAAGTTTGTCAACATACCTCCAAGCCAGCGTTCATTGACAAAGTACATGCCACAACGGATGGCTTCATCTTTGACCGATTCCTGCGCTTGTTTTTTGGTACCCACAAACAGCATGGTACCGCCCTCAGTAGCAAGGTTGCGGACAAAGTTAAAGGCTTCATCTACTTTTTTAACCGTCTTTTGTAGATCGATAATGTAGATTCCATTGCGCTCCGTGAAAATATAGCGCGCCATTTTGGGATTCCAGCGACGTGTTTGATGTCCAAAGTGGACACCTGCTTCCAGTAATTGTTTCATAGAAATGACAGCCATGTTAAACCAACTTTCTTTTTTTGTTTTTTTCCACCACAGGTTCATCTCAAAACGCACCTTGCCTCCCGACAAGGAACTAGCGTCTTAATCCCACTGCGTGTGTCATTAAGTCACACTGCAAATAGATTAGCATATTCTCAAGAGCTTTGCAATGATTAGGCATAATTTACAGTATTCAGTTTTATCACACAGCATTTCTCGAAAGGTTAGACCGTATATCGTAGTGCAGAATAAAATGCTCTAAGTCGCTCATTAATTCGGGAAAGGGGAAATAGAATTCACTTACGTAAAATAAGGCATTGTTCGTGCGAATTTGAGCTATTTCCTGCCCTTTTTGATCGAAATAAAAGGCAACTCGTCTAATATCTCGCGGATCGAGGACCCGTTCTCCGAGTAGCGAGTGAAAAATAATTTGCTCATCAGTAATTTTCACTCGTTTACTCTTCCCAATGACCCACAGTGCTAAGATGCCAAGCCCTGCAATGATATAGATTCCTATTAGTACCCTTAGTTCGATGATGGGTAGCTTACTGAAGACATGCACACTCCCAATAACAAGGGGATAAACAATCAGAAACACGAGCCCTGGTACCACAAGCGGTCTCATTAGGTAAACGTAATCATGTTCATCCATGAAATCATCCTCCTGCTAAGCCGTCTACTTGGTGTGTTTAGTTTGCTTTTCCAGTTCATCCAGCAGATAATCGTTAAGCACTCGGATGTAAGTTCCTTTCATGCCCAAGGACTTTGATTCAATTACACCAGCAGATTCAAATTTGCGCAGCGCATTGACAATGACCGAACGAGTAATCCCAACTCGATCCGCAATTTTACTAGCAACCAATAGTCCTTCTCCGCCACCTAATTCAGCAAAGATGTGCTCCACTGCCTCAAGTTCTGAATAGGATAGGGTTCCCACCGCGATTTGAACGGCCGCTTTTTTACGGGCTTCTTCTTCTGCACGTTCTGCTTTAACTCGTAAAATTTCCAT
>DOPS01000255.1:0-10276 GCA_003512645.1 Desulfosporosinus sp.
AAAAATATCATGCTTCAGCTCTGGATCAATTAGAGTATCATTGCAATTAAATGGACGGATAGTCAGCATTCCTTTTTCATTGCTGGTTTTGCTTTCGGGCTTGATGATTTTCCTGGGGATTTGGGGAGTTACTACTGCAACTAATTTTATGAGTGATTCAACTCTATGGTTAATGATCAGAGTAATTTCATTTTTATCAATAGGTATAGGAGCAGGTTTATTCGAACTTTTGTTTCTTAGTATAATAGGTAGGATTAACTCCTGGGCAAACTCGAAGGTGGCTTTAGCAATTGGGCTTGTTTCTACAGGTGCTGCTGTTGCAATGTTTTTTATGCTGCAATGGAAGCTGTACCCTATAAATATGTTGGTTATCATTGTAGTGGGGGCTTCCTTAAGTATCCTTTTAATCGAGAAGGCTAAAGCTTATAAAGACAAATTATATTAGTCAGTGTTTGGGCGGTGGATAAAATTAGTAATCGATAGTAGAATGATAATTTTTCAATAGTTAAGTTAATCAAACAGGAGGGAAAATTAATGTCTTCAGCTAAAAAAGTAGTTTACTTTTTTTGTATGAACTCAAATATCGACCCGGTTGCAGGGCATGTTTTTAATGCACTATCAGAAATGTATAGTTTAAATGAGACAGATATTAATATTGATAATAATCCGGTGTTAAAACATTCGGATGATATAGGAAATGAATTCTATTTCGTTAAAACTCATAAAGTTGTTTGCCATGATTATAGACACTATCTGCCAATTATGAACCGGTATTTTTCTGATTTTGACATGGCGGGCCTTGTGACATGGCATGAGGGGCAAAATGCTCCGGATGGAATCCTATCGGTTCATACTACAGGAGATGTGGATAGCGGTTATTTTGGTAATGTTGATCCTGTTTACATGCACAATTTATTATGGTTCTTGGAGAAAAATCGAATTGATGCCGGATTAGAGGATTTTAGGATTACCACGGAAGCAACTCACTGGTCCGGTATGATCAATAATGGTGGTACTCCAGATATGATACCTCAGTTTCCAGTACCATTAGTTGATATTGAGATTGGGAGTACCCCACAAAGCTGGTCAAACTACTCTGCAGCAAAAGTTATTGCACAGGCTCTTACCAACGTTTTTAATAGTAATGGTAAAACACAGAAAAACCTGCTTTGCGTGGGCGGTGTGCATTTTGAGCCAGCTTTTGCAAGTGCCGTACTACAGACTTGGGAAGACAATGCTTTTGGTATATCTCATATAATACCCAACCACTGGTTGGTAACAGGACAATATGAAAGTGAAGATGGGCAAGGAAAACTGGAAAATTGCGTAAAGTCCATTAAAGGCGGTATTGCTGGTATTGCATTTCATGATAACTTAAAGGGTGCCTACAAAGAACAGCTAAGAATACTTGGGAAGAAATACAATATTCCTGTTTTTAAGCATCAGTTGCTACGTCGACCTTTGGATATTCTTTGGAATGAATGAAAAATAAAAAATATTTTAATACACCCCAGTATTGCGTATATCGGGAGGAAGCATACCTATTTACAAAAATGAAATAGCCAACATAATGGAGATGGCTCACAGGGTAGTGGCCGTGTTCATGTATTTGTGTGACCGTGCCAACAAGGACGGCAAATGCTATCCGGCGATCGGTACCATTGCCAGAGAACTGAGGCTGTCTCGCAGTACGGTAAAACGCGCCATAGCTGACCTTGAAAAACGCGGTCGCCTGCGTAAGGAGCAGAGTGGCGTGAGAACGCCGGCAAGAGCAGCAATATGTTCTTCCTAGCTCGGGATGATGCCAAATAAACTTGCAAAAGGTCAGAGTTTCCCGCCAGGGGGAAGGTCTGACCTTTTCATGAACTATGGATAGATCCATGGTGAACTATGAAGGTGAATCTCTCACTCTATGAAATTTATCGGCAGAAAAAGAATAATAATCTCTGCTGATCAGAGAGAACTCTTAGCTCTTTGACAGCCCAAGGCAAAAATATGTGGTACTATTACTGTCTCAATATGAGGAGTAACACTCTCCTGTTTTCTGTTTCCGGCACATATAATAGCTTCTTCTTTACAACTTACCAGGATGTACCGCTTAAAATCCATGCCTGCCTGATAGCTTCTTTCATATTCTGTGCATCCGCTTTACCGGTTCCGGCGATATTGAAGGCTGTGCCATGGTCAACACTGGTTCTGATAAAAGGGAGACCCACAGTAATATTTACACTTTTTTCGATTCCCATTACTTTGATTGGGCCCAGTCCCTGGTCGTGATACATTGCTACAACAATGTCATAGTCACCTCGCCGTGCAAGATAAAAAGCGGTATCAGCTGGCAGCGGGCCAACGACATCTATGCCCTTTTCTGACGCTAGTTTAACAGCCGGCAAGATTTTTTCCTCTTCCTCTCCGTATCCGAACAAACCGTGCTCGCCTGCATGGGGATTTATTCCACATACTGCAACACGAGGCCGTCTTTCCGTAATCTTTCGGCTCATTGCCTCGTTAGCCAATAGGATAGTATCATACACACTTTCTGATGTCACAAGCTTTATGGCATCAAGCAGGCCAACATGAATGGTTACCAGAATGACATTCAGTTGTTCGGAGCAGAACATCATGGCAAAACGCTCAGTGTGGGTCAGGTCGGCTAATATTTCGGTATGGCCGGGATATTTATGCCCTCCTTGATGTAATGCTTCTTTGTTGAGCGGTGCTGTGCAAATTGCAGCAGCCTCACCGGCTAATGCGAGGTTTACTGCCTTTTCCACATAACGAAAAGCGGCATGGCCTGCCCTGGGATCTACTTTCCCATAAGGCAGATCATCCGGTAAAAGGCCCATATCGAGACAATCTATCATTCCAAATTTATAGCAACCCTCTTTTGGGGTCTCCACCTTTTTCATGGAAAGACCGGTATGCACGATTCCTTCTGCCCGGTGAAGCATGTTGATGTCTCCCACAACCAGCGGTCTGCAATATCGATATATTTCCTTATAGGAAAGAGCTTTCACGATTATTTCAGGGCCGATGCCTGCGGCATCCCCCATTGTAATGGCAATGATCGGTCGTTTATAAGTATTCATGATCTACTCCTTTCAGAAAATTCCGGGAAACACAGAGCGCCTGAGGTGTACCAAACGCACCGGCTTTTGTAACAACAAGCAAGCGCCTGCCGCTGGTGAACCTGCCTGCCGGTATGCCAGGCTCCACTTCCCCCAGCAGTTCCATCCCATCGTTGCCCAATGCTCGGCAGACTGCCTTGGCTGCATCTCCCCCTGTCGCCACAATACCTCCCGGAATACCGCCGGAAGCAACAGCTCCGACAAGGTTACCCATAGCGCCGGCAATCTCAGCCGCTAAGCGGACTTTATCCCAACCATGCTGCATCGCTTTTTTATCAAGTATTGCTCTGCTCTCCGGTGTGGAATCCAGGTACAGCACAAGGTCCTTGCCTGTTCTCAGTGCCGCATTGGCCTCTTCCTCATATTGCTGCCAGCCTCCGTCAACAAGCTGCCAGCAGGGCATGCAGAGTGCATGAGTTCCCGGCTGCAATATCAATAGCTCCACCTGCTGCTTTGTGACAGGCGAAACACTAGCGGCCACTGTGATTACAGGGCCTTCAGCCTTTGGAAATGGAGCATATGCTTTGGACCTGGCTATACCCCAAGCGCTGGCTATGTATTGTGAGAGGCCGGTAGAACCTACAACCAGGCAATCAGGTAGATTTGCAGAATGCGCCGCAATAGTTTCAAGGTCTTGTTCCGATTCGACATCTAAAACTACCAGTCCAATCCCTTGGGCAGCCAATTGCCGAATCTTCGTCTGGAATATAACTGAAGGTTCACGTACCTGCACGAGAGGAATGTGGGCAACCTTGCGTTTCGATTGTCCGTCTAAAACCCTGACAAGATCTGATTTCAGAGCCGGGCAGGTGGGATCCAGTGAAACAGGGCTCTTCGACAGGGGTATGCCGTTCAGGTAGTGAACTCCGTCAACGGTTGTCCTGCCATAGTAGGGAAAAGCCGGAGCTACCAGGGCTATCGGATAACTGAACCCATCCATCACCCCGTCAATATCAGCTCCTAAATTCCCGCGCAGAGTAGAATCCACCGACTTGTAAATACGCTCACATCCGATCCTCTTCAAGTACAGTGAAGCGCCCATTGCCTTTTGGTAGGCAGCTTCCTTATGAAGTGGACGACTGTCCGTATCCACTGACAAGACCTCGCAGCAAGGGAATTTACCCTTAGGCATTTCCGCCATTGCTATTGTAGAGAGACCTCTTTTTGCAAACTGTACGCCACAGTCTGTTACACTGGAAAAGTCATCTGCAATAATCGCAGCTTTATACATGTATACATTCCCCCCTTTGGCTGTTGTCACAGCATTCCTTTTATAACCGATATTGCAGTGCCCTTTTGAGAGAGCCCGAAACAAACAGCTGATCAATCAAACCCGTACAATCTCTACACCGATTCTCTGCATATCGTTCATGATTGATAAATCCAATTCCGTTCCGGTGATAACCTTATCTACTTTATCAAACGGACATATTTGAAGAACGGCGGACGAAGTAAACTTGGTATGGTCGCACAACACCACGCACTCCTTTGCGCGTTCGATCATCAGCCTTTTACAGCTCATCTCCTCGATACGGTAATTCATCATTCCATATTTCAGGTCAACCGCATCCACACCTAAAAACAATTTGTCTGCATGCAGCTCTTTCCACAGGTTTTCTGCAAAGAAACCCATCGATGTATAGTAACCTTTGCGGATGTATCCGCCTACAGCAATCAATTCTATGATGGGGTGTGGGGCAAGTATATAAGCAATTTCGATATCATTTGTCATCACTGTGATATTCAGGTTGCTGTCGGCAAGCAGTTTAGCAAGTTCACAAACAGTAGTGGATGAATCCAGGATGATGCTGTCGCCGTCTTTGATTTCCGCCATCGCCCGTTCTGCGATGCGGCGTTTCTCATCAATATTCATATTGATACGTTCGGATAATGGAGGCTCATACTTCTGATCATCAATCTTAGACTTCACCGCACCATGCATGCGTTTAATCAAGCCTTTTTGAGCCAGCGTTTTCAGGTCCCTGCGCATTGTGGCGCTCGATACCTTGAACTCCTTGCAAAGCTCTGAAAATGAAGCATATTCGTGTTGATCAATATATGATAGAAGTGTTTGTAATCTGTCTGACCGCATAATGTACCTCTTTTTCGCTTTTTATTTATAAAATAACTCACATTCGCTCATTTGTCAATTATTATGTGCGTAATAATTGAGCGAACTGGTTTAAATTGAGGATTATAGTTGCCTCGATGTGACAAACTTTCAATCATTATCATGACCGAAATTGTAAATTTTGAGCGTTATGAGCGACAAATTATTGACATATAGCTCACTTTTTTATATATTGTTGTTGGATAGTTAAGTAAGGATAGTCAACGAAAGGGGGATAAGGCATGAAGCTTATTGTTATGCTCACACATAATGATGTTACTGTTGCAAATGCAAAGGAGGTGTTTGAATCCTGCACCGACCTGCCGGTCTGTCACTGGGGCTTTAAAAATATCGGGCTCCCGGTGGAGGAAATGAAGGACCTTGCAAAAGCAATCAAGGCTGCAGGAAAAGTCACGCACATGGAAATTGTAAGCTACACTGAGGAAGAATGTCTGGCCGGTGCCAAACTCGCAATAGAATGCGGAATCGATTACCTGTTGGGCACCAAATATTTTCCATCCGTAGCGCAGTTCCTCAAAAATTCCAGCACCAAATACTTTCCTTTCTGTGGTGACGTCTGGGGAAGTCCCTCTATCCTCGGAAACTCCATTGAGGAAATTATAGAGGATGCGAAAAGGCTTGAGGGGCTGGGGGTGGATGGTATTGATCTGCTGGCCTACCGCTTCTTTGGTAACTCTGCAGAACTAATTACACAATTCTCCCGCTCAGTAAAAATCCCTTTGGTGATCGCAGGCAGCATCAACAGTTTTGACAGATTGAATTTTGTAAATCAGATCCAGCCTTGGGGTTTCACAATCGGAAGTGCATTATTCACACATCAATTCATGAATGCAGCTTCTTTCCGGAAAAACTTGATATGTGTTTTGAGCTATCTCCAAGGGATTATGAGCAATAAGTCCTAGAGAAATAATGCAGTTTGTCCTCTATCTTATCAGTTTCGACCGGAGGTTAATAGATTCGGGAGTTGGAAGCGTTGATTTGATAAATGCAAATTGTATCTTGAAAAAACATGGTCGGCATACAACCAAAGGAGGTGTGGAATGTCTAAAGCGACGGCGGATTTTTTCGAAGGACTTCCTGACAATTGGGGGAGATGGGGAGACAACGATGAGGTAGGAGGCTTGAATTTTCTTAGTGACAGTGAGATTTTAAGAGGTGTCAAAGCAGTGGAATCCGGAAGAACATTCACTTTGATGATGGCGCTGAATTCCCCTGGTAAAGCGCCGAACTGGCCGGGCAGAGAGAAGGAATTGCATAGGATGTGCCGTGATAAAAGTCATTATCTTAGCGGTGCCGTCATAGCCGGGAAGGGTGGTGTTGAATATGCAGATGATATTATCACTGTAAACTGCCATGGAACAACTCATTGCGACGCTCTGGCGCATACCTGGCTTGCTGATAAAGCCTGGAACGGCTACAATGCAGCGGCCAATTCGATTGGAGGGATCAAAAAAGCCAGTATCCGGCCCATTGCAGAGAGAGGAATTGTCGGGCACGTAGTTCTATTGGATATAGCAAGATATAAAAAAGTACCTTACCTGAAAATGCATACGAGGATCACACTGGAAGATTTGATTGAAACAGCAGACTACCAGAAGCTAGAAATAAAAAAGTACGATATAGTCTTGATCAGAACGGGGATATTCAATCTATTCTTCAATGAAGGTCCGGAAAGCTTCTATAAGGACTTTGCCGAGCCGGGTATAAATTATGATGAAAACCTTATCAGATGGTTCTATGAAATGGAAATTTCCGTATTTGGAACAGATACATTAGGCAACGAAATGATCCCCTGCCCGGAGACTGGGATTTATAATGCAATGCACGCGGCTCTCAGCAGAAATCTTGGCATTGTTTTCATAGAGGCACATTGGTTGGAACAATGGGCTGAAGATTGTGAGAAAGACGGTAAGTATAACGGACTTTATGTGGCGTCACCTTTAATGATTCACTGGGCGACGGCAAGTCCCGTAAACCCCGTGGTGATTAAATGAAAAGCAGATTATAAACCGGCATGCGGAAGTTAAACTTCTATAAAAATAAAAATTTAAGGAGGATATTATGAGTGAACAAAACAAATATGCGATCAATATGGGTGCAAAATTCGATTTTCTTGATCTTATAAAAGTGCCTGAGCTTATTGATGCATGTAAAGAAAAGTGGTTCAATCAAACCTTAAGCAAGGTGAATGATAGTTTAGTGAGGCTAGGCGTTTTTAACGAAGGTGAATTCCACTGGCACAAACATGATAATGAGGATGAGTTTTTCTTTGTTGTGAAAGGTCAATTGCATATTGAACTTGAAGATAAAACCCTTACACTGCAAACACATGAGGGTATTACAATTCCTAAAGGCATTTTGCATCGGCCTTATGTAAAAGAACCTACAGCTGTTTTAATGGTGGAAGCAGATTCGGTTACGCCGACCGGTGACTGAACAATATATCAGCATTCTAAAATATAAAGTTAAGACAGAGTTGATCTATCTAGATGACTTGAATTATAAGGGTCGCAAATTACATGCACAAAGCCGATACTGCAATGGCTGATAATGAATTATCTTATAACAGCATAATAATCGTTTCAATTACACATTAATCTAGAATGATGTGTTTATGAAAAAATGAAATATTAGGCAAACTTACCGAAAGGTAAGGACGCAAAGTCATAGGGTCTACTATGCAAATGCATTATGACAGCCTGGCTGCCAAGCGGGTCTCTTTCTATGCCTAAATACCTGTCGAAGCCCTCCGAGCTTACGAGTTTGGAGGCTATTTTTATGCTTTCTCAGTATGTAATAAAAAATTATCAGTCGCTACCGAATAGTGGCCTGGCGTGATGACGCGGATATCTATGCTCTTTGCATCATGGCATACGATAAACTATTTGCGGTAAGCCCGATTCTGAACTGCCGGGCAGAGCTAAACGCGCGAAAAAATAAAATACACAGCATCCTTAACGCTCATTTGGCATGTTTCCAAATGGGCGTTTTTTTATATAAAACCGGCCGCTCCATTTTATGCCGCTCCCCTCCGCTTGTTCTTCATTTCCAGATTTTAAAAATCATGAAATGGAGGACAAGCTTCATGGACAACCATGATAAAAAATATACCCTATTGGTTAGAGGGACGCGCGTCACAGTGGCCAAGGAGGTCTACAAAGCCTATTACCACTGCCGGGACAGGGAGAAGTACCTGGACAAGCTGGCGGAGTATAACAATATCTCGCTTGAAGGCTGCAATGAGAAAGGCATCTCCGTGGGGTACATAATTTCTACTGCAGAGGATTCCATGGAGGATGAAATTGTTCAGCGCGATATGGTTACAAGGCTTGAACAATGTCTGCTGCAGCTAGATGAAGCTGAACGCCAGCTGATTATAGCGCTGTTTTACCTCGAAAAAAGCGAGCATCAATTGGCTGCGGAAACTGGTATTCCGCGCATGACGTTACATGACCGAAAGGTCAGGGCTCTTGGCAAGCTAAAAAAACTTTTAGAAATAAAAAAATTTTCCGTCCAACCCCTCACTTTTTTTCCTAAAGAAGTGAGGGGATTTTTTTTATTCCCCTATTGTTCTTTGAAAATTTCATATCCGGCAGCACAAATACATGAGCTGTCCAGCCGTGTGAAAAGCGGCAGCGACGTTGACGGGCGCGCCAAGACTGCCTGCGGATGAATTTCATCCGTCGAACCGATGGCATCGAAGGTGACGAGCGGAAACACCCGGTCATAAAACAGTCTGTGGTGGACTGTTTCGCAATGAAATGGACAGTGATAATGCTACTTCAGTCCAGCCAGAGACTCAAGCAATGGGGGCGGCTCGCAGAGATCCTGGGAGAGGTGAAATTCCTATGGTGTTTGCTTAACCGGCAAACCGTTTATGCTGCCGCCCTGAGAGCCGCAAGGCTTTTTCGCTTCGGGAAGTAGTGTCGAATAGAAGCGGCAATTCGTAATGAAGAACAAGCAGATCATTTTTTGATCTTAGAAACTATGCGGCAGGATGGACTTTTTCCGTCCTGCCGTATCCTTCTGAGATTAAATTCAAAATAATGAAATAGGCGGATTAGCAAAGTAACCCGCCCCTTCCCGAACCGTGCAGGCGGCTTTGACCGCACACGGCTCTCCATATTCCAAATGGGTTATCGTCGTTTCAGCTGATTAAGCTGGAACCTGCCAGCTTCGACATTAGCAAAGCAGTGTCCGCAAAGGGGTATCTGACGCCGGTTGATGTTCAGCATGACAGTGACAATCGGTGCGTAGGGCTTGTCGAGCTTCTTCTTCGTTTTCCGGTGATACATGTTGACATTTGAATGCGGATTGCCGCAGATGTAGCATACACGGGAAAGCTGGTCCATCAAGTTAAACTTTGGTAAGTCAAATGAATTAACTGCCGACTTGATTTTAGCGAAGAAGTCGTTTTTTCTCGCCAAAGATTTGTACAGTGCCAGACTGACAGAGCAGGCTTTACCTTTGGCATTTGTGTAATTGACCAAGAGAGCTTTGCCGTACCGGGCGAACACTTTCTTTAAGCTGATGTCAAATTTGCGCGCCAGAGTTTTAGCGATTGAGAACTGCACGATGTATTGGATGCGGGAGCCCAGGTAGAAGTTTGCACAGCCGCGTTGCTGAGTCAGGAGTCCACGGAGTACCTGGTTGCCATACTTGATGATTTCTTCCGGAGATTCTCTAAGGAGGCGAGTGATACCAATGGGATAACCGTTGCCTTTACACATACCGTTTTCACGTAGCTTTTTCAGGATGCCCTCCGTATTCATGTAGATACGGAGGGTTGGATCAAAAGGGTCGCTTTGAAACTTACTGTGTTTGACAGAGCCCTTGCGGATGATATATCCGAGAAAGGGCACGTCATCATCTGCGGCATGTGTGATTTTGGTTTTCTCGTCACTTAACCTCAGGCAGAGTTCGTTTTTCAGGAATTCCTTGATTTTCTGTTTCAAGTCGACTGCATAGGCTTTAGGAGCAATCAAGCCAATCAGAAGGTGAGTAGCCCGGGGGAATC
>DOPS01000255.1:10435-10847 GCA_003512645.1 Desulfosporosinus sp.
TGTCGAATGGTTTGCCGCATGTACGTGGCTGCTTTGTTACTCACAGCTGGGCTGAAGTTGATGAAGTACTTTCCATGCCGATTTTTGGAACGTCTTGCTCTAAACGTGTAACTCAGAAAATCGAAACTTGTTACCGCATGATTTTCTGAGCGATCATCGTCTTTACAGTAGACGATCCGTGTTTTGTCAGGATGCAGTTCAAGACCACATTCTTTAAATCGCTGCTTTAATCGGTGGTGTAACTTCTCTGCTTCTTCTTGGGTTCGACAGTGTATTACCGCATCATCTGCATAGCGTGCCCATAGGTTTTGAGGCTGGTTCCTTTCCATCCATTTATCAAAAGCGTAATGGAGGAATAGATTTGCAAGAACCGGACTTATGACCCCACCTTATGCGAAGTAAGTAATTATGC
>DOPS01000059.1:0-10041 GCA_003512645.1 Desulfosporosinus sp.
CCATGGCAGCCAAGGAGTTATGTTTGCAACTAGTTGGGTAAAAATAGTTAGAGGAGGAATGAAAGTGTTAATAATCGGCGAGTTAATCAATACAAGTAGAAAGTTGATCGGCGAAGCAGTTGAGAAAAGAGATGCCGACTATATTAGAAAAATAGCTGCGGATCAAGTTGCTGCCGGGGCGAATTATGTTGATATTAATTGCGGCACGATGATCTTTGATGAGGTAGAGACCATGGAATGGTTAGTCAATACTGTTCAGGAAGTTGTTCAAGTGCCTTTATGCATAGACAGCCCCAATCCTAAAGCAATTGAGGCCGGGTTAAAGCTCGCTCGTAACGGCCAATCTCTGATAAACTCTATTACCGGTGAAAAAGAACGTTACGCTGAGATCCTTCCTTTAGTTCTTAACTATAAGACGAAGGTTGTAGCTCTTTGTATGGATGATAACGGAATGCCCGAGACGGCCGAGGACAGGATGGCTGTAGCCCAAAACCTTTATCAAAATTTAACAGAAGCAGGAGTCTCTGAAGATGATATTTACTTTGATCCCCTTGTCAAACCGGTAAGTACGGGGGATAAAGCAGGGCAGGAAGTCCTTGATACCATAAAGTTGATAAAGCAGAAATATCCAAAGGTTCACATGGTTTGTGGCTTAAGTAACGTTTCCTTCGGTCTTCCGAATCGAAAAATGCTTAATCAATTCTTTATGATTCAGACGATGACGATGGGAATGGATAGTTATATTTTAAACCCACTTGATAAAAGTATGATGGGTGCTGTTCAAGGTTCACAGACTCTGTTGGGAAATGATTCGTATTGTACTGGTTATCTAAATGCCCATCGCAATAAGCTTTACGAATAAAGTTCGTTCCAAGAAGATAAATCTTATGCCCTTGTGCCGTTTCGGCTTTAATGATTGTTTCCCCATTAACTAGGGGAAATAATCATGGGGAAAAGAAGTCTTCTAGCAATAATTATCTAAAAATTATGAATTGATGTGTAATTGCTCAAATGGTCAATGTTTAAGGGGAAAGGCAGTCAAAATCGTCTAGTTCAAGCTGTTGTACATGCCTTAACGTACTGCTTCCCCCTTAATCATACCGGTGGTTTTAACGAGGGTCAGCAAAATGTAAAATCGCTCCTCGCTAACGGGTAACCATCGGAAATACATCTCAGCAATGAGAGGAAAGTGAGGTATAATTAACAAGTACAACTACTATCAATAATTGGCTAAACCTGAAAATTTGTTTGGGGAGGGAAATTAATGGCAAAACCACAACTCGACCACAAAGTGTTTTGGCCCGCTTTTATAGTAATTTTCGGTCTTTCTTTAGCCCTGGTTTTAAATCGCGAGGCTGGTTCAAAAGTTGCCGATGCTGCTTTAGCTTGGTCGACTTATAAACTGGACTGGCTCTTCCAAATAGGTACTTTTATGGCGTTTGCTTTCTTAATCTGGATAGCTTTCGGTCGATATGGCAACGTCAAACTAGGCGGACCTGACGATAAACCAGAATTCTCCACATTAAGCTGGATCGCGATGTTATTTTGTGCTGGGATTGGCTCCAGTTTGATTTATTGGTCCGTGGCTGAGCCTATCTACTACCTACAAGGACCACCGTTTGGCATAGAAAAAGGTGCTGCCGAAGCAGCCCAATGGGCACTGACCTATGGCATGTTCCACTGGGGGTTTAGTGCCTGGGCCCTGTATTGTATCCCCACTTTGCCGATTGCCTATGCTTATTACGTCCGTAAGGATACTAAACTGAGGGCTAGTACAGCCTGTCGTCCTCTCCTTGGAAATAAAGTTGATGGCTGGATAGGGAAGGTTATCGATATTTTAG
Source organism: Desulfosporosinus sp. (assembly GCA_003512645.1). Classification (GTDB taxonomy): domain Bacteria; phylum Bacillota; class Desulfitobacteriia; order Desulfitobacteriales; family Desulfitobacteriaceae; genus Desulfosporosinus. The sequence continues at coordinate 1,842 of DOPS01000059.1, forward strand.
TAATGTTTGGTATCGTTGGTGGCTTTGGTACTTCCCTAGGCCTTGGGGTTCCCTTATTGGCGGCAGCAGCTTCAAGTTTGTTTGGAATAGAACAGTCCATGGGCTTAAATATGGCAATACTCGCGATCTGGACACTGATCTTTGGTTTCAGTGTTTATACAGGCCTTTATAAAGGAATTAAGATCTTAAGTGATATTAATGTTTATCTTGCTTTTGCTTTGTTAGCAGTAATTCTAATATCTGGACCAACCTTTTTTATCTTGTCAGTATTCACTGACAGTGTAGGAATGTTGTTAAATAACTTTTTACGTATGAGCTTTTATACCGATCCCATCGTGAAGAGTGGGTTCCCTCAGTCATGGACAGTATTTTATTGGGCGTGGTGGATTGCCCTGGCACCTTTTATGGGTTTATTCGTCGCTAGGATTTCCAAGGGACGTACTTTAAAGCAACTTATCATGGCTGAGTTGTTTTGGGGAACTTTAGGTTGCTGGGCTGTCTTTGGAGTCTTAGGTGGTTATACTTTGCACCTGGAATTTGACAAAATTCTGTCAGTCGGCAAGATCATGTCAGAGAGCGGAGGTCCAGCCGCCATTATAGCGGTCATAAATACATTGCCGATGCCTCAGGTTGTTTTAGTTTTATTCCTGCTCTTAGAATTTGTCTTCCTGGCCACCTGTCTTGATTCCTCGGCCTATGTATGTGCCACTATGGCGACCAAGGAACTGGCAGAAGATGAACAACCGGCTCGTTGGAACAGAGTTGTCTGGGCTTTAGCTTTAGCGGCTATAGGTGTTGCGGTTCTATCGTTAGGTGGTATGAATGCAATACAAACATCCTCTGTAGTCGCGGCGGTTCCCCTAGTGTTTGTCCTAATTGTCTTAACCTTGTCTTTTATGAAAATGCTTAGAGAAGATCATGGTGTAGAATGTAGCCCGAAAGAAATAACGATCCAATCTCATAAAAATAATAATAATCTATCGGCTAAATAGTAATAACGAATCTATTGCTATAATCAAGGTGCGAAAACAAATTTAGATAAAATCCTTTAAACAGAAAGGCGAAATGCATGTAAGCATTTCGCCTTTACTGTTTAAAAGATTTTCCAGAAGGAAGACTTTCAATAAAAAAAGTGTTTGACAAGAATATTCAGAATAAAGTAAAATTGAATTGACCACTCTATGGATTGCACGTTCACAATGTGACCATTTATTTAACAAAATCTATAATTTACAATATCTAATTTTTTTATATATGTTTCCAGTGGCGAAACGAAAGGAGCTTTTAATTTGAAAGAAATTCAATCCATCGAAAAAGCCTTTGCTATACTAGAAAAGTTTTCTCATAGGAAGAAGGAGTTTAGTGTTACAGAATTGAGTCAGGATCTAGGGTTACCCCGTCCTACGGTTAGCCGGATTATTGGCACGTTGGCAGGGTTAGGTTACCTTAAAAAGAGTTCTGATACGAAACGGTACACTTTGGGATTGAAGTTTCTTCACCTGGCTAGTATTGTCCAGGAAAGTCTTATCCTACGTGATATAGCTACACCGGTGCTGCACAGACTTCGTGATCTCTTGAGTGAGACAGTCTATATAGATGTTAGAGATGGGTGGGAAAGGGTCTGTATAGAATCGTTTCAGGGACTGGAACAGGTGCGAACATTTGTTGAAACCGGTCAACGGTCGCCACTTCATACTGGAGCCGATTCTCTGATGCTTTTAGCGTCTTTAGCGGATGAAGAAATTGATGAATACCTTGAGAAGGTCCAATTAGTACCGTATACGGAAAACACAATTGTAGACCCCCTAGTGTTAAGGGGAAAGATTAGAGAGGCTAAAGAAAAAGGTTATACGTATAGCGAAGGGGAGTACCATCCTGGAAGTGCTTGTCTTTCCGCCCCCATCAGAGATCGGGCAGGAAAAATAGTAGCCTGCATAGCGATATCCTTCCCAACATCAAGGGCTGTGCCGAGTTATATTGATAGATACAGGGATTCGATTATTAGCGCAGCGTTGGAAATTTCTACGCTCAACGGATATGAACATAAAGAAAAATAGGTGACTTGTCAAAAGGGGTATGATTCTTTGTCTAAGACCGCCATTAGCCAAGTATGGCGTATTGAGGGGGGTGAAGCGAGAGCCAGGCGGAAGCCCGATAAATTGTATCTCATCTTATTAAAAATCATGAGGAGGAAAGTTTTGAGTGATAGTGGAAAGCCGGTTGAACAGGCGTCCGAAAGGCCGCCCTCAGTAATAGGTAAATCAATTGAATAAGACGTAACCATAGAGAACCAGTTAAGTTATTCTTAAGAGAGAGGTTTAACTAACATGAAAAAGAATGCCTATGAAGTAGCCTTAGAAGTATTGAGTAATGTGGCCGAGTATATGAACTTAGAGGACCACGTGTACGAAATTTTCAAGGAACCCATGTCACAGTTAACTGTAAAATTTCCGGTTAAAATGGATGACGGAACCATTAGAATCTTCACCGGTTTCCGTTTTCAGCATAACGCTGCTCTGGGACCGACCCGAGGAGGAACACGTTTTCATCTCGATGAAACACCCGAGGATGTAAAGGCCTTGTCACTCTGGATGACCTTGAAAAACGCCTTAAACGAGATTCCCAATGGAGGTGCTAAAGGGGGCGTTGTCGTTGACTCACTAACTCTTTCCCAAGGGGAATTAGAGCGCGTTTGCCGAGGATATATTCGCAAGATTGGTCCGACTATAGGGGCATGGAAGGACTTTCCGGGGGCTGACATCGGCACCTCCGCTCAGACTCAGAGCTGGATGTTGGATGAATGGGAAACCATGAATATGCATCACGAGGCTGGGGGTATCAGTGGAAAAGTAATGGCTCTGGGAGGGTCTAAAGGACGGGCCGAAGCAACAAGCCGAGGTCTATTGTTTGCTACTAGGGAATTAGTGCATGCCAAGGGATTAGAGATGCCAGATTTAACAGCTGTGATCCAGGGATTTGGCAAAGTCGGTTGGCATTTAGCAAAGCTGTACGAAGAGGACGGTGTAAAGGTTTTATCGGTCAGCGATGTATCCATAGCCATATTCAAATCGACTGGGTTAGATATCTTTGATGTCCATGCCTATGTAGAGCGTACTGGCAGTCTTCGGGGTTACCCTAACGCGCAAGAAATTACTAATGAAGAAATGCTGGAAATAGAATGTGATATTCTAGCTCCTTGTGCGGTTCAAAATGTGCTTACTAAAGAAAATGCAGACCAAATTAAAGCAAAGTTTTTAATTGAAGGAGCTAATGGTCCTACTACTCCGGAGGCGGAAGAAATCTTTATCCGTAAAGGGATCTTTATTGCTCCGGATATTTGGGCAAATTCCGGTGGTACTCAAGTGGCTCATTTTGAAAGAGTACAGAACTTGAATAATGATAGTTGGAGTGAAGAGGAAGTAAACTCAAAGCTTGAGAAAATTATTCATAAGGTGTTTGGCGAAATCTATGCCTTGCACACTAAAAGTAATATTTCAATGCGTCAGGCGTGCTGGGTAAAAGCGATTGGCACAGTTGTTGAAGCGATGAAAGCTCGTGGCTGGGTTTAATTATAGAAGTAAATAAGACTACCTAGAAGGAGGAAACATCGTGACTTTGAACGTAAAGATCGATATCGACTATTTTTATTGCAAACGTTGCGGCATCTGTCACGCTTTCTGTCCGCAACAGGTTTTTTCCTTGATTAAGGACGGTTCGCCGGAAGTAAGCTTTCCAGAAAAATGCACCTATTGCCGCTTGTGCGATCTGCGATGCCCTGATTTCGCGATAACCTTGGAGGTGTTAACGTGATCAGACCACTTGGAGTACAGTTCATGCAAGGTAATGAAGCTTGCGTATATGGGGCCATTGATGCTGGGGCCAGATTTTACGGGGGTTATCCAATTACACCTTCCTCTGAAATCGCAGAGCTTTCAGCTGAATTACTACCACAAGTTGACGGTGTTTTCCTGCAGATGGAAGACGAAATAGGGAGCATTGCCACGATCATTGGTGCTTCAGCTGCAGGTAAAAAATCTTTTACGGCGACCAGTGGCCCAGGATTCTCACTAATGCAGGAGAATTTAGGGATGGCCATCTATTCTGAAGTTCCCATTGTTGTGATTAATATTCAGAGAAACGGACCGAGCACAGCCCTTGCCACGCGTCCTGCACAAGGAGATGTGATGCAGGCTCGTTGGGGCACCCACGGAGATCATCCGATTATTGCCTTGAGCCCCGCTTCCGTCCAAGAATGCTATGATTTAACGGTCCGGGCCTTTAATTTAGCAGAAAAGTATCGGATCCCGGTTATCCTTTTGGGTGATGAAGTTATAGGCCATATGAGAGAGAGCCTGACAATTCCTGAACTGGAGAAATTAGAAATTATCAATCGCAAACTACCAACGGACCCAGTTGAAGGATATAAACCCTATACCACAGGTGACGATGATATACCCGCTATTCCTCCTTATGGAACAGAATATATTGTGCACATTAGTAGTTCTTGTCATGATGAATCGGGTTATTCCCATAATGCCCCTAAAACAGCGGATAATTTAGTACGGCGCTTACACCGTAAGATAGAAACCAATAAGGCGGATATAGTTCAGGTTGAAAGGTTTGGCCCTGAAGACGCAGAGGTTACCATTATTGCGTATGGAGTCGTCTCCCGTTCAGCAAAACAAGCCGTGATCAATGCTCAAAAAGAGGGACTTTCCGTAAACCTCCTTAGACTTATCACTCAATGGCCTTTTGCCGATCAACAAGTCATCGAAGTCCTAAAGAAAGCTAAAGCCGTGATTGTACCGGAACTTAACTTAGGACAAGTGGTCTTGGAAGTAGAGCGCCTTAATTCGTATAAGACTCCTGTTTACCCACTTTCTCGCATCGATGGTGAAATAATTCTACCCTCACAGATCCTGGAACGAATTAAGGAGGTGCTAAAATAATGGCAGCACGACGTTATCAGGATTATCTAGACAAAAGCAGGCTACCCCATATGTGGTGTCCAGGCTGTGGAGATGGTATCATCTTGCGTGCCTACACGGAAGCTCTCGTTGAGCTAGACCTTGCCCCTAAGGATGTCGTTACCGTAACAGGGATCGGTTGCTGGGGGAAAGCGGATGATTATATGTCCACACAGGCCTTTCATGGAACCCACGGCCGGGCCCTAGCCTTTGCGACAGGAATTAAGTTAGGAAACCCCGACCTAACAGTGGTTACCTTAATGGGGGATGGAGATGCCGTCACCATCGGAGGAAACCATTTTATTCATGCGGCTCGACGGAATATTGACCTTACCGCCATCGTTGCCAACAATTATAACTATGGCATGACCGGAGGACAGTATTCGGCTACCACTCCATTGGAAAGCAAAACCACGACTTCTCCACTGGGAACGCCTGAACCCGGGTTTGATGTGTGTCTCCTTGCAGAAGCCGCAGGGGCTAATTTCGTAGCTAGGACTACAGCCTATCACGTAGGGGCACTCAAAAACCTAATTAAAGAGGCCATTACTCATAAAGGCTTCAGTCTAGTAGAAGTTATTAGCCCTTGCCCGACGTATTTTGGGCGATTCAATAGTCAACCCAGTGCCGTGAATATGTTAAAGTGGCTAAAGGAGAATTCAGTAGCTGCCTCTAAATTTCAGGAAATGTCGAGGGAAGAACAAGCTAAGCGTTTTGCCATAGGAACGTTAGTTAAAAAAGAAAGACCAGACTTCTATACCAACTATCGGCGGATTAATAGTGTCAGCCAAACAGCAGGGGGGAGAGAGTAGATGGCAGGGAAAACATGGCAAATCGTCTTAGCGGGTACAGGCGGTCAAGGGTTAATTCTAGGTGGTGTAACCTTAGCCAAGACCGCTGTGTTAGAAGGAAAAAATGCCGTGCAAACTCAAACATATGGGATTCAGTCACGGGGAGGATACTCTCAATCTGAGGTTATTATTAGTGGTGAAGACATCTATTTTCCAAAGTGTGATCAGCCGGACCTAGTATTAGCCCTTAGTCAAGGTGGATACGATCGCTATAGCAATATTGTATCGAATGAATGCCTTATCCTTTATGACCAAGATGTTGTAAAAAGCAGTCATCGAGTCCATGATGTGGGGTATCCCTTCAGCGCTAAAGCTATAGATCTAGGAAATCCTAAAACGATTAATTCCTTGTTTTTAGGAAGTGTATTAAAGCTTTGCCCAGTGGTTTCCAAGGAAAGTCTTACAAAGGTTTTAGAAGATTCATTACCGGGTAAGATTTTAGCAATTAATTTAAAGGCATTGGAACTAGGGTATAAGGAGATTGATTAAAGGCGATCTGATTTCCGTAAAGGAATTAGAACATAAAAAGCTGTAATTCTCAGCTTTTTATGTTCTAATTTTAGAATATGGTCTAAATATTCAAAATATTTCTGTGCGGATCCCATCTAACAACGTATACAGGTTATAATTAAATGAAGAAACTTCGAGAATAAGGCGGAGGTTCGAATGAAAACAAGGAGGAAGATTCTATGCCAAATTTGTCACTGCTGTCTTTGGAGGAAATGCCGGATAAGACCCGTAATATGATTACAGGAGGAAAATCCCAACTGAGCGGCTTAAACATCAACAGAATGATGGCTCATGCGGAAAATAGTGTACGTCATTTTATGCGTTTAGGAAATTCTCTGCTAACCCAGGCAAAACTTGATGCCCGCCTACGAGAAATAGTTATCCTCCGGATAGCCAAGTTATGTAATTCGAGGTATGAATGGTACCAACACGAAATAATGGCTAGGCAGGTTGGAGTGTCGGAACAGCAAATAGAAGCCCTTAGGCTAGATCCCCCTGATCCTTCAGTATTTAATGATCAAGAGCAGGCCATTCTCAGATACACTGAGGAGGTTACTGCTAATGTGAAAGCTAGTCCTGAGGTATTTGAAGAACTATCCCAGATTCTCAGCCAACAAGAATTAGTAGAACTAACTCTTACTATAGGCTTTTATAATATGGTAGCCCAATTTCTTGAAAACACAGGGGTGGAGATAGAAGGTTAATTTTCTAAATGCTAAGATTAGTAGCTATAGTATCAAGCAACGACTGGAGGAAACCATGGTAGATCTGAATTTACTTGAGGCAGGAAACGTTTGGAAATTTATCGGGATGGAAATAGTACGTAATTCCGAGGGGCGTCCCGGTGTGCAAGTGATAAATACGAACAATCTACGGCAAGTGTATGGAGCCATGCATGGGGGAATCATCTCAATGGCCGTGGACGCCGCTGGAGCAGTAGTTGTAAATGAGCATGTTGGAAGGGATTTTGCAGTGTCGACTGTAGAATTAAAAGTGAATTATTTGTTACCTGTAATTGACTCAGATATAGTTGTCTATGCTAAGATTGTGAAAAAAGGAAAACGCCTAATGGTGACAACGGTCGAAGTGTTAGACAATATGGCAAATATTGTGGCTGTTGGCATTGTTACTTATATTGTAAAACCGATCGACAATTCTAGTAAGTAGCAAATTTAATTGTTGTACGAAAAATGATACAGTAAAGCACAAAGGAGTTATGGAGTAATGGGTGCAAGTAATGCACCCATTACTTGTATTCGCAGAATGTTGTTCCTTAAAATTAAATCTCACAAAAAGCTAACCCGTGTTTAATATATCGGGTTAGCTTTTTGTGAGATGAAAAACATAACACCTGTACTCAACACCTACAGCAGAGGTTGCATAGATCATATCTATGTTTAACTTGTCTGCAACTCAGCGAAAGAGTGTATAATATTTCTTATGTCCAACAATTTATTAGATTCAAACAGAAGGTGCACTACTCGTCTCTTGATATGAGACTATTCAAGAACTATTTGAAGATTATAATGCGTAGATTGGTTAAAGAAGTACCTACTTAGCAGGAGATTGACCGTTTAAGGAGAATACGTTTTGGGGTAGAGGGGGGATTATATGCCAAAGGAATTTACCCACTGGCATATTGCACGCCAAGCCTTGAAAAGGGAAATCCCAGGAGAGGTGGGAGAAATCATTGCGAGCAACCTAGCCCTGTATTATATCGGAGCCATTGCCCATGATATAACCTTTTATGATTTATCTTCCCCGTCTGAAGCAAACTTAGAGCAGATGGCTAACCAGCTTCATGGTGTAGCTGGCGAGAATACTGTTGCCCCACTTTTGGAAATAATGGAATGGGCACTTGACCAGGACGAC
>DOPS01000257.1:0-4252 GCA_003512645.1 Desulfosporosinus sp.
GTCATCTTATTTGAGAAAGAGCCTAACATCATAAATTACAGAACTCTGTTTGTCCAGTTAATTATAAAACTCCCATAAAAACCTATACAAACCGGATAAATCAACCAATAATTCACTTACGAGAGAGATATACGTACAATAAAATATTAATCAAATGATAACGCTCAATGAGCAAAATCTAGCTAAAGATATTCTATTGCACGTTCCTTATTATTACATCTATAACAATAAAAAACTATTCAGCAATGGGTCACACCAGCGGAATGTGGGTATCAAGGGATATGCCTTGCATCTTTGCACTGTACCAATTTTACATCCAGAGTCGTAATGCAGTTTCTCTAAAGAATACTGGACATCATGGGGTATTCCTCGTCATCAACTGTCCCTCCAGATCTAAAACGTAAACCACTATTTAGAAACGATGAACGAAAAACAGCATCTGTTCCGAATCGTTCTCGAATCGAATCGATGGTACGATCAACAACTCTCTGTTTTTCGTAATCTTTCTCGAAAAGAGCAAGCTGCATAAAATCATTTCTACATAACTCAGAAACACGAACTCCAAGATGCCGCACTGGCTCTCCTTTCCACAACTCGTCAAAGAGTTCGCAAGCAACCTGGTGAATAGCATTGGTACAATCTATCGCTGAGGCTATCTTTCTTTGGTGAGAGCAAGAATAGAATTCGTTTGTCTTCAATGAAACCGAGACTAAACGAGCACAGTATTCAGTTTGACGCAACCTTGATGTAACCGTCTCAGTCAGAGAAAGCAAGACTAAATGGGCCGTTGTCGCATCTTCGACATCAAAAGCAATTGTCGTTGAGTTGCCTATTCCTTTTATCATTGTTCTGCGATTTACTCTAACCTCCGATATATCGTTTCCGTTCGCATAGTTCCAGACTAAGATGCCATGACTTTTTAAGAAAAGCCTAATCATATTCAGATCCGCCTGAGCTAATGAGCCAATAGTGTTAATGGCTCTACTCCGCAACTTTTTGGCAGTCGCTCTCCCAACCATGAATAGTTCTTCGATGGGGAGACACCACATTTTATCAGCAATTTCATGAGGGAAAATAGTATGTACTTTATCTGGTTTTTTAAGTTCACTAGCCATCTTGGCTAAGATTTTATTAGTTGAGATCCCGATATTAACGGTAAACCCAAGCTCTTCTTTGATTCGATCTTTAATTTTATAGGCCGTTTCGACGGGGTCAGCATAGATCCTTCCCATATTCGTGAAATCCAGAAAATATTCATCTATGGAATACTGTTCAACTAAAGGTGAATACTCACGAAGAATATCACCAAATGCACGACTACATTGCATATAGAGACCATAATTCGGGGGCACAATGATCAACTCTGGACACTTCGCTTTAGCAGAGTAGATTGTTTCCCCTGTCTGGATGTTGTATTTTTTGGCGGGTATCGATTTCGTCAAAACAATTCCATGTCGCGTTTCAGGATTACCCCCTACAACTGATGGGACAGTCCTTAGATCCAGTGGATCGCCATGTTGAATTCGGCGAACAGCCTCCCAGGAGAGATAGGCAGAATTCACATCTATATGAAAAATAATTCGATTACCCATTGTCTTCACCCTTCTGATAGAATGTTTGTTCTAATTCTATCAGAACAAACATTCTCAGTAAAGGATATCTAACTGCCATATAATTACAAATATCTCCTCATTACTTGAGCGTCTAACTATAGATTATTACTTTACTTTACTTTACTATCCCGACACAATATGTGAAACATTGATTTCTATTATATTTTTGAAGAGACTAAACGAAATCCCCATTCGTCCCACCGCCAAACGGTCGTTTGGACCTGAGCAAATCTATCCAAGGTGTAGCGTTCTCCAGTTATCTTCCGATACTTCCCTTCCTCAACAATTAATTCAAAAAGGTCATCCTCATCAATGTCTTGTACTGTTAACGAGACAATCGGGCAGTCTAAGTCGGACGAACACCAGACCTGCTTCATGACCTTGTCCTTCAATCGGTATACAAAAAGGTGGTTCTTGTAGCCGACATCCTCAACGGTCTGCCAGAAAGGTTTGACCGTTCCAAAGCTGCCTGTTTTCCACAAGCTTATCACTAGATTGACCGTCCCGTCGTTGTTCACATCTCCCAGGACAAAGTTATCGACGCGCCAGTCACCTGGCGACTGCCAGAGATCCTTTTCTCCTTCCCTAATAGTAAGGCAGTGATCGATTAGGAGGTACTCCTCGGTCATTCCGTCACGGTCAAGATCAGCGCTAATTCGGGTGACCGGATCCTCTGACTCTGAAAACAACCCGATGACGATTACTGTTACGAGCAGGAACATGAGTATGGACAAGAACTGCCTGAGTTTCACTCGGTTTACCACGCTGGTACCGTATAAGTCGTAGTCCAAGAGGGCGGGTCAGGCTTTTTATCGTTCTCTAACATTTGCTTCCACTTCTGGTCGGTTAATCGGTCATTGGCTGGCCAGGAAAACTCGTAGTAGGAGAAGACTGCGCCTTTAGCGATGCGCAGCTTACCGTCCACCGGAACCACTGCATAGATATCGTTGACAAACCCCGTGCCTTCCTCCAGGACCTGACCGCCAGGGTCAGTAGCAACATCTGCGATTAGGGCTGCTGGATTGTCTTCGATGGCTGATCTATGATCAACACCCTCGTCACGTAACGCCTCAAGCCAAAAATGCTCTAATTGCCCACCAAAGCCTCTGATCAGCTCGAATTCCTGATCAGAAATGGGCTGAAGGGCCAATTCCTCCATCCGTTCGAGAGAAGCACGATCTCTTTCATCCAGCAAACCTCTGCTGTTTAAACCCTCGATGGTCATCCTCGTTAGTGCGGCAAGGCGGGCATAAACCCCTGGGTTAGGTTCTACGTAGCCCCGATCGTCCATCGGGTCCATTCCCCCACCCATTTCGGCGTAGATCTGCTTGGCGTAGAGAAGGGTGTCGTGCTTGAGTTCTGTCCAGCTCCCAAGGTAGGTCTCCAATTGCTTGCGAGTCCAGGCTTGGTTGCGCATGAACGTTGGGTACCCCTCCCCTTTAGGTTCTGTCAGAGGTATGAGTGTGTACAGCCAAGACCAGTAAAGGTTTTGCGTCCAAGTTGCAGCATTCAATGAAGAGATGTGTTTCTGCAGCTTCTTCATAGTCTCGGGATAATTCTGATAGCCTGTTTCACCCATCGTATCCAGGATAGCGTAAGCTTCTTTTGAATTCATAGCGGCGGGGATATCTAGGCCTTTGGGTAGCATTCGGCGTTCCCCAGCTTTGTTCTCCTCCACTTCTCGGTATACTAAGCGCTGGAAGATTGAGGCATCCAGGGTGAACCGTTGCCCCATTAAACGGAAGCCCTTGATTTCATTTTCGCGATCAGGCTGGATTGTGGCATCGAAAATGGGAATTGAATTGATGATCGGGGGCTCTATTTTTTTGACACCCTCACAAAATGCACTCCACTTACCGGCATCCCCAGTCAGTTTGTCCAGCGCTGGAATGTCGTTAAAAGTCTCCTTTAAAAGATTGTAGTACTGGCTAAATCCGAGATCGTCGCTTTTTCCTACGAAGAAGTTAGTCGGCTCGTAGATACGGTTCCAGTGGTCATAAGCTTGTTCTCGACTAAGTAGCAGGGTGATCAGGGCAGCTGACTTCGTTTCATCCTCTTTGGCTGCCCGAAATGTCATTCGCCCGTACCACATCATGGTTTGAAAATAAGTCTGTAACTCCTCTGACTTGGCATAATGTCCACGGGGTAAATACTGGGTATAATCTTCTTTTAAAGCCTCAGTCAAACTCACACCAGGGTTTCCGATGTTCATCACAGGTGAAGCAATGAAAATCTCTTGGTGAGTACTAATAGATCGAAGCTCTTTGTCCACTTCTCGAATTATGTAGGATGGGACCTTAGCCTTTGAATCGAGAAGCCGGGCAGCCACGGCAAAGAAAGCCACATTGCGTTTCGCCGCGTTTTCCCACTCCGTTCCCTTAAGTGCCTGGTAGTGTTTTTCACTTTCCGCCTGCATCAATTCAGTCAAGACATTAAGTTCACCACGCAGTTTATCTTTTTCGAGCGTCCGCAGTAAGTGGTTAAAATAGAGATGGTAGTTGTGCAGCATAGCATCGGTCGTAACAAAGTTAGGAATGGTATCATATCGATTGATCTCATATCTAATAAAGAATTCGTGGTAAGGGCCGGGAACCACAACAAAACCATTCTTATGCAACAGAGCTGAAGCATAACATTGT
>DOPS01000028.1:0-5676 GCA_003512645.1 Desulfosporosinus sp.
CCCTCAACCAGAAATTCACTCTCGATAACGACAAAAAACGTAGCAATAAGTAGAATAGCAAAAGACTTAAATTTTGACCATTTTGGAGTGTCTGAACATTCTTGGCTAGGACGAAAGACATCCTTGTGTGTATGGAGAGAAAAGATTAAACTAAGTAAATAAACGAGCATTAGAATAGCGGCTACTCCTAAACTTAGAGGTATGGCAGCGGGATTAGAGTGGGTATTGAGAAAGACTGCAGGAATGATTAACCCCGTTACGGCCATGAGGAGCATTGAGGTATGCATTACAGCCACTGCTCTATTGAATTTTTGAGTCTTGTACTTAAATCCGCCAAGGAGCATACTAAGGCCTAATACCAAGAGAAGATTCCCGATGATCGATCCTGTTATGGATGCTTTTACCACCTCGAAAAGGCCTGCCTTGAGGGCAAAGATCGTAATGATAAGTTCTGCAGCATTACCAAAGGTGGCGTTTAACAAGCCTCCAGCTCTTGGCCCAACGTAGATGGCGATTTCTTCCGTGGCTTTTCCCATGTAGCCTGAAAGAGGGATTATGCTTAAGCAGGCAGCGATAAAAATCAAGACAGGCGAGTTACCTGAAAGATGCAAGAAAATACTGACGGGAATGGCCAATAGTAATGGATTGAGATATTTCACTTAGAATAACCTCCTAAATCTGAGTCCTCACCGAAGACTGATGTTTAACTTTATTGACTGAGTTCACTTAACTTTATGTGTCAAATAACTGCATTAAATCCTATGGCCAATCGCGACAGCACTTAAATTTAAGAAGGATAGCACTATCAATTGGAAGGAGAGAGTTATGAATAAATTAATAGACACTGGTTTAGATGATTTTAAATTGAGGTTTGCTGAAATAACAGATGTTCCCCTGATTTTAGGCTTTATCAGAGAATTGGCTGAGTATGAAAAAATGTTGCCTGAAGTTGTAGCAACCGAAGAGGTTCTACGTGAGTCTTTATTTGAAAGAAAAATCGCGGAGGTAATTTTAGGCGAATATCAAAATAACCCGGTCGGATTTGCCTTGTTTTTTCACAACTTTTCGACGTTTATGGGGAAACCGGGTATTTATTTGGAAGATTTATATGTAAAACCTGACAAACGGGGAAAGGGGATTGGTAATATTTTCCTTGCCTTTTTAGCAAAGTTAGCGATTGATAGGAAGTGCGGTAGATTGGAATGGTGGTGTATAGACTGGAACGAACCCTCAATTAAGTTCTACAAGAAAATGGGAGCTGTTCCGATGGAGGATTGGACGGTATATCGTGTAGCTGATGAGGCTTTATATAAATTAGCAGGTACACGACCTGATCTAGAGGGAAAGGGTTAATGGGGCACAAATTGGCTTTAAGTTAGTTGGCCAGTGAATTCGATAACATTAAGAAACAAGGCTGGAGGCGGTCAAGCTTCCAGCCTTGTTAGAAGAATTTAAGCTTTTATGAATGTAGAGAATTCATCCTATTTAAGAAAGCCACTTAGGATGGCATCCTCGGCCTCGCTCTCCGAGAACCCCAGAGACATTAATTTGATTAACTGTTCGGATTCTATTCGTCCTATGGCAGCCTCATGCACTAACTGTGCTTCACTATGATAGGCGGAAATTTTCGGAGTGGAAAGAACCTGAGCATTATGCATGATAATCGCATCACATTGAATATGACCACGTCCTTTATTTCGTGCAACGAGATCGAAGAAAAATTCTTGCTTGGAATCATCCTGAGCAACTGACCGGGATATTATTTGAGCGGAAGAATCGACCCCTAATAATTCTACGGTAATATTGGATATGGCCTCTTGATCCTTGTAAGTTAGAAGTCTTTCAGTGACGATAAGCTTTGCATTATCCATAAGTCGGACGACTGTATCTCGTTTTGTTTGGTCAATCCCTTTTATCTGAATAAGTTCAAGCTCGACAATAGCCCCTTCTTCTACGTCAATAATTGTCTGAGGATTCAGGACCCGCTGCCCCTTACCCTCACCTTGTCCATAGTGTTTTTCTACATACTTGAGTTTTGCCCCTTTTCGGACAAAAAAGTTGTGGATTCCGTCATGCTGTGATTTGCGGTCTCCCGAATTATGTACCCCACATCCTGCTACAATCAACACATCTGAGTATTCACCCACTTCAAAGGTATTATAAACTAGATCATTGATATTTTCTTCAGTCACAATCACCGGAATATGGACACTTTCCCCTTTAGTGTAGGGCTTAATGATCACATCAATTCCCGGCTTATCCAGCTTAGTGATGATATCAATATTAGCCGTCGTATTGCGCTGAACTCCCACGCCATTTTTTCGAATGTTGTAAGCCCCTTGTGGTATTTCATGGAGATCGGCCACTTTCTCAAGCATCAGTTTATCTAACGCATTCAACACTTTGACCAACCCCTTTCACACAGTTTGTGCTACAGGCACAGTCTGCGTTTAAAATTCCTGCAAGAATGATGTCTCTTTCAGATTGAGCGCTGATTGCCCCATTGGACATGATAATTATTTCATCCGCCAAACCCATAATTCGCTCTTGGTGAGAGATAATGATGATCGTTGTATCATATTTCTCGTGGATATTTGTAAATGTTTCTGCTAGCTTCTGAAAGCTCCATAAGTCAATTCCTGCTTCCGGTTCGTCAAACACCGCAATCTTTAGATTGCGCGCAAGTACGGTAGCAATTTCGATTCTTTTCATTTCTCCACCAGAGAGACTACTATCAACATCTCTGTTGAGATAATCCTGGGCGCATAATCCGACGTCATAGAGAAGATCGCAAATGTTTATCTTTTCAGGATTTTGTGAGGCAGCCATATTTAGAAGTTCTTTAACCGTTACCCCTTTAAAGCGAGGAGGGTTCTGAAAAGCATATCCGATACCCATACGAGCTCTGTCAGTAATAGAGGTTGTAGTGATATCTTGTCCGTCGAGTAAGATGGTTCCTTTAGTAGGATTGTACACACCCATGATCAATTTAGCGAGAGAGGACTTCCCCCCGCCATTGGGTCCTGTAACGACGTATATCTTTTTCTCATAAAATTTGAGATTTATGTTCTTTAGAATCTCAAATCCTTTGGATCCTTCAATTTCCAGAGATACACTCTGTAGTTCAAGCATGATTCTGTTACCTCCTATGTATGTCTATATTTAACAATAACATAATTCCACATTTTATTGTAGCCAAATAAGTAAAGATTGTTAAGAAAGAGTGGCACAAGGACCTACGCTACACTTACCGCAAATATCGCATAAACCCAAGTCTGGGAACTGTTTATCCACTTCTAGTAAATGAGCATAACATCTATGTTTGTCCAGACCTTGCAGTGTTAAAGCTCCGGTGGGGCAGTTTTTAACGCAAAACTGGCATTTGGAATCTCTGATATAGAGACAGTTTTCGGTGGCTGGCCGAGGGGAGGGCGTTATTTCGGCGGAGATTACCATGCTACCAAAACGTCCTGCGCATCCAGCCGAGGTAATCAGAAGGTGGTTTAGTCCGAAGGTCCCTAATCCTGCAACATAGGCCATGCTTTTATTAGACCAACTTGCAGTTAAATCCTGTTCGTTAAAATTATGAGTAGCGGGTTGAGTCGCCACATTTATTCCCTGACTCGCTAATACTTGTTTGAGTTCTGAGCTAATGGTTGCGATGAGTTTGTTCGTTTCTATATAGGCTATGGCCCATTCTCTTGCTATCTGGGAATCCTTTCGATTAGCTGCCACTATGGTCTCAGAGAATGGTAAGAAAAAGGCTATAACCGTTTGAGCATCAGGTAGAAGTTCGGTTGGGTGTAAATGATGGGGCCCGATGATCTCCTTCATTTGATTAAATAGGGGGTCATGGACTGATGCGAACCCAATAAGTGGTTTGCGGTATTGAGTTAGTGTCTTAGCTTGGTCGACTTGGAAGTTGATCGAGTCGATTACTATTTCAGCTAGCTTAAGCAATGAGGTCATCTCCAATCTTGTTCTTGATAAAATCATTAAAAAGAGGCTCTGCTATGCACTCAATTCAACGTTAGGATCTAAAACCCTTCTTATTTTTAGATATAACTTACTTGTAACGAGTTCAGCCAATCGTGAGACGAATCACGTTTAGCTTCGGTAGTGTCAAGAAATCAGCCACTTTGCAAGATTGGCAAAGTGGCTGATTGTATGACTCAATGCCTAAAATCCAAGCAATTTAAGCGACAGACTTGGATGGTTTGGTAACTAATGAGGCGATGATGAAGACAATGATACTGGCAGGAAGAGCGATTATTAAAGGATCGATATAGCTTAAGGGGCCTGTTCCAGCCAGCGAATTTTTGCCAAATAGAACTTTGGCTAGGCCAAAGATGGCAGATTCTTTAGTATAGACAAAGATGCACATAAAACTATAAACAAGGGTCCCAACCAGCATACTCCAGGTTGCGCCAGTTTTAGTGGCGCGCGGCCACCACAGGGCACCAGCGTATATTGGTAGGAAGGCTGCGGCACAGAGACCAAAGAAGATTGAGGTGGCCACAGCGATGATGTTACCCGGTAAGACTTTGGCTACCATAACAGTGGCAATGAACCCTACAATTAAACCTACACGGGCGAGTAAGAGTGTTTTAGTCGGGTCATCCTTACTGGTTTTACCAAAAAGATCATAACTAATTGAGGTTGAGATGATGTGAAGTTGACCGCTCAAGGTAGACATAGCTGCTGCCAATAGACCAAGTAAGAAAAAGTAAACGAGCCAAGCAGGAAATGCTTCAGCTAAAAACAAGGGTATTACTTTATCTGTGTTAGGACCAGTTCCACCGATAGCGGACGCTGTCATGGCAATCGTATTACTCGTTTCGTGGAAGTAGACATTAGAAAGGGCACCAACGGTAAAAGCGACACCGGTCATGAATAGAATGAAAACTCCCCCGAAGACTAAGGCGCGGTTTAACTCTTTACCGGATTTAACCGTCATATAACGAACTATAAGTTGTGGCTGAGCTAAGACTCCGATACCTACTCCGAGGACTAAGGTGGATATGACAAACCACCAATTTTGGCTTAAGAAGGTGGGCATTGAGGCAAACCCGGTCATTCCCTGCTTCGCTAGAGCTGCAGGAACTAGGCTCGTCATGGCACTTAACTTAGCATGTGCCAGTGAGATGCCGCCAAGTTTAATGTACGTGAAACTGAGTAGGAGAAACATCATAATGAACATCAAGGTGCCTTGGAAGGCATCAGTATAAACAACTCCTCTTAGGCCGCCAAAAAAGACGTACGCTAAAACAATGAGAGAGAGAACCCAGAGTGCTGTAGTGTAATTCATATGCAGGGTCTGTTCTAAAAATCTGGCTCCACCAATCATTACGGCCGCGGCGTAAAGTGGTAAAACGATACTCATGAGTGCCGCAGACCACTTGCGAATGAAGGTTGATTGATAGTGAGCTCCCAAGAGGTGGGGGAAGGTATAGGCTTTAAGTTTCTGCCCTAAGGTGCGTGTTTTCTTGCCAAAGAAAACAAAGGCAATAAAAATCCCCACGAAAATATTTGCAAAGGTTAACCATAACATACTCAGGCCATAAAAACCGGCAGCACCTCCAAACCCAACAATGGCAGAGGTAGAGATAAAGGTGGCTCCATAAGCCATGCCCATGACATAAGGATGGATATTTCCGCCTGCCACCATGTAATCGG
>DOPS01000028.1:5734-25806 GCA_003512645.1 Desulfosporosinus sp.
AAGAGAAATGCGGCAATGACCCCCGGGTCAGTCAGCCCTAACATAAATCCACCCCGTTTCGATTTGATAAGATAAATTCGAGAGATTATAAACAATTCTTTCCGAATTAAGTGCGTATTATTTCCCTACCATGCTAACATTCTTTACTTTTCTCTAAGGTTGGATCGCTAGACACTATAATACAATTAATTAAAATTCCGTACTACTATCCTTCCTTCTTATTTGCTTTTAAGCGAATTACTAATCAATTTGTCGTAAAAATTACTTCGCTAAAAGGACATGTTGAAATTATAACAGTTGTGTTCTGAACAGACAATACCTTTTTCCGCCTGTATTAAAACACTTTCGCGCAAATATTGCATTTTTTTCAAGGAGAGTAAAACATCCGAGATTTGTTATTATGGATGTTATTGGACTAGAAATCCCTTTTTGTTGTCTTCCCTAAAGGGAAAATAAATAAAACAAGTCTGTAAGCGAAAAAGCTAATAGACTTGTTTTATTTTATTTTCTGAAAGAAGTCTTATCGTATCTAATTCTGAATAGTTTACTAGTAGCGTGAATCGATGCACCGCTTGATAACGCATGGAAATTTACCCAGCGAGGGGGATGTGGTTACTTTGGAGTCTACCAAACTAAAGGGAAATTTATATAGTTTAGGAAATGGCTATTATATTTCTAAAAATGATCCTTTATTTTGGAAAAAACTCTTGATTCAAAGACCTGAAGACAAGGAAGCTATGTATCATGTTGGTTTAGAATATGAAATTGAAGCTAGGAACTATTTGGATAGGTACAATCTTACCAAGACCGATCAGTATTTGGCTTTATATCATAAATTAATGAAACAAGCATTTGAGTTGATCAATCGTTCCTTTAACAAAGGGTTTCTGTCTGCAAGACTGGATGTTCTAAGAATGGAACGAGCCATGAAACTTACAGAAAGAAAGGTCCCTTTTAATATTGAAAAGTCTGACAGTCAAAATGGTAAAATCCGATTATTTCTAGCTTTAATTTTCGGATTAATTCTAGCCATGGTTTTCTTACCTAGGCTTCTAACTACGACCTATCATATAAACAATCATTATCTGTACATGTTGCCGTATGAGGTTATAGAGCGGAAACCTACCACTCTTATTTCCTTTCCTGGCCTTAAAGATCAAGCTAAGGTGATCGTCGTTAAACCTGAGATAAGTAAAGAGTTACTAGTTCATCAACTCGTTGCGGGACTAAAAGCTGACTACGAAATGAAGCCTGTTTCTGAAGCGAAACAGGTAATAGCTATCGATGAAACGAATACGGAAAGAGGGATGGTCTTTTGGGCAGGCGGGGATAAAACTATTCAGGTCTATATTTATCCACAGGAAAGTATAGCGTTTGAGAACACCCAAGAACGTCAATTATGGGAAACGACGACAGTCGTAAGAAGTGCAACATACCAATTCTGCAAAGAAAACGGTTATCTGCCAGAAGATCTTAAAACTCTTATTCAACCTTTCCCCAACAATTATTTAATGGAATTACCGAAGGACCCTTTTAAGTTAAAAAATACTGTGACCTTATCCTCAACAGGAGAGGGCGGGTGGCTATATTCATGGGTGAAGAATCCTGCTAATCAGGACGGGGTAGCTGTTGTAAAAGAGGCAATAAAGCCAAATATACCTTGCGCTAAGGAGATTCCATTTTCTCCTTTAACTATTACAATAAATAAGGGCAACCATACCTTGCTGGTAATTTCCGGAGATCGAATAATTCGGAAATATTCCGTAGCACTTGGAAAAGAGGATTCAACTCCCGAGGGGGATTTTTTTATCTCTAAAAAAATCATGAATCCCGATAAATTTGTACCCCTTGACGAAAATGTATATGGGACAAGGGCCATGGAATTGTCAAATATGAAGTTTGCCATTCATGGAACAAACCTGCCTTCGAGCATTGGGCAAGAAGTTTCTCAGGGCTGTATACGTCTAAATAACTCGGAAATTGAAGATTTATATGCCATAACCCCCTTGTATACTCCTGTTAAGATATCAAAAAGTACTTCACCTATCCAGGGCTTACCTCTACTTGATCCACCCAATATTTACCTGTATGATCGTACTGATAACCCAAAAGAAGAAGACAATCTTAGCGTATATCATTGGGCACACTAATTTAAGGCCAATAGTTATGCACCGTGCCTCATTAAACCTTCTGGAGCGTTCATTACGAAAAGCACTAAACGCGAAAAATGATTCAGGGCGATACTAGATGAATAGTTCCTGTCAGACCAGCAAATAATATCTTCATAAGGGTGCGTAATGGTTGAGCCGAACTATATATGCTGATTTAGGTGTATATGGGTCGAGCAAGATCTTGGGGATGTTGAGTTTTTCATACTCAATCATAGATCGCGAGATATATGCATGTGTAAGAAATCTGGTTATAGGTAGCCGAGAGGTTTATCTATAGTTAGGTAGATATCCTTTAAGGTTGAACGAACCATCAATATGGTTGTGAACTGCTTTATTATGGTCGGAAGATCATAGTTAGGTAACATGCTATGTGTATTGGTGCTAAGGTAGATCATTACGTGCTCTTACAGTTTTAAGTTATAAGAGGCGACCTGCTTCAGGGGCAAGGTCGCCTTCTTGTTTATATTATCTAACTATTAGGTATGCCTAGTTTTCTGCTTTGAGTTATACTGTTTATCAATCAGATTGAGCACTGTTTTGGTACGGCGTTCCGCCCAGCGCAGCTCTGTGGCAACAACCGATACTTCCATTAGGGCTCGTAAATAGAAAACTCCACTCACCTGCCGGTTCCATTCGTCAATGGCTTTATCAAATGATTCCCAGTAGGAAATGTCTTCTGTATAGAAGCCACTACGTTTCTTTTCAGTAAGGCTAAGGCGGAGAGTGCGAATCAGTTCAGTCAGTTTTCCGTGTCCAACCGACAAGACATTCATGATTCCTTGGAATTGTTCACTGATTTCTTGGAGTTCAGCCTCGGAGTACGTCGTTTGCCTGCGTTCGACCCGTTGAGCCGTCATTTGAGTGATGCTTTGACCACGTTCAATAAAGCCTCGACAAATCTCCAAGAGCCGCTCGATTATGGGAGGATTGTCTTCAATGGTTATCTCTTCACGAGCATGCTCGTATATCATCGTTAGATCATCAAGTTGGATAATGAGTTCTTGGGGGTCAAGTTTTTGGTAGGAGGTTAAGGAGCCGGCTTGGATGAAGGTGTGAAGACTTTCTAAGAAAAACGCAGATGAGTTGAAGAGAAGTGATTGAAGGGCATCGAGGAGTTTGGCTTTATATCTGGGTGGAGCTAAAACCCGATTGATTAGCAAGGCTACCCCAAGTCCTACAAAGATACTGAGAGACCGGGATAGGGCATGGTTGAGGAAGGATTCCGGAGGAGAGTCAAGGATGAAAATGATTGAAACTATTCCTAAGACAATGCCGCCGGACCAACCGATCCAGTTACAGATAAGAATAAGGACAATGACAATAGCTCCGATGGATACTGGATTAGCGCCAATGAGAATGCCAATGAATAATGCCAAGGTTGCGGCTAGCAGATGTACACCAATTTGTTGCCAGGCGTTATTCAGAGATTGACTGACAGAAGGTTGCATATTTACAACTGCAGTGATCACAGCAAAGGAAGCCGGTTCGATATGAAAAAGGTTACATAAGAAGAGTGTGGTTGTTACCGCTATTCCTGTTTTGATAGTACGTGCCCCAATGAACATGAAAATTCCTACTTTCAGACTTTCTTATACTAGGTGGAAATTTAACTTTCTGAACTTAAAAGTGCCACTAAGAGTTTATCATAAAGTATGTTTTAAAGTAATCCGAGCTATTCCCTGAACGGGATGTTTTGGAAAATAAAATTATAATTATGGCAAATATTGTACTAGGCCAAATAAAATAAAGGAATTAGCCTAAAGATTGCCGAATAGCAAAATGTTATTCATGATAGAATGGTTCCATTAGACCATTGGTGGAAGGGAGAAAATAAAAGTTTATGCGTATCGTCATTGTTGGAGCCGGAAAAGTAGGATTTAGTTTGGCCCAGCGCTTATCTGAAGAGGGGCATGAAATTACCGTGATTGAGCAGGATGAGGAGCGACGTCTCATCGTTCAAAATAGCTTAGATGTGATGACGATCAGTGGAAACGGAGCTAGTCCGCAATTTTTGGCAGATTATGGTTTGGTAAAAGCCGATCTAATGGTTGCTGTGACAGATCGGGATGAAGTTAATATGATTGCTTGCATGGCGGCCAGACAAGCAGGAATACCTCGAACCATTGCTCGTGTAAGAAATCAGGAATATGCAGGGGAAAATCAGCTGGAATTTAATAAAGCCTTAGGCATAGACCTAACCATTAATCCGGAAATGGTAACAGCCATTGAAATTAGTCGCATTCTTCTCACACCAGCTGCTTTAGATGTAGAAGATTTTGGTGATGGTAAAGTGCGTTTGTTGGAAGTTCGGATTAGAGCACAGTCTCCATTCGTCAATATTCAGCTTAAGAGGTTAACGTTGCCGGACCGAATACTTGTTGTGGGGATTCTGCGTCAGAACCGAATGATCATCCCTAATGGTACGGATTGTTTATTACCTGAGGACAGTGTCTTCTTTGTTGGAGCACAGGAATCGATTGAAGAATTCAGCGAACAATTCGCTGAAAGGAAAACCAAGATTCAACGGGTGATGATCATTGGTGCAGGTCGCATCGGGAGACATCTAGCCAAGATTCTTGATGATGTTGGAATGTCAATTAAAGTTATCGAGAAAAGTCGAGAACGTTGCAACGAATTGGCCAAGAGTATTGATAAAGGACTCGTGCTTTGTGGGGATGGTACAGATATAGACCTTCTAATTGAAGAGGGAGTTGGAGAAACAGATGCGGTAGTTTGTCTTACGAGTGACGATAAGCTTAATTTATTGCTTGCCCTTTTAGCTAAGGATCTGGGAACTCAAAAGACGATTGTCCGAGTGGGTCGTGGAGAATATATGTCTCTCATGGGTAAGGTGGGAGTCGATGTTATACTTTCTCCGAGGCTCTTAACTGCTGGAGTTATTTTGCGTCAAGTCCGGGCTGGTGAGGTTGTCGCAGTATCTCTGCTGGAAGGTGCTAAAGCGGAGGCTATGGAAATCGTGGTCTCTGCCAAGTCTTCGATTATCGGTCGTAAACTAAAAGATGCTAGGATTCCTAGCAATATGTTGATCGGTGCTTTATTGCGTGGAGATGAGTTAATTATTCCTAATGGTTATACTATTCTCCAGCCAGGCGACCGCGTCGTAATCTTTACTTTGCCTAGTTCCATTAAAAAAATAACTAAAATCTTTTAAGGTAGGGTTCTGTAATGAACTATTCATTAGTCGAAGATATCCTTGGCCGTCTGATGGTTGCATATGCAGCTTTCATGGGGGCTCCATTGTTGGTTTCATTGATCTGGCAGGAAAAAAGCATGCTCGCGTTTCTTATCTCCATCGTCGTAACCTTAATTTTAGGAATTAGCCTAGTAGCACATGGTCAGAAAGACGGGCGAATGGGTTTGAGGGAAGGGTTTGTCATTGTCGCCAGTGCTTGGTTACTGACGGGCATAACAGGAGCTTTACCTTATGCTTTGAGTGGAGCTGTACCTACCTATCTTGATGGATTATTTGAAACTGTATCTGGTTTAACCACAACAGGGGCGAGTGTTATTGACAATGTTGAAATCCTCCCTAAGAGCATTCTCCTTTGGCGCAGCATGACCCAGTGGCTTGGGGGTATGGGGATTATAGTGTTGTTTATTGTCTTTCTGCCAAACATGACAGGTACAGTTCATCTGTTTAATGCTGAGGTTCCAGGGCCAATTTCTGAACGCGTTCTTCCCAGAATCCGAGATAATGCCCTAAAACTTTGGCAAATATACTTAGGTTTTACGGTCTTGCAAATCATTCTCCTGATACTTGTGGGTATGACTTGGTTTGATGCTATCAATCATTCCTTTACTACGATGGCGACTGGAGGCTTTTCTACGAAAGGTGCCAGTATTATGTACTATGATAATTGGGGGATTGAACTGATAATCATTATTTTTATGATTATTGCTGGAGGAAACTTTGGCCTTTATTACTTGGCTTGGCGATCAGGGGTAAAAAAGATTCTTAAAGATGTGGAGTTTCAATTCTATCTGCTTATTATTGCAGTCTCAACGCTTACGATTACCTTGAGCTTGTGGTGGACGATGGGTACTGGGGTTAGCAATTCACTGCGGCAGGCGCTCTTTCAGGTTGCTTCGATTATGACCACAACGGGGTACGCTTCGGCTGACTTTAATCAGTGGCCTTCTGTAAGCAAGTTCATCCTATTATGCCTGATGTTTATCGGTGGAAGTGCGGGATCTACTGCTGGTGGAATAAAAGTTTCTCGAATTATCCTACTGTTTAAACTAGGTTGGGCTGAGTTGAAAAGGGCAATCCACCCAAAAGCAGTCATTAATGTACGCTTTGCCAAAAGGTCAGTTGATCCTCTTGTTTTAAATACCGTGGCTGTTTTCTTCTTTCTCTTTCTCAGTATTTTTGCCTTTGCTACCTTGCTTATTACAGCAACAGGATTAGAACCGTTTGATGCCATGAGTGCGGTGGCAGCTACCTTGGGGAATGTTGGTCCGGGATTTGGGGTGGTTGGTCCGATGACCACGTTTTCTTCCATTAACGCCTTTGGAGAAAGCGTTCTTATTCTTTGCATGTTGCTTGGTCGATTGGAGCTCTTTACCTTGCTGGTGCTAATTCAGCCAGAGTTCTGGCGTAGTCGTAAAGGGTGGTAGGGAGTTTTTTCTACATGTTCACGTGATGGGAGTTTAGTGGGAGGAGGAAGAGAGAAAAATGATGGTAATACAAAAAGCCGAGGAAGCAGATTTTGAACAAATTTGGACTATTTTGCAGGAAGTTTTTCAAAAGGGGGATACTTATGCTTTCTCACCTGACATTACTAGGGAGGAAGTCTTCCATATTTGGATGGAGGTCCCTTTGGACACATATGTTGCAATCGAGAACGACCTCATAGTGGGCACCTATTTTTTGAAACCCAACCAACCGAGTTTAGGTTCTCACGTTTGCAATGTTGGATATACTGTCAGTGCTCAAGCCCGTGGTAAAGGGGTAGGTAGACTGATGTGTGAGCATTCTCTAAACGAGGCTAAGGCGTATGGATTCAAAGCAATGCAGTATAATTGTGTCGTAAGTACAAATCAAGTGGCTGTTGAATTATGGAAAAAATGTGGGTTTGAGATTGTTGGTACAATTCCCAAAGCATTTAACCACAAAGAGCAGGGACTGGTAGATGCGTTTGTGATGTATCAGTGGTTGAGTCAGGGATAAGGCAATAAGGATATTGTATTCTATTCAATAAAGAAAACTTGGCTAGCGCCAAGCCTTCAGGCGCAGGCGGTCGGTCGAATGCTAAGCCATTCATGGCGCATTCGACACTAGACACGTCCTGTGTCGTCGCCTTAGTTCACTTTATGCGCTGGCCATGGATGGCCGAGTGTCCCTGTAGCCATGGATGGCGAGAAGGACCTTCCAGAAAGTATATAATTAAAAATTGTACTTTCTGACTAGTATAAAAGAGCCTTTACTTGGATTTACCAAGTAAAGGCTAATAATTTTTAATAGTAAAATCACCTTACCAGCTTCATGTTGAGTCTTTACTATGCCCCACATTTTGATGACACGTAAGACACGAAGTCTTATTCTTTAAAATTTCTGAATGCGGAAACTTTGGCGCAAGATCTCCGGAAGTAAGGAGAAGATTCTTTGCCTTGGGATACTCGCCACTGGTATGGCAGGAAATACAAGCTTCTGGATTTAGTCTTGTGTGTAACTTGTTAGGGTACTGGTTAGAAACATGCAAATATAATTCCTTTAATCCGCCAACCTTGCGCTTAACATAACCAATTGTGCCTGGATCGGCATGACATCTTAAGCAAGTAACATCTTTGTGTTTTCCCTGAGACCATGAGGTTACAGAAGGACTAATTTGATGACAACTTGCGCAAAAATTTGGTTGGGAAGTGTAGTGCATTCCTGCATAGGCTATTATCCCTAGAAGTACCACTGCCAAAGTTAAATAAATAACGACTTTTCTGATCTTTTTACTGGGCACGTCATGTTGTTCTTCACGGAATTTTTCAGCATCATTAAAAGAGGACAAAGCACTCAGCTCCTTATTCCCTAATAATCTCTTTAATCTACACCAAACAAGTAGTTAACGGACTTATAGTTCCCTCATTCTTCGCAATATATAATCATGATGGAAAATAATAAGAAGAAATTTAATTTTTGAAGCTTAGAAGGATAAGGTTGTCCTATGTTGAATTCTGCTGAGTAAAGCAATTTTTGTCCCCTTATCCCGCCCGTACCACAATTGGGGTAGCATCGTTGCCGCTATCAGCCCAAGTAGAAATTGAAATGATCGCTAAAAGAGGAGCCTCATAAGAGAAAGGAATTTGGCAGCATGGTTGAGCGACACGCTATAAAATATTTAGCACCAGGATGGTTTGCAGTGATCATGGGCACAGGAGGTCTTGTCAATATCTTAAATCAATGGCAAAATGCCTTTCCTGTCGCACATCTTCTGAGTTTACTGTTTGCTACTTTGGCGGGTGCCCTTTATTTTCTTGTTCTTGCCCCCTGGATTATGCGCTGGATATCCTTTTTTGAATATGCACGGAGAGACCTTCACCATCGTGATGTTTGGTATAGGCTTCTTTTTGTTTCTATTTATTAGTTCGATAATTTTTGTTCGCTTGGCGCAATATCCTCTACCCCCAGCCGAATTGACCCCTTCTTTTGGAATCCTGTTGAGTGCAGTGGGGCTGGCAGTTATTGCTATTATCGATACTGCAAAAAGTGCTCAAAACCTCGGAGTGGTAAACTACGTAGACCTAGCTTATCTAGGAGCAGCGATCATCTGGGGTTTTGGTGTTTGGGTTATCGGAATCATAGGGATGATTTCTTTTTATCATTTCCGAAGAGGAGGAATTCCATTTAGTTTGGGATGGTGGGCATTTATCTTTCCTTTGGCCGCCTATACCATCGCCAGCCAAAAAGTTGCGATAATTTTCTCGACGCCATTAACCTATTGGTTCAGTGCAATTTTGACGATATTTCTCTTGCTTCTCTGGCTTTATGTGTTTAGCAATACAGTGATAGGAGTATTGAGTGGCAGACTTTTCATGGGTAGTCCGATTTCTCAAACGAACAAGTGAAGATAGGCCGATTAGCGATTTAAACAAGAATAAGCTATGATTGTTGTATTACATTAAAAGCAGATTTTCGAAAGGTTGGGATAGCAATGGCAGTAAAGGCGCACCGAATCTATGCCGAAGAGTGGAATCCATCAGAGGAACAAATCAATCGGATTTTCCCAATTGAAGACTTGAAATCAGAAATAGGCCGGGACCCAGGTATCAAGGTGTTGCGTGACGATGAAATAAGATTAGAATATCCCAGTCAATATAATATTTCCGTACAAGCAAGAGCACATAATCTATCACTTGTGCAATTATTACAAGAGTACTATACCACTTATCGTGATAGTCCCGAGTTAGCAGGTTTATTAGGGATCCAAATACCACAGATCATGTGGGTCGACACCTTAGGATATGACGAAAAGATTATCAGTCTGCATGTTTCTAAGATAAACAAACAAGAGGTGTTCATCAATGATATAGTTTTAGTCAAAAATGAGGATTTTGATCTATTAAGTGACACCGTGATGGATACTATTCTGAATAATTTGCGAGTATTTGCCAAGGAACAAGGGGCAAAGTACTTATCAGGGTATGCAGCTAATTACACTACTTTGAACCTCTTGAAAAGTAAGGGCTTTAAAGACGATAAGCGAGAGAATATGGGAAATGATTATTTATTCAGAATAGCCGCTATCGGTGGTGAACAGTGGCCCTTCTATGATGAATTGATCTAAGTAAGGATTCTTTACTTTCCGGCATTGGAGGAATAGTTATGACCCATAAGATAACAATCTTTTCAGATTTTTTATGACCCTTTTGCATGATTGGGAAAGTCCCACTTGACCAGTTGAGGCTTTAGAAAAACTTCTGGTGAATGACGGCCTATCACTAAAATAGAATCCCTAGGAAAGAGTAAAAAAGGAGTATGAGCAGAGGAGAGTTTTGAGAGATGGAATTGACGGATGAACAGAAAAAATCTCTTTTAGGTCAGGGATATATTGCGTCTGAAGATGGAGTGCATTTTGCCTGTAGGGTTTTAGTCCCTGCAGGGAAAATGACTGCCCAAGCAGCACGAAAGATTTCCGAAGTAAGTGAGAAATATGGCAGAGGTCACTTAGTTTAACCCAAAGGCTTAACGTTGAAATTCCTTGGATACAGTATCAAGATTTGGCTAATGTTACTAAGGAGCTCAATGAAGTAGGCCTAGCTATTGGAGGCACAGGGTTAAGGGTTAGACCAGTACTTACCTGTAAAGGGACGATTTGTAAAAGGGGATTACTGGACACTGATGCACTAGCTCAAGCGATCGACGAACGCTTCTATAATGAGTATTACAAAGTAATGTTACCTAATAAATTAAGAATTATTATTAGTGGGTGTAGTAATAGCTGTTCAAAGCCTCAAATTGGATGCATTGGCTTGCAAGGCAGAACCCCAAATCAACTGGCTATTAGCATGGGGGGAATGTTTGGTAAAGATCACGTAATGGGAAGAGAGTTACCAGGGCTTTATTCGAGCAATGATGCTCTGGCTATGATCGATAAAGCGATTGCTTATTATCGTGACAACGGTCTTAAAGGGGAACGATTTGCCATGATGATAGAGCGAATTGGCTTCGAAGTCGTAGTGGACTTCCTATGCGGAAAACCCTGAGATTTATGTGGCGTGGAAAGGTCCCGTTGACGTGCTTATGCACTCTCTTTACAAATAGGGCTTTGGGAGTGAAGTCATGAGGGGAGTATGATATATGCACTCTAAAAAACATGTTCTTGTGATGACCGCCGTCTCTGCTGAGAGGGATGCGGTGTTACGTGGTCTAAAAGGGGATACAAGAATTGTGGTCTTGACAGCAGGTGTCGGTTCGGTAATTGCAGCAGTTAACACAGTCAAAGCGTTAGCAAGTGCAGAGTACGGCTTGGTTATTTGTGCAGGTATTGGGGGAGGCTTTTCTGGTAAAGCTGAGGTGGGTTCACTCGTGGTGGCGACTGAGATCATCGCCGCTGACTTGGGGGTTGAAACCTCAGAGGGTTTTTGTAGTTTAGATGAGTTGGGTTTCGGTTTTACACGTGTTCAAATTGAGGCTAACCTAGTGAACCGCTTCACCCAAGCTCTGCGCGAGGCAAGATTGTCCGTTAGTACAGGCCCGGTACTCACGGTATCAACCGTCACCGGTACTGCAGCGAGTACCGCAGAACTGGCGGCTAGAATACCGGGAGCCGCTGCTGAAGCGATGGAGGGGTATGGTGTCGGATTGGCGGCGCAGGATCGAGGGTTGCCGGTTCTGGAGATTCGCGCGATCTCAAACATGGTAGGACCGCGTGATCGCTCCGCTTGGCGAATTAAAGAGGCATTAGATGTGTTGGAAGCTGCGAGCGCAGTTTTGACGGAGGTACTAGTATGAAAATTGCATTCTCTCCTTGTCCCAATGANNGATATCACGAATACTTTAGCAGCCGGTTCCGATGGACCAGATGTTGTTAAGATCTCCTATGCAGCCTTACCTTGGGTCTTGTCCGAGTATGCACTTTTGCCATGTGGAGGTGCCTTAGGTAAGGGCTGTGGACCGCTGGTGCTTACATCAGACAAAACAGGTAGTACCAATGATCCGGCAAGGTTACGGAACAAACGAGTGGCGGTTCCGAGTGAACGATCTACCGCATACTTGCTTTTTCGATTATGGGCAACTCAACATGTGCCAGGGGGAGTGGGGGAGATAGTAGTTCTGCCGTTTCACGAGATTATGCCGGCGGTGCGTGACGGTTTGGTTGATGCTGGGCTTGTGATTCACGAGGCACGCTTCACCTATCCTTCATTTGGGCTAACCCTTTTAGCTGACTTAGGAAATTGGTGGGAGAAAGATACTAACCTGCCAATCCCATTGGGCGCGATCATTGCTCGACGATCGCTAGACCTATCGGCAATCACAAGCTGGATTCAGGCATCGGTCAAGTATGCTTGGGCTCACCCAGATGAATCGAAAGAGTACATTCTCCAGCATAGCCAAGAATTGTCCACCGAAGTGACAAAAGCACACATAAAACTTTACGTCAATGAATTCACCGAGAATATAGGTGAGACAGGGTATAAAGCGGTGTCAACCTTGTTAAACAGGGCCTCTCAAGAAGGGATAGTGCCTAAGGTAAATTTGGAGGCACTATATTTGTAGCTTAAACCGAAGAAAAGGAAATTGCCATCTTGTAAAGGATGGCAATTTTCAAGTTACTTAAAAAGAAAAAAAGGAAGAGTACGATGACGAAAATCGAAAGAATACTGGCCGCTACACGCTTTGAGTGGGTGGATCGAATACCTAATGGAGAGTTTTATCTTGAAGATGGATTTGTAAGCAAGTTATTAGGGCTTAAGGAAAAGGTGAGGTTTGAAGACAGGGTGAAGGCTTGTGAACTTTGTGGGCTAGATGCGTTAGCTTTTTCACCTTCCCCCTCGCAAGTAGACAAAGCTCTGGTTTGGGAAGGGCTTGAACAATGGAGAAAAGAGACGGATTTTTTTATTTTTGCCATTATCGACGGTCCTTTTCAGGGCGCTGCTAAGCTGTTCTCTTCGTTTACGGATTATTTGCTGGCCATTGCTCGACGTGACCCGGTAATTCCCGAACTCGTAGCTAAGGCAATTGCTGAGAATATTGCCCGGGGCTTAAATGCCCTAGTTTCTGGGGCAAATGGAATCATTATAGCAGACGATATAGCCTATCAGGGTGGTACATTTATTTCCCCTACTGCTCTGCGCCAAGACTTTTTTCCTGGCCTTAAGGACCAGGTTGATGTGTTACGGGCCCAAAAAGCTCCAGTTTTCTTCCATGCCGATGGGAATTTGCTCCCGGTCTTAAGCGATCTTGTCAATTCGGGTGTTGACGGTTTGCATTCCTTGGATTTTTCTTCGCTTGCCAATATAGCCAAGGCCAAAGTAATCACTGAAAAGAGCCTTTGTTTAATGGGAGGCTATGATCTCGGGTGGTTTGGAGAGGAGACGCGGAGAGATAGAGCGCAGGAATTATTAGCAGTGACTGCCAAGGGTGGAGGATATATCTTTGGTACTAGTGCGGGAATAGTCGGGAGTGATCTCGAGGTAAAAGAGGTTTTGGATGTCTATCAATATGTACAGAGCTATGCACTAAAAGAACTATGAGATAACGGGGCATTGAAGTCTAGACAAATTCACAATAGTTCGTTAGAATAGAACATGTAGAATTGCCTGTGAGTTGTTTCACAGGTATGTAGTAAGGAAGAATGGGTAGCGTGGGTTTTTTTGAAGAAGTATGACCCACTAAAGTAGGAGTCTGACGATTGAATGAAGGATGGTAGAATATGAAGCATTTAGCGGCTGTGCTAATGTAGCTATCCTTTTGTGGTAGCTATTTTTGTTTTTTAAGTATTATAGAGATATACCCCAATTTTCTTGAGAGAAAGGTTGATTGAGCGTGATCTGGAATATTGAGCAAGAATGTATGAGCCGTAGCCGTTTAGAAGAAATACAATTGGAACGTCTAAAGTGGACAGTCAATAGAGTATACAACAAGGTACCTCATTATAGGGGTAAATTTGAGAAGTTAGGGATAACCCCTGAGAAGATCAAGTCCTTAGATGACCTCAAGCAGTTACCATTTACGACTAAAGAAGATTTAAGGAGCAACTATCCTTTTGGTCTGTTTGCTGCCCCTCAAAGAGAGATAGTGCGCGTGCATGCTTCATCAGGTACCACCGGTCGTCCTGTGGTTGTTGGCTATACGGCAAATGACCTCAATACCTGGACTGATCTTACTGCCCGGATGGTTACACTGGCTGGGGTGACCTCAGAAGATGTTGCTCAGATTGCCTTTAATTATGGTCTGTTCACTGGGGGATTTGGCCTCCATTATGGATTGGAAAGAGCTGGTGCCCTCGTGGTCCCCGTTTCAGGAGGGAATACTGAACGACAACTCATGTTAATGCAGGATTTTGGCACGACTGTGCTGATTTCAACTCCTAGCTACTCTTTGTATATTGCGGAAGTTGCGGAGAAGATGGGTATAGATATTTCCACTTTAAAATTGAAGATTGGGCTGTTCGGTGGTGAACCTTGGACAGAGGAAATGCGTAGGGAGATCGAATCAAGGCTTCACATTCTTGCTACGGATAACTACGGCCTTAGTGAAGTCATGGGGCCGGGCGTAGCCGGAGAATGCACCTACAAATGTGGTCATCACATTGCAGAGGACCATTTCATCATTGAGACGATTGATCCCGATACAGGTGAAGTGCTCGAACCAGGTCAAGAAGGGGAGTTAGTCTTTACTTCTTTGACCAAAGAAGCCTTTCCAGTAATCCGGTTTCGGACCAAGGATATTTCTTGCATTAACCAGGAACCCTGTCAGTGTGGTCGGAGTACTGCTCGAATGAGAAAAGTTGTCGGTCGCACGGATGACATGCTGATTATTCGTGGGGTTAATGTTTTTCCCTCTCAAATTGAAAGCGTCCTGATGACCATAGAAGGGATCAGTCCACATTATGTGATCAATGTCCACAGGCGTAACTTCCTCGACGAATTGGAAGTCTTGGTGGAACTTAACCGTGAAGACCTTCTCGAGCCGTATTCTAAACTGGAAGACTTCTCGGGATACATCCGTCAGAAACTCCACAGTGTCCTTTCCATAAATGTGCGTTTGAAAATTGTCCAGCCAGGAACCTTGGAGCGAAGTGCTGGAAAAGCTAAACGGGTCTTTGATTATCGTGACCAACCAATGTAAATAATCGAGGGTAACCTTGTATAAAAGTCCTTGTTCCTCAGGGGNNCAAAAAAACTTTATACTACAGTTGGATGTAACTTTTTGGAGGCAATTGCAGAGCATGACGATAAAAGCTTACCACAGCCTAAGTGAGAGGGTTCTCAATGAGGTACTGAACCTAGAGAATGTTTGTCTTGATTATGATAATCTCAAAGGGAGTCTTTTTTTAGATCCTTCCTTAAACTTTGATCAGACTATTAATAGTTTTCACCTTTGCTATGAAAAAGGTGAGTTGATAAGCATGATATCCATGTTCATCCCTACAAGGCAAGAGGCGGAGATTTCGGCTTATACTCTGCCTAAGTTTAGAGAAAATGGCTATTTCAAGGCGTTATTAGCGAATGCTGTGGAGGAATTAAGGAAATTTGAGATTCCGGACATCCTGTTTGTCTGTGAAAAACCCTCGATTTCGGGTAAAAAGGTCCTCGCAGCTCTCAATGCTGAGTATGAACATACTGAATATTTCATGAGATTCAATAAGTCAAGATATGCAGCAAGAGATACGTATCGTTTGTTATGGCGAAAAGCAGAGCTCAAGGACCTTGAAAAAACGATTACAACCAGCATGAGGATTTTCGATGATAGTTACGAAGATGCTAAGAGCTTATTGGAAAAGTGTTTCGAATCGGAAACTCGCGAACAGCATCTAGTCGTCTTAAACGATGAGATCGTTGGGATTGGTTCAGCAAATATAGAAGGAGAAGACGTGTCGATATTTGGTCTGGGGCTTATCCCTGAATATCGGGGCCAGGGATACGGAAATGAGCTGCTCCACCTAATCATAGACGATTTATTGCAAAGAGGAAGAACAGACCTCACGATTGAGGTAAATAGTGAGAATGCAAATGCCTTAGGACTATACCAAAAAACCGGTTTTTATATCGAGGTTGCTTATGAGTATTACCGTAAAAAAGTTTGCTGAATAAGTTAACTTTTTTGGGAGAAATGAAAGGGAACGTGGACTTATGTGTTTGATCTTTTTTGCCTATGACTGCCACCCGCACTATCGCTTAATACTAGCAGCTAATAGAGATGAGTATTTTCATCGACCGACAGAACGTGCTCATTTCTGGCAGTCTAACCCTCGTGTCTTAGCGGGTAGAGATTTAGAGATGCTGGGAACCTGGATGGGAATAACTCGTTCAGGCCGTTTTGCAGCACTGACAAACTTTCGAGATCCCTTAGCACAGATTACGAATGCGAAATCTAGAGGAACGTTAGTCAGTGGCTTCTTATGCATGAATGAATACCCAATCAGATACCTACAAGAAGTCGAACTTAGCCGAGATCTCTATAATCCGTTTAATCTCTTAGTGGGCGATTCATCGAATCTAATGTATTATTGTCATCAAACGTCGGAAGTTAAGGTTCTCAAGCCTGGGATATATGGTCTTAGTAATCATCGTCTTGATACTCCTTGGCCTAAAGTCCAAAAAAGCAAACAAGCTTTAGCAAATTACATAAACAATAAAACCTTGATCGAAGCTCAGGCACTCTTTGAAATCTTAGCAGATGATAAAATGGCTCAGGATCACGAATTGCCGGATACTGGAATTAGTTATGAGTTCGAGAAATTGCTATCCTCAATCTTTATTCAAGGAACTGATTATGGAACTAGGTCTTCGACGGTTCTATTAATTGGTCGCAACGATCGTGTGACCTTTAAAGAGAGAAGTTTTATGCAAAGTCCAAAAAACTTTGTTGATGTTTGTTATGAGTTTGACTTAAAAAGTAGAAACCAACTGAACTCCTCTTTATAGCCTTCATAGCTTCAGATAGCTATTTCCTAAATAGCGACAGTATGAAAATGCGAATGTCAAAGAACAAATAATAAATAATAAATAATAATAAAGAAGGTACTGCGATGTTAAACAAGAATCAGAAACCTGTGATCCTTGCGGAGCAGGTTCAATCTTCGCTTGCTAATCTCGAGCCACTCTCTAGGAAAGTATTCTTGTCTCTTAAACCACCCAGCCCACAAGATAACCGAGCGGATGTCGACCAAGTGCGCCATACGCTGGAGCGAAGCTACGGCTTGGTCAGTGTGCCTCTAGCACTTATGCCAAGGATACCGGGCATATGCCGGAGCGCCAATTGGCAGATCACAGCCACCTTGGGAGATACTGGACAAGGTTGGACCTTAATTGATATAGAGCCTGGAGATACTACCCAAGAGCACTTCGGGCTGGCTATAGACATTGGAACGACAACTGTGGTTGTGTACTTAATTAATCTCTGTGATGGCACAGTCCTTAGGCATGCCGCAGACTATAATGACCAAATTGTTATGGGTGAGGACATTTTGACCCGCATTCGTCATGCCGCAGAACTTGACGGTTTAGCAAGGCTGCAGAAAGCGGTTGTGGATACCTTAAATCGATTGATAAAGCGTCTTTACCCGCTTACTAGCAAAACAAGTAAAATTACCGCTGCAGCTATCGGGGCCAATACGACTATGATTCATCTCTTGCTAGATCTGGACCCAGCTTCTATTTGCCGCGCTCCCTATACTCCAGTCGTTAACAGGCCAGGAATAATTCCGGCCAGAGAAATAGGACTTGAGATTCACCCCTCAGCCCCAGTCTATTGCCTGCCTAGTATCGGAAGTTATCTTGGTGGAGACGTCATAGGGGGAATATTAGTCAGTGGTATGCATCAACAGTCGGACATTTCCCTGTTTGTGGACATTGGCACGAATGGGGAGATCGTACTAGGGAATGAAGAGTGGCTTGTCGCTTGTGCCGGAGCAGCTGGGCCCGCTCTAGAAGGTGGGGTTACAACCTATGGAATGCGAGCAGAACCAGGAGCGGTAGATCATGTTTCCATAGATCCGAAGACTGGCTGGGTGGACTATTCGACCGTCGGCAATCTCCCTGCCCGAGGTATCTGTGGCTCGGGTTTGGTGGACACACTTGCCGAACTTTTCCTTAACGGCTTCATTAATCGATCTGCTCGTTTTCAGAACGGTCAGCAGGAATTTGTCGTCGTCCCTGCCCATAAAACTGCCTCAGGGGAAGACATTGTTATTTCGCAAGTCGATATTAACAATTTCATGGCTACGAAAGGGGCTGTCAACGCGGCTACGGATCTGTTAATGGAAAATGTCGGCTGTGCTTGGCAAGAAATTAGCCATTTCTATGCCGCTGGAGCGTTTGGGCAGTATTTGCCCATCGAGTCAGCCGTTACCATCGGTCTCTACCCGGACCTTCCGCGTTCAGCGATTGTACGCCTGGGCAATAGTTCAGGTGAAGCAGCTCGCCAAGTGCTCCTATCCCGTACCAAGCGACTGGAAGCAGAAGGGATCGCAGGGAAGGTGACTTATTTCGAGCTGAATGCTAATTCCGCTTTCATGGATAAGTTCAGTGGCAGTAAATTTCTTCCTCATACCGACTTAGATCGTTATCCTAGTGTCAAAAGACGTCTGCAAACACGCGCCTAACCTCAGAGTAAGGTTTAATAAACACCGAGTAAAAAAGCAGAAGATCCTACAATGCAATAGGATGAAGCCCCTGTCGCGGCAGGTCTTCATACCTTTTTAAAGGGTTTCGCTGACAAGGGCTGACCACTTTTTCCCTTTATAAGCGTTATAGCCTCGTGTATGGGCATACCCGTAAATTTTAGTACCCATAGAATCTTTTTCAAAAAGATAACCGTAGGTTTCCCCTTGAATCGCAAGTTGAGCCGCCTTAAGATGCTTTAAATTCTCAGTGAGAATACCCTTGCGGTTTCGGCAGGCAATCACGTAGCCAGAGTTGTTAATAATGAATATGTCCCCGTTCTTCCCAATGCGAGCGGAATCGATAATGTCGTAGATATAGTCCCAGTTGAATCGTGTAGAAAAATACCCCAATACTTGGCCCTCGTCACTAAGGATAGGGCAGGTATAAGCCACGGTATGTGACTTACCAACCGTCGAATAGTAAAGATCACTTACCGATATGGCGTTTTCAGCCTTGGCAATTATAAACCAGCTTCTATCCGCCATATTCTGACCGATGAGTTCGTGGTGAACACCAGCTGCAACGATTGTGCCTTCAGGATCCAGTACATAAAGATCAAGATAGACTTCATAAATGTCAACTAGCTTTTTTAAGAGAGCGTTTGCTATAGCAGTGCGATCGGAAGTGGTTTTACTAAAGCAGTTCTTTAATAGACGTAGAGAATTGCAAGTAATTTCGGATTGACTATTCGAGTACTTTCATAATTAATTCTCGTATTCGGAATTGGGCACTTCAAACGATAAATTGCTAAAGGTTAGCACATCCTTGAATTCGATAAAATTGTAGTGGTTTGTTTGGGCTTTCTCCATGAGGAGAGAGATGGGGGTCGTAGTCAGGATAACATCCTTGGGCTGGAGTAATTGGTCGATTAGGCCAAAATGCTGGGAGTTAAAGCGGATAGCAATGTGAATCTCATTTTCCCAAGTTATCTGAAGGACATAGGCATCCTTAAGTTCAGTTGCAAACCAATGATAGGTATATCCAGAAAGGCCAGACTGGTTGACTGCCCTGACTTGTTCACCAAATTCCTTAACATATAGAATAAGCACATCGCGACCATTTTCGAGTTTGCCAAAGGCAGATTGTTCAGGTGAATAAGCCTGAGTATACATCGAAATCCCCCAATTCATTTGCCACTTCTTAGCTTGATTCAATATGCTGTTATTATAGACTATTTATTTGAGAGAATAAAGTAACTTAAGAGGGAAAAACGTCACTTAGCAGGAAATTCATCACTGAAGAAGTGTAATTTAAGCTTGAGATATTGGATAAATAAAGATTGCGGAAAGAAGGAAAATCAATGGAAAACTCTTGTGGAACGACGAAGGCTAATGTCTTTGAGACCACCGAGGTGAATGGTATCCCTGTGTATTATGGTGCAGGAGTTAATCCCGTTAATTCCCCTGCTCAGTTTTTCGTGGCTTGGGGCAAGGGGGTTCTGGCCAGTGGTTTGATTCACACCTTTAACAGTCAATCAGAGGAACAAGGGGCATTATGGTTTATTGATGAAGACGAGGCTGAGGCCCAATATAACAGGATACAGAAGCTCTTGGCAGG
>DOPS01000028.1:25812-34304 GCA_003512645.1 Desulfosporosinus sp.
GATTTCTAGTAAAATGTAAACAGACAAGTGAATATTAGTTCATATAATAGCAGAGATAAGGTCTGCAAGTTTCTACCGGGCTGCCGTAAAATTGTCCGACTATGAGCGAAAGTGTACCTAGGGCAACGAGTCCAAGTAACACAGATAGTTATGACTTATCCAGGAGGTCAATATCTGTATTCGGATTATTCCGTTGAGTAAATTTGCGATTGGCAAACCCAGGCTGACAGGTTTCTCTCACTTCATCTGAGTAGAATCTGTTCGCTTGGGTTTTCTTTTTGTACACTTAGATCCAGCCTATTCGTTTTAACAGCACATCACTAGTGATAATTCTAGAACATACGGCCTACCAATGAAGGGAGGATATCGAAAGTCGTCGATAATCTAGAGTAAGATAGGCTTAGTCTTGTGAATTCATTGATGCACACTGATAAATGAGTGATCAATTAGTGGGATATTGGAAATGCTTAATAATAATGCAATAGTAAATGGAGGAAGAACACTAATGCGTAATAAAGAAATGTTACTAGTCCCAGGGCCAACACCAGTTGTAGATGAAATATATGATGCTTTATCCAGTGAGACAATGGGGCACACTGATCCTCGATTTGCCAAGATTTTTAAGAACAGCATAGAGTTAAGTAAGCAAATGTACAACACGGATGGAGAAGTTTTTATTATTGCGGGTTCAGGGACCTTGGCGATGGAAATGGCTATTATCAATACTGTTGCTCCAGGGGAGAAGTTGTTAGTCGTCAGCCATGGCTATTTTGGGGACCGCTTTATTCCATTGGCAAAAGTTTTCGGTATCCAAGTGGAGGCTCTTCAAGCGGAGTGGGGCCAGCAGATCAGTAAGGAATTAGTGGAAGAAAAATTGGCTGAGGGTGGTTTCAAGGCAGTAACCGTGACTCATGTTGACACGTCAACTGGAGTTATGGCAAATGTTGAAGACTTACTCCCGGTAGTTAAAAAAGCAGGTGCGCTCTTTATTCTTGATGGAGTATGTGCTTCTGCTGCCTTAGAAGAGGATATGCAAAAAACATACGGACACCCAGATTACAAGATAGATGTTGTGTTAACCGGCTCCCAGAAAGCGATTGGGGTTCCACCGGGACTTGGAATTGTGGCTTTTGGACCAAAAGCTTTGGCTGCACGTGAAGCGATGCCTTCAGTAATGGGGTACTATACAGATATTAAGAATTGGCTTCCAGTTATGAACGAGCCTGTGAAATACTTTGCTACGCCCCCGGTTAACATGATCTATGCCTTTAATAAGGGCATGGAGATGGTTATGGCCGAAGGACTTGATACCCGTTATCGTCGCCATTTAGCTTTAGGACGAGCAGTGAGAGCCGGTCTTAAAGTCTATGGCATGAAGCCTCTTGCTGCTGAAGATGTTGCGGCTCCGACATTAAGTTGTATAATCTATCCTGAGGGTTTAAATGATGCGGAGTTCCGTTCAAAGTTAGCTTCGAAA
This sequence comes from Desulfosporosinus sp., assembly GCA_003512645.1. GTDB lineage: Bacteria > Bacillota > Desulfitobacteriia > Desulfitobacteriales > Desulfitobacteriaceae > Desulfosporosinus. The sequence continues at coordinate 27,290 of DOPS01000028.1, forward strand.
GGCGTGGTCGTGGCTGGGGCTTTAGCTGCTTTAGCTGGAAAGGCTTTCCGAATTGGGCATATGGGCAATGCCACTGAAGAAATGTTTATTAAAGCACTAGAACTCGTTGGTAGGACTCTTCAAGAGATGGGGTATGAGGCCAACATCGATGCTGCAGTCGACGAGTTCAAAGGAATTTATCACTCGGCCTAAAGGTACTTTATTACCGCGACTTGAATAACATAAGGACCTTTCTCGTACTAGTCAGAAATTACCAATTAAGGCGACCGCCGGCGACTGATGTCTTGGCGTTCGCTATGTTTTTTTAAGAAACAAAGCTGTAAGAATGAACTGGCAGCCTTGTTTTTAAACAATCATGCAAAGTATAATGATTGGAGAATAAGCTATCAGATCGAACAATCTACATAAAATAGTAATTAATGTTCGGAAAATGTGTTGACCTCTGTAATTATATCTTGTAAAATAAACTCAAGATCAACAAATGAATAGTGTTCATATAGTAGCAGAGATATGGTCTGCAAGTTTCTACCGGACTGCCGTAAATGGTCCGACTATGAGCGAAAGATGTACTAGGGCATAGTCCTTATATGTACAGATCCAAAGACTTTCTTAGTACTAGTCAGAAAGTATAACTTTTCGTTGCATACTTTCTGAAGCATAAGTGCAACTAAGGCTACCGCCTGCGCCTGATGGCTTGGCGCTAGCCAAATTTTCTTTAGAAGTCTAACTTTGTTTTTGGATTAAACCGCAGGGTCATCCCAGGCGGGCAGATTTCTCTCACCAATTTGAGTTGAAAACTGTTCGCCTGGGTTTGTTTTTTCTGCAAATTACTATAGGTAATGTAAGGAGGAGTAGGCGTGTTTACAATCCTTGATTTGGTTCAACCAGATAACCTAGCAGAAGCTTATCAGATCCTATCTGATAAACAAAATAACACCATTCTTGGGGGCTGTGCTTTTCTGAAGATGGGTAAAAAACGAATTAATAAAGGAATAGATCTTACGAACCTTAATCTTAGTTATATTCAGGAGAAAGATGGTTTTATAGAGATCGGGGCTATGACAAGCCTCAGAGAACTTGAAACTCACCCCTTGGTAAAGGAATATTATAATGGGGTGCTTCCTAAATCCGTTCGGGACATCATCGGAGTGCAATTTAGAAACGGCGTTACTGTGGGTGCTTCGGTTTATTCTAAGTACGGTTTTTCTGATTTGATCACGGCGTTGTTGTCCTTGGATACGGAGGTTGAGTTATTTAAGGCTGGAAGAATGCCCTTGGTGGACTTCCTAGCTAGGCCAAAAGAAAAGGACCTGCTCGTTAGATTATGGATTAAGAAAACTATGCGTCAAGCAACCTACCTGAGTTTTAGAAATTCTGCCAGCGATTATTCGGTCTTAAATGTGGCAGTCTCTACGCTTGATAATCGGTGGACGATCGCGGTGGGCGCCAGACCGAGTAGAGCCGCTATTGCCGTAAGTGCTTCCGCAATGTTATCTCAGGATGTTCTAACGTCAGAGAAGATTGAAAAGGTAGCGCAAAGAGCATCAGAAGAAATATCGTTTGGAACGAATACGAGGGGAACGGCCACTTATCGGAAAGCCCTTTGCAAAGCGCTTGTCAAACGGGGAATAATGGAGGTGTTGGCATGAAAATCGAACTAACGATTAATGATAAAGTGGTTAAATGGGATGTTGCAAACGATGAGTTTCTAGCGGATACCCTAAGATCCCATGGACTCTTGAGTGTTAAAAAGGCTTGTGAGACAAGTTGTTGTGGGCTTTGTACTATTTGGATTGATGGTAAATCGATGCTTTCATGTTCGATACTTTCTTTGCGGGCACACGGTAAGAAAATCACAACCATAGAAGGACTTCCCAAGGAAGCAGAGGAATTTGCTCGAATACTCAGCGCGGAAGGGGCAGAACAATGCGGTTTTTGTAGCCCTGGTTTTATCATGAATGTGCTAGCAATGAAAAATGAGCTGGTCAATCCTACCGAGGAAGAAATTATTCACTATTTAACGGGCAATTTGTGCCGCTGCACGGGTTACATGGGACAGCTTAGGGCGATAAAGACCTATCTGGGGGTGGCTTAGGGTCAACAACCACTACCCTAAAGGGATAGTGGCTTGTAGGTAACTACAAGCCACAGGTTGACTAGACTAAGCATTAACTTGCTACGTTATGTAAGCCATCATACCCGTGGACGTTTATCCTAATCTACGGCTCTATGGTCTAACATTAAACAGTTTTGCGTGGTAGAAACAGTGTGTTAGACATGACAAACTTATGTAACTTTGTCTAAGGATAGTTAACTCTGAAAGGAGATAGGCTTTATGTTAGTCTATGTTTTAAATCAAAAGAGTGAACCATTAATGCCTTGTAGTCCTTCTAAAGCAAGAAAACTCTTGAAGCAGGACAAGGCAAAGGTCATTAAAACAGAACCCTTTACGATTCAGCTATTACACGGTTCAAGTGGGTATAAGCAAGAAATCATCCTTGGCGTTGACGCAGGGAGTAAAGTCGTTGGTCTAACGGCAACAACCACTAAGAAAGAGTTGTTTTCGGCAGAAGTGCAACTAAGGAACGACATCGTTGATTTATTATCTACTCGAAGACAGAACCGACGAACGAGAAGAAATAGGCTGAGATACAGGAAACCACGATTCTCAAATCGAGTGAAGAGTAAAAACAAGGGATGGTTAGCACCCTCTATTGAAAACAAAATCCTAACGCATTTAACGATAGTTAGCAAGGTTTATAAGATACTGCCTGTGTCAAATATAATCGTTGAAGTTGCTAGCTTTGATATCCAGAAAATCAAAAACCCCAGCATCAGTGGCGTAGCTTACCAACAAGGCGAGCAAATGGATTTTTGGAACGTTAGAGAGTATGTTCTATTCAGGGATGGACATCACTGTCATGGTAAAAAAGGTTGTAAAAATAAGATACTCAATGTCCATCATATTGAATCTAGGAAAATTGGTGGAGATTCACCCAGTAATCTCATTACGCTTTGTGAAGAATGCCACGACGACTTCCATAAAGGCAAGTTGAAGTTAAACCTCAAGCGAGGACAAACGTTCAAGGACGCTACCTTCATGGGGATTATGAGGTGGAGTTTTTACAACAAACTGAAAAAACTATATCCAGCCGTAAGTATGACGTATGGCTATATCACTAAAAACACAAGAATCACCCATAGCTTGCCAAAAGAACACAGGATTGATGCATTATGCATAAGCGGTAACCCCCTAGTTGAAAGGCTAGACCACTTCTACTTCTTGAAGAAAGTAAGGTGCCACAATAGGCAAATTCACAAAGTAAACCTCTTAAAAGGTGGTGTTAAGAAGCTAAATCGAGCTCAATACGAGGTTAAAGGATTTAGGCTATTTGATAAGGTTCAGTATCAAGGGAGGCTTTACTATATCTTTGGACGAAGAAACAGTGGCTTCTTTGACATTAGAACGCTAGACGGGACTAAGGTAAACAAAGGGAGTGTTAGCTGCAAATCGCTCAAGCTAATTGAGAAAAGAAAAACTATATTAACTGAGAGGAGGATGGCGGGTTAGGGTATGCGTAAGGCATTCCTCCACTACCCTAAAGGGATAGTGGTTTCCTGCCAAGCCATTATGAAGAGCGTTGGTCAAAGCATTCGTAAAATTGATGGAATTGCAATTGCCATGGGTAAACCCGTGTATACTGAGGATTTAGTAATGTCTAATGCCTTAGTGATAAAAATCCTAAGAAGCCCACACGCTTATGCCAAGATAACTTCGATTGATATTTCAAGGGCTAAGAGTTTAGAGGGGGTAGAATGCATCCTTACCTACAAGGATGTTCCAAATGAACGATTTACCCTAGCTGGTCAATCATATCCTGAACCCTCGCCTTACGATCGTCTAATCCTCGATCAAATCCTTCGCTATGTAGGGGATGAAGTGGCGATCATAGCAGCGGTCGATGAAAAAACGGCGCTGTTGGCGATAAAAAGGATCAAGGTTGAGTATGAGGTAATGGAGCCTGTTTTAGATTTTGAGCAGGCTATCGGGCATTCCTCAGTCGTTCATCCTGAAGAGAACTTGAGCTGTAACTTTGAGATTGGATTGCAAAAGGAAAAAAATATTACGTCTACCTCTCATGAAGAAGTTGGAGATGTTGAAGAAGAATTTAAGCGTTGCGCCGTTGTGGTAGAGGATGTCTATTATCCACAAGCCCAGGCTCACACTATGATGGAAACCTATCGAGCCTTTAGCTATCTGGATCATGCGGGAAGGCTGATCGTGGTCAGCTCAACCCAAGTTCCCTTTCATATTAGAAGACAGTTAGCAAGAGCGTTGCAGCTTCCCGCAAGTAAAATTAGGGTAATCAAGCCTAGAATTGGTGGTGGTTTTGGCGGAAAACAGACGGGAGCCGTCGATATCTTTACAGCCATCGTAACTCTAAAAACAGGAAAACCGTCGATCATCATTTATGACCGAAAAGAAACCTTTAGCTGTACGACAAGCCGTCATGCTATGAGATTAAACGTCAAATTGGGTGCCGACCAAGATGGAATTATCAGAGCGATCGATATGCAGGTTTTATCGGACACGGGAGCGTATGGAGAGCATGCTCCGACTGTTTTAAGCTGCGTAGGCCATTACACCCTGCCACTTTATAGTAAAACTAGAGCAGTACGATTTGACGGGAAGGCCGTTTATACAAACAAAATGCCGGCAGGCGCTTTTAGGGGATATGGCGCAACTCAGGGTACCTTCGCCTTAGAATCAACCGTAAATATGTTAGCTGAACGATTAAAGATGGATCCGACAGAAATTCGTTTAAAAAACATCAGTAAAGTAGGGGAAACTTTTCTTACGGGTCAGGGGGTTATGCTAGGCAGCTCGACTTTGGATCGATGTATAGAAAAGGGTAAAGAGCTGATTGGTTGGGAGAAAAAATTTCCGCGCCGTGAAGTCAGTCCCAATAAAGTAAGAGCAGTAGGTATGGCGATCACGATGCAGGGCTCCGGGATTGCCAATATCGGGACTGCCTCAGCAGAAATTCGCTTAAACGATGATGGAAACTTTACCCTTCTCACAGGAGCAACGGATATGGGAACAGGCTGCGATACGATTCTTAGCCAGATGGCCGCTGAGATTTTGGAGATTCCTATGGAGAAGATCATTGTGAACGCCGGAGATACAGATACTTCTCCCTATGATCCGGGGTCCTATGCTTTAAGTACAACCTATGTTGCGGGGACTGCCGTCGTCAAAGCGGCGGAAGACCTCAAAAAGAAGATTATAGAACAGGGAGCTAAGCTCTTAGGGGTTTCTCCAGAAAACGCTCAATTCGACGGCTTAGCGGTCCGAACAGATGACGGGGATCAAGAAATTAGTCTTAGAAAAATAGCAGAGCTTACCGTGCTGGGCGCAGGGAAACTTCAGCTCATTGGATATGCGACTCACGGAAGTGACGTTTCACCGCCACCCTATATAGCCGGTTTTGCAGAAGTAGAAGTAGACCGAGAAACGGGAAAGGTGGAGTTGATCGACTATGTTGCAGTCATCGACTGTGGTACTGTGATTAACCCTAATCTCGCTCGGATTCAAGCCGAAGGTGGAATTGCCCAAGGAATTGGAATGGCTCTTTATGAACAAGTGAGATATGATGAGATCGGCAAGATGGCTACCAATACCTTCATGCAATACAAAATCCCCACTCGTCAGGATGTCGGGAAAGTTCGGATAGCGTTTGAAGAGAGCTATGAACCTACGGGTCCATTTGGTGCAAAATCGATTGGGGAAGTTGTTGCAAATACTCCCCCGCCCGCTATTTCTCATGCGATTTATAATGCAGTCGGAGTTCGAGAAAACCATTTGCCAATTACCCCAGAAAAGGTCTTTTTAGGAATGCAGAAACTATAAACACTTGGAGACTGGGTTGAAGCTGCTTATGCTTTTACCTAGTCTCCTTTTAGTCATCCAGTCACTAAGTTGTATTTACTGGGGACAGCGTCAAACTCGTTGATGATGGTGTATAGTTTTGCACATCTTTTGTCATGACTCTTTTTGCCTTAGCAAAAGAAATTATCCTATTCTAATTTCATGTTATAATAGTATGAGAAGGAAAGGATGTAATGCAGTGGGAAGAGTCGTAAGATCAAGAAAAATATGGATAGGAATTGGATTGTTTTTGTTGGGGATCTTAATACCATATTGGTTAAAACCTCAACTTATAGGATTGGATCAATTACTCCAAACGATGAACCAAAAAACAGACGGCAGTGCGTTAATGGTTAATGCCTTTCTCATTGTGTCAATTAATACCATTATATCCATACCTCAGTTCCTCAGCGTGGTGATGTTGGGAGATGGGATGGCAGATGCTTTCAATCGTTCTGGATTAAAAACCATCATTCCCCTAACTGTAGTACCCCTCGCTTATGTGATCGTCAATCTGATGACTCCATTAAACTATAGTTTTGGGGCCACAGATATTTTTCTTTGGCTATCGATTGTAGTGATGCAGAAACTAAGCAAACAAAAATTGAATATGGGGATGAAGCTACTGGTTTTCTCCCAATTGATTTTTGGTGTTGCTTGGTTAAATCAAGTTCCTTTTCTTACCCCTTATGGTTTCGGACTAGGTTCCTTATCGATAAAAATAAAACAGGCAGCGATTCAAATTGGATTTGGTCAGGTTCTTGCACTTTATGCGAATGTGTTGTTTTTTATCTTCGTAGCAAGTGCTATTACTTTATGGATTTATTTGATTTTATATATGGAGAAATGGGCTATTTCGCAAGACCTACACCGTGCCCAACTTGAAGCCAATGAATCTCGTTCAGGACGTGAAGTTCTCCATCTTGTCCACGACCTTAAAACTCCGCTTGCTACAATCGAGGGACTGGTTTCATTGATGGAGCTACGATGGCCGGATCCTAAGATGCGAGAATACTGTCAAACTATCTATGGTTCTATTAATTCAATGAGCAAAATGGTTTCAGAAATTTTGTATGAGGATCGAAA
>DOPS01000310.1:0-5218 GCA_003512645.1 Desulfosporosinus sp.
CCCCTATGATACGGTGAAACCCCTGGGGGTTTTGGGCTGGTACTCTGTATTGCTTGTTAATTTCCACCTGCACAGCAGGGATTTTTAGTTCACTAGCCACAAAGTTAGTGATCGTGTTCTTTCCTGAAGCAGCAAAGTGATTATGGGAGATTTTATTGAATCCAAAGGCTTGTATGTTTCTCTTCAGCGTTTCCAGCAATGAATCCTTACCTAATAGAGTTCTTCCATTATCTGTGCCAAAATCAATATCAAATTCTCTCTCTCGAGCGGCACCATGGATATCAAGTACGAGTTTAATCTTTTCTTGACGTACAATCTCTGAGATTTTTTCCTTAAAGATACAAGGTGAGTCTATATTCGGATCTCCACCGTATAGTTTCGTAGCCGTAATGGCATGACAACCCGTTAATTGGTTCAAAAGATATACAATTGAACCTGTATATTGATCAGACATTTTGATCTTCTTATGTCTAAAATGTCTTACAGCATGAGGAGCGGTCACCAACACAGGTAAGTTACCTATTGAGAACCAGAACGGATCCTCTTGTTTGGGATTGACTCTTTTGTCCGTCTTATAAAAATGAACTCTCTCCACATTAACGGCTTCTTCATTAATGCGAGCACGCTGATACTCTCGCAGTAGATCTTCTGGTTTTCCCATAATATCAACCCCTGACAAGTTTACTCATAGCATTTCACACATCTTTGACAGATAGGACTTCTGACCTATAACGCCAAGACTTTAGGTCTATACTTTTGCATCACTGTCAATGATACAATTAGTAGAGATTAATGTTTATGGAGGGATTCCCTTGGTTTGGCACAAAATTAACACAAAGAGACAAAATCGGATTATTATCGCTGGTACAATTGTCTTATCCATTCTAATAGTGGGAATTATGAACCTAATTGTCCGTATGAGTTAACCTTTCAACATAATAATAGGTTTAATATATTTTTCTAATCTGCACTCTATTGTTTCCGCTAATTCTCGAATTAATAATGGACGGTTCATCTTTGCCTGAGCGTTTGCAAGATGAACCGTCCTTTAATGTTTGGTTGTGAGATCTTTAATAAGTCTCCTCAAAGACTTCGAAATACGCCGTAGGATGAATACAAGCTGGACATTCCTCTGGAGCGCTTGTTCCTTCATGAATATAACCGCAGTTTCCACACTTCCAGAGCTCATTCTTATCTTTATTAAAGACTTGATCTTGCTTAATATTTTCTGCCAGCTTGTTATATCTTGTTTCGTGTCTTTTTTCCGCAGAAGCAATCATCGTAAATGCTGCTGCAATGTCCGGAAAGCCTTCTTCCTCTGCCACCTTAGCAAAGGCCGGGTATAACTCAGACCATTCTTCGTTTTCTCCACCAGCGGCGGCTAATAAATTATCAAGTGTCGTCCCCTGAGCTACTGGAAAAGCAGCACTAATCTCTATATTAGCAGGAAGCTCACCCTCAAAACCTGCCAGTAGGAATTTGTAAAACCTTTTTGCGTGTTCCTTTTCGTTATCCGCAGTTTCGATAAAGATATTCTTAATTTGCTTGTAACCTTCTTTATCTGCGACTGATGCATAATAGGTGTAGCGGTTGCGAGCTTGTGATTCTCCTGCGAAAGCTTTTAATAGATTTTCAGCAGTTTTAGTCCCTTTTAAACTATTCATGATAAAGTCCTCCTTATTCCTAATCCTTATTCTAATCGTTACACTTAGGCATTTGTTGAGCCACCAAAACCAGGCATGTTCTCGTGATAAGTACAATAGTAAGTTTGAAGTTTGACCGATAAGCAAATTTTTCTCAATCATTTATAATTATTATAAGTTTATTGTAGTTGCATATTATTCATTCGTCAACATTGAAATCAATCTTTTCACTTCCCTATACTTAGATATCTATTTCATTAGGTTCGCCCTCTGAGAAGATAACTTGCCATTCTTGATCATCTTCATTAAAATTAGCGATTTTATCGATTGGCATCTTCAAATATTTCCCCCAAGCGCTCACCGCGACAGCGCCATTTTTTAAAAAAATTTCCCCTGTCCCCTCAAATAACCTACTCGAATTTTTAGTAATTCTGCCAATAACCCTTAACTCTTCCGTTAATGGTATAGGTTTTCTGTACTTTATATTTAACTCTACAGTTACCCCCCAAATATCCTCTTCTTTCACCATAATTGCCCTACCAATAGTTTCGTCCAATATGGTTCCAGCGATACCACCATGCAACCTCTCTGGATAGCTTTGGTGTTCCTCAAGAGGTTTAAAAATAGCAACAAGCTCGCCATTTTCCAATTCATAAAAAGAGGCTTTCAATCCTAAATCATTTTCCAGTCCACAAACAATGCACTTTTTACTATTCTGTTGTCTTTTCATCACCGTGTACTTCATAAACTGCTCCTTACAGAAAGCGTTACACCTTAATCCCATTTCTCACATAAATGCGTCTTTCTAGAAATAATTACAGAGAAATCATATCATATAAGAATGTATTCTTCCATGATTCCTCTCGAAATTCAACCACATCTTAGCGCCGAATTCAAGACCTATAAATCTAGACTTCGATTTTCCACTCACCCCAAAAAGCCCTCAGTTGTGGATATTTTCTCTGGATTTCTTGATTTGTTTGCTTCTTAATTGTCCACAAGCAGCCTCAATATCCTTCCCATGTTCAAGACGGATACTACAATTAATCCTCTGCTTTTTCAACTCATCATAAAACGCCAGCGTGGATTCCCTCTCACTTCTTTGATACTGATGATGCTCTTCAACCGGATTATAGGGAATTATATTGACAATCACGAGAGGTCGCTTATCACCGATCAGGTCAGCAAGTTGGAGAGCCTGTTCTCTACTGTCATTTAGATCCTTGAGCAACAGATATTCCAACGTAATTTTTTGCTTTGTTTTACTTAGATAATAATCGACAGCCTTCATTAATGTGTCTAATGGAAAGACACGGTTAATTTTCATGATTCGTGTACGAAGTTCGTCAGCAGGGGCATGTAAGGAGATCGCTAAGTTAACCCTCAAATTGAGATCCGCGAAATCATAGATCTTATCGGCAAGTCCGCTAGTCGAGACGGTTATATGTCTAGCCCCAATGGCTAGCCCTTTATGATCTATTATAATCTGCAATGAGTCAACCACGTTCTGAAAATTATCAAAAGGTTCGCCGATTCCCATTACTACAACATGGCTCACTTTTTTATCATGTTTCTCTAGATCTAGATGATGTTGAACTTTCAAAATTTGTTCCACAATTTCACCACTAGATAAATTGCGATTTTTCGTTAATAATCCACTGGCACAAAAGCTACACCCCATGTTACAACCTACTTGGGTTGTGACACAGGCCGACAAACCAAATTTATGTCTCATCAATACCGTTTCAATCAGATGGTCGTCCTTTAACTTGAACAAAAACTTTATTGTTCCATCTGCTGATTCTTGCTTAGAGTGTTCATGTAAAGATTCGAGGATAAAATGATCAGCTAATAATTGCAGACACTCATTATTAACGTCTAGCATTTCTGAGAAGTGCCTCACTTGTTTCTTATAAAGCCAATCCCAGACTTGTAAGGCTCGAAACTTTTTATGTCCATGTTCCAAAAGCCATTCTTCCAGGTGGTCAAAAGTCAATCCATAAATGGATTTTTTGCTCATCCAAATCCCCTTTTCATTAAGTTTAGCCCCGCAAATTGCGGAGCGAAACGGACCTTCCCATAGTATTGAAAGTGATACACCGAACTTCAAATATTATTACTTTTTATAGTATTATATCATACCCTATTCATCACTCATATAATTTGTAAAGTACATAACACATAGTTCATATTCACCGATCAGGCGGAAACAACTTGAAGATTACATTCAGTAACTACAATATTCCTGCCGCTCTCCTTAGCTTTGTATAAAGCCCTATCAACCCGCTCCATGAGCAACTCCTGATCATCCTGGCTGAAGAAGGCTGTGACGCCAAAGCTGCAGGTTAGATTCATTTCCTTCTTTAACGAGGCTTTATATATCGAATCTCTTAATCGTTCCGCAAGGGCAGAAGCTTCTCTACAATGAGTCTGTGGTAAAAGAATCACAAACTCCTCCCCACCCCAACGAGCAAAGACATCCACTTCTCTTACTGATTCTTGCACAAGATTGGCTATTTCTTTAAGAATCTTATCTCCAAAACTATGCCCATTACTATCGTTAAATTGCTTGAAATGGTCTATGTCAAACATTATAAGAGAAAAGGTATTTCCATACCTCCGAGCTACCTCAATCTCATTACTCAATGAATCGTTAAACTTCAGACGATTATATGTATTGGTTAAAGGATCCTTCGTGGAAAGTTCCATAAAGTATTGTTTGTTAACATAATCAAGCCTCTTGTATCTACTTAAACTATAGGATGATATGCTATTGAACAAGATTGCTAGAGTTAAATAGACAAAGACGGTAATAATCTCAACCAAAGGAGGATGAAATTTAGTCAAACTAATTACTAAAAAACCAATCGCTGTAAAAAGTGAAAGAACTACTCTATTGTACAGCAAGTTTGGCAATAAGATGAAAATTCCTAAAACAATGACGTTTAGCGCAAAAGCTTGGGTCATAAAATGTGGGTTTTCATAGTTGATAATAATAATAAAGAAAAGTATTACTGCAACGAGTTCATAAATAGTGATCTTTAAAAAGGCAGAGGATTTCAGAAAAAAGTCAGGCTTAAAATAAAACAGTATAGATAAAGAAAGGAACGTAAAACGACACAGGAAGATTATTAAACCGGTTGAGTGCATTCTATTCGATGAAAAATCATAAATCAAGAATGAGAAAAAAAGGACCCCTATTGTGAGCGCAATTTTCCGCAGATGGTTTTTAGATCGGTTTAGGTATGATTCTTGAAATTGTTGTTCAAGATGTTTATCCAAGAACAATCCAGACAATTTAGAAATATGATGGTCCTTTAAATCCAACCAAAATCACTTCCTCTGCCGTATTCATTTCAGACTTGAGTTCTTATCACTATGATATCTTTGACCATTGCCCTGATTTTAGAGTTTATGAGCCATAAATTCACCCTCACTTGAACATTCTATTTTTAAAAATATAACATGATTATATTACAATATGGTGTATAATTCCAGATTATTAATTTAGCAGCGTCGGACAATTATAACTCAAATTCATGCCTAGATAATCAGAGCTGAAGCATAACATTGTA
>DOPS01000243.1:0-10650 GCA_003512645.1 Desulfosporosinus sp.
TATCAATGCAATCTACGCTTCTCGAGTTCCGCATTTGACTTACTGGAAGCGTATCCGTTCCCAGGGAACGTTCGCGAGCTACAGAATTTAATCCAAAGAATAGCAATTAAAAACGATGGAGATGAGATTGATGCCACGAAGGTTGAACGCATCTTAATGAAACTTGACCCTATAGCGCCCAGACAAACGGGACGGTTTAATCAAGTAATTCCATTGGAACAAGCCTTTAGCCAGGTTGAAAAAGAACTAATTACCATGGCCATGAAACAGTACCATTCCACTACAAAAGCAGCTAAGGCGCTAGGAGTTAGCCAATCCACGATTAGTCGTAAATATAGACAAATAGTTAATAAAACCGGAAAGCAACAACTATAAAACGGGGGCTATCATATTAGAGATAGCCCCCGTTCCCCTATAATTATCACAACCATAGATCTCGATTACTTCTGAACCTTGGCAAATGCTCCCTCCAAAATGTTCAGCGCCCTCTCAAGTTGCTCATCCATGATCACCAATGGCATCAGCATCCGAATTACGTTTCCATATACCCCTGCCGAAATGATAATAAGCCCTTGACTCAAACATTCTTGAGTGATCTGAGCTGTTTCTTCTTTGGCAGGTTCCTTTGTCTCCCTATCTTTAACTAGCTCTATTCCAATCATTGCACCCAGACTTCGGATATCACCAATCAATGGAAATTTCTCTTGCATACCCTTCAAGCGAGCTACAACTGATGCTCCGATTTTTGCTGCTCTGTCCGAAAGCTGTTCTTGCTCAATATAATTGATCGTCGCTATACCAGCCGCACAAGCGAGTGGATTACCCGCGAAGGTGCCTCCGATCATACCCGGTCCAGGAGCATCCATAATTTCCGCTTTACCCACTACTGCACTTAAAGGCATACCAGCAGCAATGGATTTTGCCATGGTCATAAGATCGGGCTCGACACCATAGTGCTCAACCGCAAACATTTTTCCTGTTCTGCCAAAACCCGTTTGAATCTCGTCTGCAATTAAGACTATGCCGTGTTTTTCAGCAATCCTTTTTAAACCTGGCAAGAACTCCTTGGGTGGAACTATAAACCCACCTTCTCCTTGGACTGGCTCGATGATCATGGCAGCTATAGCTTCTGCTTCAACCTCAGCAGCGAAGAAACGCTCAAATTGTTCTAAACAATGCATACCACAGCCAGGATAGGTAGAATGATAATAGCACCGATAGCAATAAGCAGAAGGCATCTTATAAATCTCCGGAGTAAAGGGTCCAAAACCATATTTATAAGGTCTTACCTTACTAGTTAGGCCCATGGCTAAATTTGTTCTTCCATGAAAAGCCATTTCAAAAGCAATGACTCCCGTTCTTTTCGTATAGGAACGAGCAATCTTGATGGCGTTTTCAACTGCCTCCGCACCGCTGTTAACGTAGGTTACTTTAAGATCCCCTTTAATCGGTGTGATTTGTATCAACTTCTCCGCCAAATCAACCCAGCCTTCGTACATAGATACCATAAAGCAAGTATGGATTAATTTTTCAGCTTGTTCTTTGATTGCCTCGACAACCGGTCTGGGACAATGACCAGCATTCAAAACACCAATACCACCATAAAAATCAATAAATTCGTTCCCATCAACATCAGTCATCAAAGCATCTGAAGCTTTCTCAATGAACAAAGGAGTTCCCTGCGAGATCCCTTTAGCTGTACACTTATTTTTCCTATCAATTAATGCTCTGGATTTTGGTCCCGGAAGTACCATTTTTTCACTCAATGCCAACATCCCCCTCGTATTTCTGATATACAAAAGTTTAGAACAATCTCGTTTCAGTTCGTTCTATCACTATTCTTTTTGATATGCAATTTTCTCGCCATAGATTCACTATCTATTCCATAGCCTATAATAATAATTACACGCTTAATCTCTAAATAGCAGATGCATCTATACATTGCAAAGTTTTTTAATTTCATTTCTAAAACCATAACTAATTCATAAACTTGCTCATTTTTAGGATGATGCGATTTATCATTTCATGGATGTATGATTGCATCACTCTTGGAATAGCGGACTTCTTTTTAATAGTGTTTTAATAAAAAAAAGATGCTTACACTGTGCAAGTCATCTTTTAAGTGATGTGTCTATTTTCAATACTTGGATAAGGAAATCCCATCCCTATGATTCCATAACCTCTTCTAAACTAATTTGGCTAATTCCTTTATGACAGCGGGCAGGTAAGGCAAGGTAGTAACTGGTTGCTTCATTAAGACTTTTTTGCGCAGTTTCAGAAAGATCGGCAACGATTTTAGCTGGCGAACCGACGACAAGTTTATAAGGTGGAATTATTGTATTTTCTAATACTAAAGCAGCAGCTCCAATCAGACATCCATCTCCTATACTTGCATGATCCATGATGATCGCACCCATGCCGACCAAAACATGTTCAGCAAGCTTAGGGGTATGCAGAATGGCTCCATGACCAATGTGACTTCGTGGCCCTAGAACAGCTTCACACCCTGGATAAGCATGGATAATGCAGTTCTCTTGGATATTGGAACCTGCTCCAATCGTAATCTTACCCCAATCTCCTCTTATTCGTGCTCCAGCAGCAATGTAACAGCCCTCACCTATGGTCACATCACCGATAATTGTCGCTTCTGGTGCGACATAAGTCCCTTTTCCGATTCTAGGTCGTTTACCTTCAAATTCGTAAATCATGATTCGTTCAGCGCCCCCTTTAACTACCTGTGTAAAGCGGTTTTAGCGGCAACGGTTTTGTTTTCCGTTGCCGCTAAAGGTGTTATGCTCTCTTTATTTTTTATCTCTTAACGCCTTGAGTACCATTTCTGGAGTAATGGGCAGGTTATAAAATCTTACCCCGATCGCATCGTATATCGCGTTGGTGATCGCTGGGAAGGTAGGCTGAACGGCTCCTTCGCCTGTTTCCTTAACCCCAAACGGAGCTGAATGGTCATAACTCTCAACTATGTTGGTATCCATTTCCGGCATTTCCATAGTCGTCGGCGTCTTGTAATCGTGGAAGTTAGGATTTAAATGTTTGCCGTTGGCATCCAACTTTTGATCTTCATAAAGGCAGGCCCCTATATTAAACAAGATGGAGCCTTCTACCTGTCCATCAACACTCATGGGGTTGACAGGCGTACCACAGTCACCGGCTTCGGTTACCTTCTTGACATAGATCCGGCCAGTTTCTACATCCACTTCTACTTCGTGTACTTGTGCACTAAAACCAAAGGTAGGGGAGTGACCGATATTTGCGCCCTGAACCCTATTGCCGCTCACAATATCAATCCCCTTGCGCCGTGGTGGAGAATAGTTCCCCATCCCGACCAAGGTCCCATTGATACTAGTATAAGCTTCAACGACTTTTCCCCACGAGATGCGTTTTTTACTTTCGTACATGGAATAGATCTCATGATTTTTAATGACCAACTGATCAGCCCTGACTCCCAGCATACCTGCAGCTGTTTCTTTGAGTCTTTGATTAATTTCCACACTGGCCATCTTAATAGCCGCCCCAGAAGCATACGTTAGACGGCTGGCAAAACTACCCAAGTCAAAGGCCCCTATTTCCGTATCTCCCGACTGAATGTGCACATCTTCAAAATGGATGCCCAACTCCTCGGCAACCATCTGGGCCATGATGGTATTGCAGCCCTGACCGATCTCAGCGGCTGCACAAAGCAGCGTAACACCGCCCTCTGTATCTACCCTGATCATCACCGTAGTATGTGGCTTGTAGTTCTGATAAAGAGTATAGGCTGTCCCGGATATATAATAACCGCCGGCCATTCCGATCCCTTTGCCAAAAGGCAGCTTACCATGCTTTTCCAGATAGCCTGATTTTTTGACCGCTGTATCCAGGCATTTCTTAAACTCGCTATGCGGTACGAACATATTATTGATACAGGTATGACCTGATTCGATAGCGTTTTTTAGCTTTAATTCGTACGGACTAATTCCCATCATTTCGGACATTTCATCCATCATGCACTCCAAGGCCCATCTTGGCTGAACTCCGCCGAGACCGCGCATGGCCCCGGTACTAGGCTTGTTAGTATAAACACTTCTTCCCCGGAACCGAACGTTAGGCACCTTGTAGGGCAGATGTAACATAGAGGCAGTGTAGAACATCACCACAATACCCCAGCCAGCGTAGGCGCCTTTATCCAAGGTGTTGTCAAAATCTACTGCTTGGAGATAACCATCCTTATCCAGGCCCATTTTCACCTTCATATGGCACGGATGCCGACCTTTATTGGTATAGAATACTTCTTGGCGATCAAAGACCACTTGAACAGGTCTGCCGACCTTCCTGGATAGCAAACAGGCTACAAATTCCGAGGGTGATGCCTCGCCTTTTCCACCAAATCCACCGCCGATGGTCGGAAGAGTAACGCGGATTTTGTTCATCGGGATTTCTAAAACGATGGACATCTGACGGTGCAGGTAGTGGGGGACTTGGCTGCTGGCCCACAAATGGAGTTGACCGCTTTGGGTATCATAACTAGCTAGGGCAGAATGCGGCTCGAGAAAGCCGTGTTGAGGATAATTTGTATGGAATTCTCGTTCTAAAACATATTCACACTGAACAAAGGCCTTATCCACGTCGCCGTAGACCTGTTCCCCTGCATGCATTATATTTCCCTTGCTATCTTCATGTATTAGCACTTCTTGGGCGCGTTCCATGGATTCTAACGGATCCAGCAACACCGGGAGAGGTTCATATTCCACTTCAATCAATTCTAGGGCGGCTTCGGCAGTTTCTTCATCTAAGGCCGCCACAGCTGCTACGCCTTCACCGTAGAAACGAACTTTGCCGATGGCTAGGACAGTTTCGTTGGCTGACTGAGGAACGATACCCCATTTGTTAGTAGCTTCATCTCCAGTAAGCACTGCCAGAACACCCGGCAGTTCCAGAGCTTTGCTGCAATCAATCTTTTTAATGATGGCGTGGGCATAGGTACTACGCTTTATTCTCCCATAAACCATGCCGGGTAAGGTCATATCCCCTGTATAAATCGCTTCACCCTTAACCTTAACAGGGCCATCTACCCGAGGTACACTTCTTCCCACCTGAGTATATCGTTTTTCATCCTGGTAGGCGGGTACCCCTTCGAGATTCCAACCTTCCGGTGTCAGGTTCCATTTTGATTTTTCCATCATTTCACCCCCTCTTTAGACCAAACCTTGGCAGTTGCTTCCACGGCCTCAATGATTCTTTTATAACCAGTGCAACGACAAATGTTCCCACTTAACTCATGCTTGATATCCTGCTCAGTGGGATCAGGATTCCTGTCCAGCAACGCTTTGGAGGACATGATCATGCCCGGGGTGCAAAAACCGCACTGTACTGCTCCATGATCCACATAGGCCTGCTGAAGCGGATGTAGCACGCCACCTTTTTGTACCAGCCCTTCAATTGTAGTGATCTTTTTGCCCTGACAAGCAATAGCCAGCTTAATACAGGACAACTCAGGGTTACCATCAATTATCACGGTGCAAGCTCCGCAGTCGCCATCTCCACAGCCTTTCTTGGTGCCAGTAAGGCCTACTTTTTTCCTGATCACATCAATCAGTAAATCCCTAGCATCAACGGCTACTTCATAAATCCTGTCATTGATCTCTAATTCTATCAGTGTTTTCATCAACTACACCCCCTTCGCAGTGGCATAAGCCTCTTTAAGCAACCTGCGTGCCAGGACTTTGACTATTTCACGCCGGTATTCAGCAGATGCCCGAATATCATCAATAGGCTTCGCCTCGCCTTGGGCTGCCTCAGCTGCCTTTTCGATGAGTTGATCACTAAGCTTTTGTCCTTGTAAGAGAGCCGGAACTTCCTTAGATACCAAAGGCCTAGGATAAACGGATCCCATCACTAGCCTGACCTCTTTAATCGTCTGGCCATCATTTTCCAATTCTAAACTTACTGCCATATTGACACAGTCGATTTCCATAGCATCTCTGCGCCCCATATAAGCATAGCGACAAGCTGACTTCTGGGCAGGCTCAGGTATTATAAATTTGGTTAACATTTCGCCCTCTACAAGATCAAGTTGCCGGACGCCTAGGATAAATCCTTCGAGGGGTAGTTCTCTCTCCCCGGAAGTGCTCCTAAGCACAACTTTGGCGCCCATTGCCACCAGGGGGGTCGGTGTCTCTGCCGCCGGAGAAGCATTGCACGAATTACCTCCCAGACTAGCCATGTGCCTTACCTGAGATGAACCTACCTCACTGGCTGCATAAGCAAGAGCTGGGTATTTGGCCTGAATTTCTTCAGAAAACTGAATCTCAGCCAATTTAGTATTGGTCCCGATCACGGCTCCTTTTCCTGGCTCGCAAATGATACCTTTAAACTCCTCTACCCCATTGATATCGATCAAATAATCAGGACTAATTGCCTTTGCCTTCATTACCACCAATAAATCAGTGCCGCCCGCGAGTATTTTGGCCTTACTTCCCAAGCGAGCCACTAATTCCAAGGCTTCTGCTGGCGTTTTTGGTGCAAAATACTCAAAGTTATTCAAAAACATCTTAAAGCAACCTCCTCTTCTTTTTTAAAATCAACCATTGCAGCTTGACCATGCTTTAAGTAAAATATTTCAAACTCAGGGTTATCAGGGGTTTTATAAATGGATTTTACTAAGTCATTCATGGCGAGCATTTTTCTCTTAATATTCATGTCTATTCCGAAAATTACATCTCCACTTACTCTTACAGTGACGAAATCTTGAGAGGTTGAGCAAAATTCAACCGCCGGGTTAGCTTGTATTTGACAAAAAACATCCTTCGTATTCGATGTACAAAACCAGAGCTTACCATCTTGTTCAAGCAAGAATCTCCAAGGTCTTACATGGGGTCTGCCATCCTCATCAATAGATGCCAAGCAGCCAATTGGGTTAGCGTATAAAAAATCAATGATTGCTTTCATCCTTATTCCCCCATAACTAATCATGGTTATATCTACCACTAGCCTAGTTTTATAGAGTTTGGTTGCCAGAAATCAGTTCTGGCTTTCTTGTTCCCTTTCTATGAGAGGATTAGAACGAGCAACTTTTAGGGCCTATTTCACTATATAGTATTATTATACATAGTATCATATTATAAATTATTTGAAAATATTAAATTTTGCGTTTTCGATTAAAATTTAATGGCCTGCGAAAAACAATTTTAAACCCCTACTTTGATTAGTGGGGGTTTTATGGGACACCATCGTCACTAAAACGAGTTCACTCTGATCTATAAGTTTCAAATTCCTCAAGCAAATTTTCTACTATTTTTTCTTCGGTCAATCGCAGAGCCAGAACATTTCTCTTAATCATGGATTCTTTCGACTTATGAGGAAGTTCTGAAATGTCCAGACGAAGTTTCTCTAAACTGTACCTTACAGTGTCTAGTCTGTGTTTCAAACAATCTCTTATTTCCTCGGAACTGAGAATATCACTGCCGTCAATCGCTAGATTTAAGTCCAAATAATACCATTCTAGTTTACCTAAGGCATCCTTAATTGAGGACTTTAAGATCTCTTGCCCGCTCTCAGTAATACAATACCGTTTTCGCTCGGGAGCCTTCCCTTCACGCTCAATCTTAAATTCCAGATAGCCTTTGCCGTTTAAACGAGTTAACACCTGATAAATAGAAGCTATACCGATTCTAACCCATAAGCGCATACTTTTAGTTTCGATTTGTTTTTCAATTTCGTATGCGTAGGAAGGTTTTTCATTAACTAAACTTAATATGATTAACTCAGCGTTAGAAAGCATCTATTAAAAACTCCCTCCATTACTCTAAACTATTATCACCTATAATAGCATAGCCTATTACTTTAGTTCAAGTTCCCTAAATTTCGGGTCAGCACGGACAGACAGAAATAGAAACACGGGCGTGGCAAGATTGTTCTTCCTACACCCGTGTCTTGAATCAGAGCATTAGCGCTGTAAAGAAACTTAAATCAAAGTCTAGAGATGTAGCAGCTTAGCGGCGTTACCGCCAAGAATGTTTTCCACTCCCTCTGCCGGCAAAGGCAGCTGCGAGATAGCCTCCATATTGCGTTTAATCCAAGGCATGCCAGGCCAATCACTGCCGAAAATCACTTTATTCGTAATACGAGCCAAATCGGGAAAATAGCTCATTAATTTTACTGGTGGGAGACCGGCAAGTTCCATGAAAACATTGGCATGAATTTTAGCCATGAAATAAGCATGATCATACCAAACCCCTCGTCCAGAGTGGGCCATAACCAACTTTAACTCTGGAAAATCTCCAGCAACATCATCCAGATGCAATGGATCGCCGTACTTCAGGCGTGAACCCTTAAACACCGAGGATCCGGTATGAATCAAGACTGGAACATTCAATTCCTGAGCAGCTTGATAGAGCGGGTACAGCCTCCGGTCGTTAAGATAGTAATGTTGGTAAGTAGGATATAGCTTCAACCCACGAAAACCCTCGTCTTCTACTTTTCGCCGTAGTTCTTCTCCTAAATCAGTATAAATATGAGGACTAATGTCACAAAAGGGAATTAATCGCGGCCTGCCCTTACAGAAATCGCGCACTTGTTCATTGGTGCAGAGCCCTGTGCTTATATAACTCAATTCTGCCACAACGCAAGCATAATCAACGTCTTCTTCAGTTAACAGTGCTTCAAAGGCTCCCGGATCGTTATAACGTTGGATATAGTCTTGATATCCCACAGGATGTGCTTCCTTCATCCACTCAGTCACCCATGGTTGGTGAAACGTATATACGCCCATATGAACATGAAAGTCGATCCGAAGTTTACGGGACTCTTGCTTAATATTTAGTAGTGTCAAAGGTCACATCCCCTTTTTGCTGGCCTTAGCCTTCTAACAATATTAAATATGAATGTACTTTATTGTACCTTATTTTACTAACGAATAAAATGGCATATAGTATTGTTATCCTGCTCGCCCAACGCAAAAGACTATAGATCGAATTCAAGTGTGTTATAATTAAAGTGGGAAAATTAAAAATAATTAAATTTTATTTATTCAATTAAAAGTGTAGCTTTAAAGACATACTTTTGAATCTCAGTAATCTATTTTTTGAAGCGTTAGGGTGTGATAAGCAGATGTTTATGAGAAAGATATTTGAGGACAGCGACCTGGAAGCAGATACGCTTTACGATGAGTTTTTAGAGATAATCATTAATGGTGGTGGTTACCAAGGGATTACCGATTATCTAGCCCAGAGGCT
This sequence comes from Desulfosporosinus sp., assembly GCA_003512645.1. Lineage (GTDB taxonomy): Bacteria > Bacillota > Desulfitobacteriia > Desulfitobacteriales > Desulfitobacteriaceae > Desulfosporosinus. The sequence goes on from DOPS01000243.1 coordinate 9,228, forward strand.
ACAAGTGAACATCCTGATTGAGAATGAATATTTCCTTGTCCTGGCACGTTCTTATTATGACACTCCTACCTTTTCCAACACAGATCGAAGGACTGGCATCAAATACTGGAAACCTCAACATGTGGACCCTAGGATCGTTGAATATGTACGTTTGTTGCAGAGCACCCATCAACCTGTTTCGTTACCTGAGTTGCCGGAGTATGGGATAACCTCTCCAAGAATGGTGTTTCCGATCATCATAAAAGGAGAAATAACAAAGTATTTGAATATATTCAAAGAAAACTTAAACCGGGAACAGATGAGGATTGTCAGAGTCGTAATGCACAGTTTGGTGGTGCTGGAAATCTGCCGACAGGCACAAGTAGACTTAGAAGATAGATATTTAAAAAACTTGATTTTCGGTCTTATATTTGATGATAAAGATCAGAACCATAACTTTTATGAGAAAGAAAATCTCCCAGGTTTTGATCTGTCTAGAGAGGCGGTTTTGACTGTCATCCAAATCAACGCCGCACTGGGAAAGCGGCAGATGGAAGGAGTTTTGCGCAGCATCATCAGTGACCTTTCTATGAATGCCAGTGCAGTCGCCATCAGTGAGGAACAAGCTGTCCTGTTAATTCAATCGTCTGACGGCAGCCTCTTGGAAACAGCTGTGATTACGGAATACCTACAGGCACTCTTTGAAGCGTTAAAAATGACGTTTACGAATTGCAAGATAAAAATCGGTGTAGGCCGCCAGTGTTATAATGCCCGGGATTATAAGGTTGCCTTGAACGAAGCCTTCAAAGCACTCTCCTTTACGGACCGCAAACTAGGGAGTGAAGAAGGAGTAATTTACTATCACTCGCTGAAATTGATGGAATGCCTGATGCAGCCGGGTAACGAAAAAACATTATCGGGGTTCGTTCAAAGTATTATTGGCAACCTCTACGCTTATGGGGTTAAAAATAACATCAATCTTATTGATACCCTGGAGTCTTATTTGAATCATAATTGCTGTATTCAAAGTGCGGCCAGGGAGTTGTTTATCCATCCCAACTCCCTTAGATATCGCTTGGAAAAGGCAGGGAAAATTTCCGGTCTTGATTTGGCTGACAATGATACAAAGCTGGAGCTTCAGCTCGCCATTAAGCTTTACAGGTATCAAGGAGACTTGCTTTTAGAGATGTGATTTACATTCATCAGTGATGCCGTGTAGTGACATAGAGGTCTTATTAGTAACTCAACTTTCGCAGTTGACAAATTGAAGACTAGGCCGCATTAAAACACAGCCTATCCTTGTTTTCACGGTTTTCTACTGCCAACATCATATAGCGAATGCAAACCAAGGTGGTATGCGCTGTCATCGAGTCATAACTGCGACACTGAACTTCTTTTGCCAAACGGAGGTTATCTCAATATCCGTTGATAACAATGATTTGAT
>DOPS01000161.1:0-13289 GCA_003512645.1 Desulfosporosinus sp.
AGTGCTGGCTATACGGTCATCAACGTAGGAGTGGATGCGGGTCCCGAGAAATTTTTACAAGCGGTCAAGGAGCATCAACCGGGTGTGATCGGAATGTCAGCTCTGCTCACGACGACCATGTTGGCCATGAAAGATACGATCGAACTCTTAAAAGAGGAGGGCCTGCGCGACAGAGTAAAAGTAATGATCGGTGGGGCCCCGATATCTCAGGACTTCGCCGATGAAATCGGGGCCGATGGGTTTGCCCCGGATGCAGGGTCTGCAGCCGATCTTTGTAAGAAACTTCTAGCTTAGTAGATTGAGGAAGGAGAGTGTGTGACTTGTCAAAAAGCCAATACGTTAGGGCCAACTATCAAGTAAATACGACACCACAGTTTAAGGTGTTGAGCGATGATCAATGTGAAACCATCTTAAATGGTGCCCTCGAGGTGCTGGAGCGAACGGGTGCTGAAGTACACAGTGAAGAGGCCTTAGAAATTTTCAAAAAGGGAGGCTGTTGGGTTGATGGCAATACGGTGCGTTTCCCATCTCACCTCGTCGAGTGGGCGATCCGTAGTGCACCTTCACGAATTGTTATTTCTAATCGAAACGGTGAACGAACCATGTTCTTGGAAGGGCAGAATGTTTATTATGGCCCAGGACCCACGAATACTTACACCCTCGATCCCTTTACTGGGGAACGACGGCGTCCCCGGAAGTCTGATACGTTGCGGGCAGCGATTACGGTCGACGCCTTGCCTAATATATCTTATGCCATGGATTGCGGAACCATCATGGATGTCACACCGACGTTAGCAGATGTTCATGCGTTTCAAGTTATGGTCGAAAACACAACCAAACCCATTATCCATTGGGGTTTCGGGATCGATCAGTATCAGGACATCGTGGATATGGCTGCAGCAGTGGCGGGAGGCATGGAAGCCCTGCAACGCAATCCCTTTATTATCCTTTATTCAGAGTCTAGTCCCCCGTTACGCCATTCGTCAGAGGCCATTGATAAAGCAATATTTGCAGCCAAGGCCAATATTCCCGTCATATATACACCCTGTACTTTCTCAGGTGGAGTGGCTCCTGCCACGATGGCAGGAAGTCTCGTAATCTCAGTGGCCGATTTCTTGGTAGGACTGGTAGCGGGTCAATTAGTCCGCAAAGGTTCATCCTTTATCATGGGTGGACTAATTTCCACCATGGACATGTCAAGCACGATTTTATCCTATGGAGCCGCGGAATTAAGCTTACTTTCGGCAGCCTTAACCTCTGTCGCCCGCCACATGAAAATACCGATGTTCAGTACGGGTGGTTGCACGGATGCCAAAGTGATCGACACTCAGATGGGCATTGAAGCAGCCTTTTCAATTCTGATCGCCGGTTTAAGTGGCGCAAATATTGTTCACGACTGTAGCTATATGGAGTATGGTGCCACCTCTTCCTTAGAACTCATGACCATGGATGATGAAATCATTGGCATGGTGAAGAAAATTCTAGGTGGTATTCTAGTTGATGATGAACACTTAGCCGTCGATGTTATTGACAAGGTCGGCCCGGGTGGTCACTACTTAGCGGAAGACCATACCATGGCCCATTTCCGTGAAAACTGGGCACCCACCCTGATCAACAGGCTCAGGTATGACGGCTGGAAGGCAGAAGGCTCTAAGTCCATGGGACAGCGGGTCAAGGAAAAAACCCAAGCTATCATTAATAATCATAAACCCGAGAAACTAGCAGACAGTGTGATTGCAGAAATTCAAGCAATTGTCGATAGAGCGGAAGCGCGGGAAGCGAAGAAGAGTTCAAAATAGGGAGGTAAAAAGAGATGGCCAATTATTATGAAGAGATTTCTCAAAGCGTCATTGCCGGTCAACTAGATCGAGTCAAACAACTGACCCAACAGGCGATCGGGACGGGTGACAACCCGGTTGAAATTATTAATCAAGGGCTGATCCCGGGAATGAGTGTCGTAGGAGCACGGTTTAAATCCGGTCAAATGTATGTGCCGGAAGTCTTAATGTCAGCGCGGGCTATGAATGCTGGTATGGAGCTAGTCAAACCCCTCATTTTAAGTGAAGATATCCCTTCAGCGGGTAAAGTGGTGATCGGAACGGTCAAAGGTGACCTTCATGATATCGGAAAAAACTTAGTCGGCATGATGTTAGAGAGTGCAGGCTTTACAGTCATCAATGTAGGGGTGGATGCGGGTCCAGAGAAGTTCTTACAAGCGATTAAGGACCATCAGCCGGGTGTGATCGGCATGTCAGCCTTGCTCACGACGACCATGCTGGCTATGAAAGATACGATCGAACTCTTAAAAGAAGAGGGCCTGCGCGACAAGGTAAAAGTGATGATCGGTGGAGCTCCGATATCTCAGGACTTTGCCGATGAAATTGGGGCCGACGGGTTTGCCCCGGATGCAGGGTCTGCTGCGGATCTTTGTAAGAAACTGCTAGCCTAATAAGTTTTGAAAGGAGGATGACAATGCCTGTAAGAAGCAATTACGTACAAAATGCTAGCCCGATGTTCAGCATTCTTTCCCCTAGCCAATGTGATGAAATATTACTAGCGGCTCAAGAGGTTCTCGAACGTACGGGTGTGACTGTACATGATGAAGAAGCCCGTGATATATTAAAGAAAGCAGGCTGTTGGGTCGACGGTATCCTAGTTCGTATCCCTTCAGCGGTCGTAGACCGGGCGTTAAGATCTGTGCCTAAACGGGTGACTTTTTGTAATAACCGAACGGGATCTAGGGATGTCCTGCTGGAAGGGCACAACGCATATTTTGGCACCGGCTCCGATACTCCGTTCACCATCGACCCTTACACCGGAAAGCGCCAACGTTCTACGAAAGAATCGGTGAGCAACGCTTGTAAAGTGATAGACGCCTTGCCAAATCTCGATTTTGTCATGTCCCTGGGTATTGTTCAGGATGTGCCGCTTCTTATCTCGGATCGCCATCAGTTCGAGGCTCAAGTGCTGAATACGAGTAAACCCATTGTAACCACGGCCCATGATATTTATGGCTTCGCCGATATTATTGAGATGTGTGAAATTATGGCCGGAGGGGTTGAGGAATTACGGCGCAATCCCTTTATGACGCTTTACGCAGAGCCGATTTCTCCTCTGCAACATGCTTGGGAGGCGGCCTCCAAACTGATTTTGGCCGCCAGAAAAGGGCTGCCCGTGGTTTATACGCCTTGCGTTATGGCTGGTGGAACAGTCCCTGCTACGATGTCAGGCATACTCACCCAAGGATTAGCAGAATCCTTAAGTGGGTTAGTGCTTAATCAATCAACCCGAGAAGGTTCTCCGTTTATTATGGGCGGAGTGTTTACGATTATGGATATGTCCAGTACCATTTTCAGCTATGGTTCACCGGAATTCAATCTGCTCATGTCTTCGTTAGCGGATATGGCTCACTACCTTAAATTGCCAATGTTCGGGACTGCTGGCTGCTCCGACTCCAATTTAGTCGATGAACAAGCGGGAATAGAAGCGGCTATGTCCATTGCCATGACGGCCCTCTCTGGACCTAATCTAAATCATGATGTCGGGTATATTGAATATGGTTCCACATCGTCCTTAGAATTTCTAACGATTAACAATGACGTGATTGGGATGGCTCGTCGTTTAGTGCGCGGTATCCAGGTGACCGATGAGACCCTAGCCTTAGATCTGATTGATAAAGTAGGTCCACGAGGACATTTCTTATCCGAGGATCACACGATGAAACACTTTAAAACTGAAACATATTATCCAAGTCTGATTAATCGTCAACGTTATGAGAGTTGGCAGGCAGACGGAGAAAAAACTCTCTTCCAACGAGCCAATGAAAAGGTTAAAGATATCATAGAAAATTATGAACCAGATCCACTTCCGAAGGATGTTCAGCAAAAAATTCGGGCCATCGTAGAACGGTCTGAACAAAAAGTTCGTTAAGTCGGCAATGAGGACAGGGTATCACCCCCACTTGTAGAAGTGGGGGTTCGAAAACTGGAAGATGGATTAGAAAGGGGTGACAGGCTATGCCCCTAGTATTGGGGATTGATACTGGCGGAACCTTTACAGATGGGGTGCTTCTTGATTTAGAGACCAGGGAAGTAAGGGAAAAGGCCAAGGCATTTACGACACGTGAAGATTTATCGATTGGAATACGAAACTGTATCGAGAACATGGGTGACTTTACCCCGCGTCAAGTTCAGCTCGTATCACTGTCCACGACCTTAGCTACGAATGCTATTGTTGAGGGTCGTGGTTGTCGGGTTGGCTTAATTCTCATAGGGCATGAGTCAACCGGCAACCTACCTGCCCAGCAGACCTTTGTTGTAAGAGGCGGGCATGATATTAAAGGGATACCTCTAGCGGAACTCGATCTTGAGGCTATCCGAAGAGCAGTGACTGAAATGCATGGTCAGGTCGATACGATTGCAATTTCCGGCTATCTTAGTATTCGGAATCCAGAACATGAACAGAATGCTCAAAGAATAATCCAAGAGCTTTGGGATGTACCGATTGTATGTGCCCACCAACTCACGACTGCTCTCGGTTTTCACGAACGAACAGTGACGACCTGCCTAAATGCTAGACTGTTACCGATCATTGCCGAACTTCTGGCAGCGGTCAAAGCCGTTCTCAAAGAGAAGGGAATTTCAGCTCCTTTGATGATTGTCAAAGGGGATGGCTCACTGATGAGTGAAGAGATGACTCGGGAAAAGCCTATTGAAACCATCCTGTCAGGGCCTGCGGCCAGTATTGTGGGAGCAATATTTCTAACCGGAACTGAATCCGCCCTAGCCTTAGATATGGGTGGGACCACGACAGACATTGCTATCCTAGAGAACGGTCGCCCCAGGATGAACTGTGAGGGAGCCACAGTAGGAGGGTGGAAGACCCGTGTTGAGGCTGCAGAAATCAGTACCTTTGGACTGGGCGGAGACAGTTATATCCAGGTTTCCAAGGATCGAAAACTAATCATCGGGCCGAGAAGGGTCTGGCCCTTGTCAGTCGTAGCTAACAAGTATCCTCTTCTCATCGAAGAATTGAAGAGAGTTGACCCGAATCGGGAAATAATCGATACCCAACCAGCGGATTGCTTTATGTTGGTCAAGAAACCTGTCCAGGGAGACCGCTGGAATCAGACAGAATGGCAAATAATCCACGCTCTAGAGAGCAGTGCTCACAATATTTTTGCTCTTGCAGACAAAGTGGGACGTGATCCAAACTTATTGCCCTTAAAAGAATTAGAGCGGGCTCAGATAATTGGTCGAATTTCTTTTACCCCCACGGATTTACTGCATGTCCTCGGTAGCTTTACAGACTATAATGTCACAGCTGCTCAGGAAGGAGCGAGGATTCTAGCGCATAGATTGAGAATAGGACTGGACGAATTTGCAGATAAAGTCTTGAATGAAATCCAAACCGCTCTTAGTATGACTATTTTACAAAGTTTTGCCTACCGAGAGGGGTTGCGAATCAATCTTAACACTGAGCCAAGCGTGGCATTTCTATTAAGCTCTCTGCTTGATGGTTGTCACAAGCGGGGATTTAAGACTGAGATCAGGCTTAATTATCCGATTATTGCTTTAGGGGCTCCGGTGTCAGGCTATCTTCCCGCGGTAGGGAATACCTTGAATACCCCAGTTATGATACCGTTACATGCCGAAGTGGCTAATGCGGTGGGTGCAGCTTCCGGTCAGGTTGCTGAACTCATTCGCATCCTGATTAAACCAGGTGTAGCAGGGGGGTATGTAGTCCATGCGCCTTGGAAACGGGAAGCCTTTTTATATCTGGAAGAGGCCGAAAAGAATGCTTTAGACAAAGCCAAGCAAGTAGCTCTGCAGAGAGCACAACGCGCGGGAGTGCTTAATCCGGAGTTATTCATTGAGAAAGAAGAAGTACTAAGTCATACGGCCGGAGGAGATGACGTCGTGTTTCTTGAAACGCGCCTTGAGGTCACGGCCATCGGTCATCCTAGTTGGGAGGAATAAAGGGGGACACGGTTTTGACAAGGCCAACTCTTGCGACACTTGTACCCGAAGAAATTGAAAAAATAAAAGCAGCAAGTCTCGAAATTTTGGAACGTACCGGAGTTAATATTGATCATATAGAGGCCAGGGAAGTTTTACAGGCTGCTGGTGCTAAAGTAGAGGGAGAACGTGTCTATTTTCCGCCTAAACTAGTAATGGAGGCTATAGCTAAAGCCCCTCGCCAATTTACCATTCATGCCAGAAATCCCAGTAAAAATATCACCGTCGGCGCTGGAGACCCGGTTCTTGCTCCAGGATACGGAGCACCGTATGTTACCTTGGCTTCAGGTCTGAGGCGCAAGGCTACCTTCGTAGATTTTATCAAATTTGCTAAGCTTTCTGGCTCGAGCGCCAATATGGGGATCTCTGGCGGAGTGTTGGTAGAGCCTAGTGATGTTGCTGAAAAAGACAGGCATAATGCCATGTTATATGCTTGTATTGTTAACTCGGATAAACCCTTTATGGGCAGTGCAACTGGGGAGAAACATGCTAAAGATACTTTAAGGATGGCTGGAATACTTTTCGATGGTGAAAAAGGCATTCTGAAACAACCAGTAATGATAAGCTTGATTAATACAATTACTCCCTTGATGTTGGACGAACGAATGGTTGGGGCCCTGATAGCTTATGCAGAAGCAGGACAACCCGTGATTATTGCGTCCTTAGGCATGGCCGGAGCAACCTCACCGGCTACTCTGGCAAGTGCACTCGCTTTGCAGAATGCGGAAATACTGGCAGGAATCACCCTTGCTCAAACGATTCGGGAGGGAACCCCGGTGGTTTATGGTTCAGCCTCGTCAATCACTGAGATGCGTAACGGCTCTTTAAGTATTGGTGCTCCCGAAGGAGCCTGGATCATTGCCACCGCAGTCCAAATAGCCCACTCCTACGGTTTGCCGTGCCGAGCCGGGGGATGCTTAACAGATAGTAAAATCTTGGACCTTCAAGCTTCCTATGAAAGTATGATGAGTCTTCAGGCTGCCGGAATGGCGGGTGTGGATTTTGTTCTCCATGCAGCAGGTATCCTGGAATCATACATGTCCATGTCGATGGAAAAATTCATTATGGATGACGAACTTTGCAGCATGGTACGGCGTTTCCTGAGAGGAACTAAGCTTGATGTGGACGATTTAGCTGTGCAACTGATCCATGATGTGGGTCCGGGGGGACAATTTCTAACTTCAGACCATACTTATCAAAATTTCCGTACTGAGTTTTGGCAGCCGACCCTATCGAATCGGGAAACCTATGACCAATGGAGATTAAACGACTCTTTGCCAATGATTAATCAAGCTGAAAAACGCGTTAATGAAATCGTAGATAATTATGAAATTCCCTACTTAGACAAGTCAATTGAGCGAAAACTGAAAGAAATGGCTGGTATCTAATACTGACTGAATTATAAGCAAGGTTCATAGTCAATCTTCTTTTCCAACTTAAGTTGAAAGGAAAAATTGGCTATGAACTTTTTTTTCAGGAAGGCGAGCTTTTTTGGATAAATTATGCACTCTTGGAAGGATATGAAGGGAAGGTGTGGAATGTTAGAAGATACAAAGAAGAGGAGGATGAAAGGTAGAAAACAAATACTGGATTGGGGAGGTGGCAAAGGTTGTCATGGTTTAATAAATTGAACGAGGTCCTTAATGCTGTGCATAATGGAATTGTAGCTATTGATGCCGAAGAGCGAGTTACAATCTTTAATCGCCAGGCGGAGCGCATGCTGGGAGTCGCTGCTGGTAAAGTCATTGGACAGAAACTCAGTGATTTATTACCTGCTGGACTTACGTCGGTACTCTATAGTGGTAAACCCTCGTTTGGGCAAAAGTTTGAACAAAACGGCCTAATTATGGTCACCAATCGTACACCGATTATTGAAGGCGACAGGGTAGTTGGCGCAATTGCAGTATTTCAAGATGTTTCTGACCTCGAATCTTTAGCTATGGAGTTAGGGTACGTTAAAGAGTTAAATAAAGAATTTGAGGCTATTCTCGAATCCTTTTACGATGGCGTTGGGATTATTGATGGAGAAGGTACTCTATTAAGAGTCAATACTAGTTATGAAAGAATTACAGGTTTGTCCAAGCAAGACAATGGAGTTGGCCGTAATGTCAGAGAGCTTCAAGATGACGGTACAGTTTCCCAAGCGGTCGCCTTACTTGTTCTGAGCCAAAAAAAACCGGTGACTATCAAACAAAAAATAAAAACCGGTAAAGAAATTTTAATTACTGGCAGCCCCGTTATTAATGAAAAAGGGGAAGTTCTACGTGTAGTCTGTAATATACGTGATATGACTGAACTGAATCTTTTGCGAGAACGGATAGAAACTACGGAGCAACAGAATATCCGCTATGCCCACGAAATTAAGGAGTTGAGAACAAAGCTGTGGCGTCATGAGGAATTCATATTCCGAAGTGCGAGTATGCAGAGGGTTTTTAAACTGATAGTTCGTGTGGCTCATGTAAATTCACACGTCTTAATTACTGGGGAGTCCGGGGTAGGAAAGGAAATTGTGGCCACCTTAATTCATGAGTTAAGTCCTCGTGTCAATGGGCCCTTTTTACAAATCAATTGTGGAGCTATTCCGGAAAACTTGCTCGAATCAGAACTCTTTGGCTATGAAGAGGGAGCTTTTACAGGTGCCCGATGTGGAGGGAAAAAAGGTATTTTCGAACTTTGTGAGGGCGGGACTCTACTTCTTGATGAGATCGCGGAAATGCCGATGACAATGCAGGTTAAATTATTGCGAGTATTGCAACAACAGGAGGTACTTAGAGTCGGTGCTGCCAAACCCATTAAATTTAATGTGCGGGTAGTGACCGCAACGAATAAAAACTTAGAAGAAATGGTAGCCCAACATAGTTTTCGGGCGGATCTTTTTTATCGCTTAAATGTCGTACCCATTCACCTCCCTCCCCTGAGGGAGCGTACAGATGACATTGTCCCTTTGGCTATCCACTTTTTAGAAGGCTTTAACCGAAAATATTCTAGCAATATTAGATTTGAGCCGGAAATTTTGTTGGCTTTTGAACGTCATCCTTGGCCAGGTAATGTTCGCGAATTAGAAAATTTGATTGAACGAATGCTGATTATGAATGAGGATGAGGTTTTGACTCTTAAACATCTGCCATTTAATGTGAACAGCGTACCTGAACAACAGGCTCTCGTAATTCAGGTTAATGAACCTCTGCCTTTCGAAAAAGCCATTGAAATGTTGGAAATAGAACTCTTGCGTAAAACTTTGCAGGCCTATCCAACGATAAGGCAGGCAGCCAAGTTTCTAGGTGTTTCCCACCCCACAGTGCTACGTAAAATTCAAAAATATAAATTAATGTCAGCGGATTAGTTAAAAGGTGGTACATTCCTTGGAAAGAGTGGTAAATTGTGTATCGAAGAGATTGAAATAATAGTCGGCTTATAGCGTGTGTTTCAGGAAATGTCAGGAAAAAGTGGTATTGTAATGTACCAAGGCTATTTTTGAATCATGATCCAGTCTGGTTCAAAGAACTGTTAAAAGCCTAAATTATACTGTATAGTACGCTAGATAAGCTGTTCAGGCTAATAGTGAGGTTCTTAACGAAATTAGGAATTCATCTTGCATTAAAATACAGTCATGTGACTCGCCATTTGGGTAGAGATCTATGACTAAGTTGAGAAGCAAGGTGGTGATAAGGCGAAAGTCTGTCAGAGATATTTACAAAAAGTTCACGGTTTTAATTGATACCTTTGGGTGTTTCTTGGTGTTTCGGTGCTGGGAAAGGGAGGTAGTCCTCCCACTAAAAGAGACAGGGTGCTTGGAAAATGCTATTGCGCAGTTTCCTTATTTTTTACTGATCAATAATCAGAATATTAAAACTATTACTTAGTAAAAGTGCGTAAAATTTAGGTTGCTAAAGGGAATTCATTCAAGTAATTTAACCTGAAATATTCTAGGGGGTGAAGCTTTTGTCGGATTTAAACTACTGGGAACCTGGAAACCTGTTAGAGGCAGTTTCTATACTAGCTAATTTGGGAGATCAAGTCAGACCTTTAGCAGGGGGAACTGATCTGTTAGTTAAAATGAAGAAAGGCCCTATAAACTGGAGGGGCATCGTCAATATTAAAGGCTTGACAGAACTTAAGGGAATCAACTATGAGGGCCTAACCATCACCATAGGTGCCTTAACACAAATAAGCTCCCTAATCGAGAACCCGTTGGTTCGTATTCACTTCCCTGTATTGGTTGAGGCAGCAAGGAGTTTGGGTACTCCTCAAGTGCGTAATCTGGCAACGATTGGTGGTAATTTATGTAATGCATCTCCTGCGGCAGATGTTGCCTTAGTTCTTTTAATGTATGAGGCACGCTTGCTGATTATAGGACCTAGTGGGTCACGCAAGGTTCCTGTGCAGGAGTTTTATGTTGGACCTAGTCAAACGGTGTTACAACAAGGAGAACTACTTACTGCCATAGAAATGGATCTTCCACCGCTGAACAGTAAGGGTGTGTTTTATAAACACGGAAAGCGCAAAAGTCATGAAATTGCCTTAGTTAATGTAGCAGTGCTCTTAACGCCTCAGCCGGGAACAAAGCAAATCAGAGCCAGGATTGCTGTTGGTGCTGTTGCTTCGACTCCGTTACGTATCAAGGATGCGGAGGATAGTTTGACCGATTCTTTGGCAACCCTGAGCGCTTTCGAGCAGGCAGCGGAATTGGCTAAGCAGGCAGTTAACCCAATTGACGATGTTCGGAGCACCGCCAGTTACCGTAAGCAAATGGTGGGTGTTCTAACACGGCGAGCACTTGTTGAAGCTTGGGGGGGAGAACTATGATGACACCGATAAGTTTGCAAATTAATGGTGAAACATATCTAGTTAATGTTCCGATAAAAAAGACCTTATTGGATGTGCTTAGAGAGGACTTGGCCCTGACTGGTACAAAAAAAGGCTGTGACAGCGGGGAATGTGGTGCTTGTACAGTATTAATGGATGGTAAGCCAGTCAACTCATGTCTTATCTTAGCGGTCGATGCAGTGGGTAAGCAAATTTCCACGATTGAAGGCATAGGTGGGATTATGGAATTAGATCCTATTCAGGAAGCACTAGTTGCCCACGGGGCAATACAATGTGGTTATTGCACCCCGGGAATTGTTATGACAGCTAAAGCATTATTAGATAGCAATCCTCATCCGACAGAAAAAGAAGTACGAGAAGGAATCACAGGAAACCTTTGTCGCTGTACAGGGTATGTTAAGGTCGTCGAAGCGATTATGGATGTAAGTCGTCGATAGGGAAAGGAGGGAAGCAATTATGAGTTATTCTGTTGTTGGTCATTCATTACCCCGGGTAGACGCGCGGGAAAAAGTCAGTGGGAGTGCTTTATACACCGGGGATATGGTGTTGCCCCATATGTTGGTTGGTAAAGTGCTGCGTAGTCCTTACGCTCACGCTAAGGTTATCAGGATTGATACCTCAAAGGCCAAGCAATTGCCAGGGGTTAAGCTTGTTTTAACTTATGAGGATACGCCGAAAATTTTGTGGAATAGTGCTGGGTTTCCTCCATCACCAGGGGCAATCCTAGTTGAGGATCAATACATTCTCACAAATACTCCTCTCTATGTCGGAGACGGAATTGCTGCAGTGGCAGCTGTTGATGAAGAGACGGCAACTCAAGCCTTAGAGCTTATCGAAGTTGAATATGAGGTGTTGCCTGCTGTTGTAAGTATGGAACAAGCTTTGGCGGAAGGAGCGCCACGTTTACACGACGCCGAAAATAATACTTATGGGCATACACCAGTCGTAATTGGAGATGTTGAGGCAGGCTTTGCTGAAGCAGATTATGTCTTTGAAGACACTTATCAGGTGCCCAAAGTCAACCAAGTAAGCATGGAACCCTGTGGAGTTTCCATGGCGGCACCAGACATGGATGGTCGTGTCACCATTTGGACATCGACACAAATGCCTCATTTGGTTCGGAGAATTACAGCCCATGCCTTAGGCTTAAAGATTGGACAGGTTCGCATCATAAAGCCGTCGGTGGGAGGAGCATTTGGAAGTCGTCTAGGGGTGGTTAATGAACCAATCTCCGCTTTATTGGCTATGAAGGTTGGGCAACCGGTTATGCTCAAATATTCGAGGGAAGAAGCCTTTTTAGCGACAGAATCCAGACATCCTATGACGATGACTCTCAAAACCGGTATGAAAAAAGATGGTACATTTACGGCTCGCCAGTTTACCTCTTATATTGATGGCGGTGCTTATGCCACACATACCCCTTCCTTGGCTGGACCTGTGGCCGGTTGGTTTTTAGCTATGTATAAGTCTCCCAACATAAAAGTAGATAACTATTCTGTCTATACTAACGCTACACAATGTGGTGCTTTTCGCGGTTATGGTAACCCTCAGGTGGTGTTTGCCGTCGAATCACAGATGGACGATATCGCAGAAAAATTGGGTATTGATCCTCTTGAGCTGAGACTCAAGAATCACCCCTGTGCCGGAGAGGTTTGGATGTGGAGTGGTTGGGCAATTGAAAGCTGCGGCTTAGAGGAGTCTATTGCAAGTGGTGCTAAAGCAATCGGGTGGACAGAAAAAAGAAATAATGGACGAATAAGTCAAGGGGTTAAAAAGCGTGGAGTCGGGATGGGTTACATGATGCATGTGAGCGGGGCTAGACCGATGCTCCATGAAACCTCTGCCGCTATTATTAAAATCAATGAAGATGGTAGTGCCAATTTGAATTTCAGTAATTCTGATGTTGGGACGGGTAGTGCTACATCCTTATCCCAGATTGCCGCCGAAGAGCTTGGGATTCCCTTCAACGAGGTCATGATTAGCAAAATGTCGGATACAGATGTCAATGGATTTGACATTGGTAGTCATGCCAGTCGCCAGATTTATTCTGGAGGAAACGCTGTAAAAAAGGCCGCTACAATGGCCAAAGAACAGTTATTGGTAATGGCTGCAGAACTTCTAGATATCCCTGTTGAAGGACTTGAGGTGAAGGAGGGCAGAGTTTGGGCGCGAGACGATTCCTCCAAATCACTGAGCGTCGCAGAAATATCCCATGCTGCTCACTTTGGTAGCCATGGTCATCAATTTATCGGAGCAGTAAGTGAGGAACCACCAGGTAATCCACCCGTTTACGCTGCCCAATTTGCCGAAGTCGAAGTTGATACCGAAACTGGAATCATTGAGGTCATAAGAGTGGTTGCTGCTCACGACGTTGGAACGGCTGTAAACCCGGCCTCAGTAGAAGGCCAAATTCAAGGAGCAGTTCAGCAGGGAATCGGTTACGCC
>DOPS01000161.1:13301-17124 GCA_003512645.1 Desulfosporosinus sp.
AAACTGGACCTTTTGGAGCTAAAAGTGTAGGGGAATCTGGGTTAGTGGCTACGGCTGCTGCTATTGCCAATGCAGTTTATGATGCCATTGGAATCAGATTCAAAGAGTTGCCGATGACTCCAGAAAGAGTGTTGACTGCACTGCAGAATAAAGATCAGTAGAAGATGTAATTCCGAAAAGCACCGTCGGGGAGTTTTAACAAGTTTTATAGCGTGGAAACCATGTAAAAAATGTGTCTCCACGCTAATTATGAAGTCCTTGGAATTAATTAGTGATTTGTTTTTTGGTACATATACATACCAAAAAACAAATCACTAAGGTGTTTTAATGACAAAACAGTCCTTAGTAAGGGTGAAGTAGAAAATAATCCCTGGTAAATTGTTGTACCAGCTATAAAGGCTTATTTTAGAAGCGAAATAGTCTTAATTCAGTTGTTAACTGAAGGGGCGCGGTATATTATTGTACCAAGTTTAAAATAAAAATCAGAATATTTAGAATAAACCTTACTGTTCAGGCTGTAAATACTACCGTCCACACTCAAGATTAGGTCCTTTAAGGATAAATCCTCCAGAAATGAAAAAGTTGGACGTTAACTTGCATTGAATGAGTTTGTATTAAAAAGCTGGAGGAGGTGTAGAGTTTGCTGCAATTTATTATTCAGGGACGTGGCGGTCAAGGGGCGCAAATGGCAGGGGATATTTTAGCGAATGTATTTTTCCGGGAAGGCAAATATGTCCAAGCTTATGCCACTTACGGAGGAGCTAGACGGGGTACAGCGGTCAGTTCTTTCATTAGAGTGGATGACCAACCTATCCGCTTACGCTGTAACATTGAAAATCCAGATGTTATAGTCTGCTTCGATCCCAGTCTACTTAATGATGTTCTCTTAAGAGGTGCGACTGAGAATACTTTTGTCATCATCAATTCAGCTCAACCGCCCGAACATTTTACTGGTTTAGGAAGGTTTCGGATTGTTACCATAGATGCCATGGCTATAGCTAGCGATAATAAGCTAGGACGGATCGTTAATACAACCTTGGTTGGGGCGGTTGCTGGTTTGCTAGGTCAACCCACCCTTGAGGTTTTATGTGAAGTTGTCTCAGAGATGAGCCCGGTTAAAGTGGATCAAAACCTTAAATGCTGTGAGGATGGGTATAGATTAACTAGAAAGGGGGGTGTTAAATGAAAGAGACCTTTAAGGAAGTACCTTCTATTTGGACGACCGGCTGGACGGATATTTTGAATACAGGGACTTGGCGTAGTGCTATCCCCTTTTATCAAAAGCGTTTAGCACCTTGCCACTGTGCCTGTCCAGTTGACGGGGAGATACCTACTTGGATCATGTTAGCCAGGAAGCAACACTATCGAGAGGCTTGGTCTTCTCTTGTGGACAACAATCCTTTTCCCGCGGTAACTGGGCGAATCTGTCATCATCCCTGCGAGGGTGCCTGTAATCGTCGTGAATATGATGGTGCAGTCGCGGTCAATGCCCTTGAACAATTTGTTGGCGACTTAGCCTTGAGTGAGGGGTGGGCCT
Source organism: Desulfosporosinus sp. (assembly GCA_003512645.1). Classification (GTDB taxonomy): domain Bacteria; phylum Bacillota; class Desulfitobacteriia; order Desulfitobacteriales; family Desulfitobacteriaceae; genus Desulfosporosinus. The sequence goes on from DOPS01000161.1 coordinate 14,839, forward strand.
TACCTCAGCCAACAGTAGCCTTAGACCAGAAGATAGCAGTGATCGGTGGTGGACCAGCAGGACTATCCTGTGCTTATCAGCTCAAAAGACTTGGTTATAAGGTTACCATCTTTGAGACTCGTCCCGAACTCGGCGGTGTTTTGCGCTATGGGATTCCTAGATATCGATTAGCCAAGGAAACCTGGGAGGGGGAATTAAAACGCTTAGAAGCACTTGGTATAGAAGTAAAGTTGAATCATTCGGTTAAGGCCAGTGATTTAAGCGGGTTAGAAAAAGAATTTTCAGCCGTTTTTCTGGCTTTAGGGGCTCAGAGTTCTAAAACACTCCCGCAATTTTCAGTAGATAACCTTAGGGTGTTTAAAGGCTTAGATTTTCTAGAGAAGGTGAACCGTGGAGAAGCTCCTCCATTAGGGCAAGACGTGGTTGTCATCGGGGGAGGTAGTGTGGCCTTAGATGTCGCTGGTACAGCCCGGCGTTTAGGTAGTCAGGTTAAGGTACTAGCCTTAGAGGCTAGAGAGTCACTGCCCGCTCAGCCTGATGAGCTGACTGAGTCTTTGGAAGAAGGAGTCGAGATTTTAGCGGGTGTTATGGTTCAGAATGTAGGCATAAGTTTTGAAACCCTTAGTTTGCACTGTATCAGGGTTACGTTAGATGAGAATTCTCCTGCAGGAGTACTTAGGCCAATTCCACTCTCTGGTACTGAATTTAGCGTTTCTGCAACGAATGTTATCTTGGCGGTTGGACAAGATGCCGAATTGACCGGTTGGGATAGCGTAATCAATGTCGGACAATCTTTAGTCAGGGTCGATGCTAATTTAGCGACTAATCGACCTGGAATTTTTGCGGGCGGAGATGTGACTCCTGCAGAGCGCTTTGTCTCCACAGCAATTGGGCAAGGGAAAAAAGCTGCCCAAAGTATTGATAAGTATTTAAAGAAACCGTATTCCAAGGGGATTAGTTCAAAAGATACGCAAACGTCACAAGACGTAGTTGCTTACCAGGAAATTAATATGTTTTATTTCCCGGAGCAGAATCGGGAAGAGAAGGGCACAGTTGCGGTTGAAGAAAGGCTCAAAAACTTTGCAGAGCTTAAAATAGGTTTTAGTCCCCAACAAACTCAGACCCAATCAGAGCGCTGTTTCAGTTGTGGTAATTGTGTGGAGTGCGACAATTGTTTTTACTTTTGTCCAGACATGGCAGTGGTTAAAGACTCTTCCTTGACAGAACATTACCGCATTTTAGATCAATTTTGTAAAGGCTGTGGTAGTTGTGTTCAGGAATGTCCACGAGGAGCGGTTGTATTGAAGGAGGAAACAGGACGATGAACAAAAACAATAACCGCATTCTAGTGAATGGTAACCATGCTGTTGCCTATGGTGTAAGACTGGCTCAACCAAAAGTAGTTCCCATTTACCCGATTACACCCCAAACGCCAATTGTGGAAAAAATTTCGGAGTTTCAAGCCGCTGGTGAAATGGTTGTTGAATTAATGACAGCCGAATCAGAGCATTCCGCCATGGCAGCTTGTATCACAGCCTCTCTGACAGGGGTTAGAGTGTTTACGGCGACTGCCTCTCAGGGCTTAATGTTAATGCACGAAATGTTACATTATGCCTCCGGAGCTAGGGCTCCCATCGTGATGTTTAATGTCAACCGGACCATTGGTTCGCCCTGGGGTTTCTGGCCTGATCAAACAGACAGTTTAGCACAACGAGACACGGGTTGGATTCAATATTACTGTGAACATGGTCAAGAGTCTTTGGATACTGTCCTGCAAGCCTATCGGGTTGCCGAAAAGGTCATGCTCCCGGCTATGGTTATGCATGAAGCATTTTATGTTTCACACGCCTTAGATATTGTTGAGGTTCCGGCTCAAGAGATGGTGGATCAATACTTACCTGATTTTAATCCCCTCCATCGTTTAGATCCAGAGATCGGGGAATCTTGGGGAAATACCGTCAATCAAGAGATGTTCTATCGTCATCGCCGAGATCTGGGTTTGGCGATGGAAAGTGTTATTAATGTGGCTCAAGAAGCAGATCTAGAGTGGCGGGAGCTTACGGGTCGCGGTTATGGAATTATTGAGGAGTATTGCTGCGAGGGCGCTGAATTAGTAATTGCCACCATGGGAAGTATGGTAGGTACTGCTCGGGATGCCGTGGATAATCTACGCAAAGAAGGCGTACCAGTCGGTTTAATCAAGGTTAAATTGTTCAGGCCGTTTCCCTTCGAGGCAGTGCGCCAGGCCTTAAGGGGTGTACCTAAGGTCATGGTTTTGGACCGCAA
>DOPS01000163.1:0-8813 GCA_003512645.1 Desulfosporosinus sp.
CGCGACAGTCCTTACTCCCAGCTCATTACAAGCTCTAAATACCCTAATCGCGATTTCGCCTCTATTGGCTACCATCACTCTTTTAAAACTACTCATAAATTTCTTCCTCCATACTTCTTAGAACACTCGACTTTGTCAAAGGTACTAAGGGTTTTCTTAAAATTAAACCTTTTCAATAAATTTAATGCATTTATTATACTTTATTTTTTCTATTCTTCTTGCCATATTAACAATGTATACACGAATACTTATCACCGTCCCGAATATTCTCTTCCTCACCCAGAACATTATACAGAAGGGAGGAAATCACCCCTTTTATCCCATTAGGCCTGCCGAAACCCCTCCAGAAAATCGCCCAGACGGTCACAGGCAATTTTTAATTCCTCCATTTTAGGCAAATTTACTTCCCGATCTCATTGCCTATAGAAAATGCCGAGGCAATTTGTTTCCCTATCCAGCTGCTTTTCCCATGCTATTGAATACGTTCCATTACGTTTAGGAGCCACAAAGTAAATCAAACTCAAGAGAGAAATCCTATAAATATAAAAGAGCGCCAATCAGTCTATAAATCTGATTAGCGCCTTTAACTCATAGTTTTAACTTCATCCTAATTCCCGTACTACCTCATTTACACCTCGTCCAGTCCAGCTACCTTAATGCGAGAATCTAATGGGCTTACAAATCAATAGTTTTTATCAGCGTAACCTACCCAGCCGCCTTCTTTAACAAGTGTTTTGTCAAATTCGCCGACTTTAAAATCTAGTTCGTCTGATTGGTCTGATGAAGTTACAATAATCTTATCGTTATCCATGTCAATAGTTATGGAAGTATCTTTTCCAGCGTAGTTCTCAAAAAGATATTCCATCTTTTCTGATGGTAATTCTATAGCAAACATACCACAATTATACATGTTCTGTCTGAATATTCTTGCGAAGCTCTCGGCTATCACTACATTGATTCCATTTACTTCTAACGCCCAGGGAGCATGCTCTCTGGAAGAACCACAACCAAAATTTGCTCTTGTGACAAGCACAGCTTTGTCTTTAATATCCTCAATGCCAAATCCATTAAGAGACAAATCTTCCAATAGATAGGGTTTCAAGGCCTCTTTGGTGATTTCGGTAAGATATTTTGCCGGAATAATTTCATCGGTATTGATGTCACTTCGATCCAAGAATAAGACGTTTCCATTAAATTTTTTCATCTTTCCCTCCGATACTTACGCTTTATAAACTTTAGAATTTGTTATTTTTCCTGAAATTGCTGAAGCTGCAGCAGTAGCAGGGCTCATCAGATGAACGGTACCGCCTTTTCCCATTCTGCCATTAAAATTTCGGTTGGTTGTAGAAGCACAGGCTTCACCATTAGCAAGAACCCCATTACTCATACCCAGACAAGCTCCACAAGTTGGGTTTGTCACGCAAAAACCGGAATTCTGGAAAATTTCAATGATGCCTTCTTTTAAAGCCATTGAAAAGATAGCTGGCGTTGCAGGGCTTACAATGGCCCGCACGTCATCACTTATTTTTTTATCCTTAAGGATACTTGCAGCAATTCTCAAATCTTCGATACGACCATTGGTACAACTTCCTATATAAACCTGGTCAATTTTTGCACCTGACATTTCATTAACTGTTTTTACCTGATCTGGTTTGTACCCGAAAGTAACCATCGGTTCTAAGGTGGTAACATCGTATTCATAGACTTTTTCATAGGAAGCATCTGCATCCGAAATCCATTTTGAGTATTCCAGTAAAGCGTCTTCTTTTGAGTTGAATTCGTCTTTAATGAATTCCCATAGGTATTCGACAGTTGTCATATCCGGATAACATATTCCACAGGTGCCTCCGGCTTCAATGGCCATATTACATAATGTCATACGTGATTCCATGGACATTGTATCAATAACCGGTCCTGTAAATTCTATGACCATGTTTGTTGCACCGTTTACAGTCAGTTCTTTAATAATAAAAAGTATCAGGTCTTTGGCATAAACTCCCGGTTGTAAGTTGCCATTAAGCACAATTTTAATGGTTTTTGGAAAATGGAAGGCACAGACACCTTTGAGTATCCCCACTTCAAGGTCCGTCGTACCGACACCTGCTGCAAAAGCCCCAAAGGCTCCATGAGTACAGGTGTGGGAATCCCCCATGATCACGGTATAACCGGGTCTCACAAATCCTTTTTCTGGAAAAATTGCATGGCAGACACCATTTCTCCCAATGTCAAAAAAGTCTTGGATATTATGCCTTTTAGCCCAATCACGGAGTATCTTACCCTGTTCAGCGGTTTTAGAATCTTTGGCAGGTGTTACATGGTCTATGACAGCTTTTATTTTCGTGGGATCAAAGACTCTGTCCATTCCCCTGGCCATAAGATCCGTGATGGCAATCGGTGTGGTAATTTCGTGACAGAAAACCCTATCCAATTTTAAGACATGCGTATTTGGAAACGGCATGTTTACCCTGTGTGCATCAAATATTTTCTCGGCGATTGTTTTTCCCATTTTAATCTCCTTATTCTTTTTATCAATCTCAAAATTTGTGTTTACATTAAAAGCTTTTACCCCATTTTATAAGGTAACAATGTTTTTTAAATTGCTTCAATAATTAATCCTCCCTAATTTATTAATTCATTTATTTCCATCCTACTCCAATTCTTGCTATAATGGTAATGCCTATTTTTCATGATATTCATAACCGGAGGTTATATTATGTTGAATACAGAACTCTATAAGGTTTTTTATTTCACCGCTATGTATCAGAGCATTTCTGAAGCTGCAAAAATTCTCTATATTAGCCAGCCAGCCATCAGCAAATCGATTAAAAAATTGGAAGCCTTAACTGGTTGTACCCTTTTTATCAGAAATTCTCGAGGTGTCACCCTTACAACAGAGGGTCAGATTCTTTATGATTACGTGAAAAGTGCCTTTGAAACCCTGAACAATGGAGAAATGATGCTTGAAAAACTTAAAAAGAGGACTGAGGGCATTGTCAAAGTGGGCATAAGTAATACGCTTTGCAGGTACTTCTTTTTACCTCATCTGGAAGCATTTCATTATCTATATCCAGGCATCCGAATTCAAATTATCAATCGGCCTTCACCGGATACATTGAAACTTTTAGAACAAGGGCAGCTTGATTTTGGAATTATCAGTATTCCCATGGACAAGGGCAACATGGAGTATATCGAGTTAATGGCCATTCAAGATATCTTTGTGGCAGGCAGAAAATATGACATCCCGAAAAGTGCTCTCCGACTGGAGAATCTTCTAAGTTATCCACTTCTCATGTTAGAGGATAAGAATCTGTCAAGGATCCATATCGACGACTATTTTGAGGCCAATCATCTTAGCTTTACACCTGAAATTGAGATTAGCAGTATGGATATTTTAATTGAATTTGCCAAAATCGGGTTGGGGATTGCCTCTGTGATCAAAAACTTTGTTTCTGAGGAACTGGCTTTAGGTATACTGAAGGAAGTTCCGGTCTCCCCTGCCATACCGGAACGTAAAATAGGGATTGCGCTGAAAAAGAATATTCCGGTATCTATGGCTTCGCAGTCCTTTATAGAATTTTTGAAGGAACAAGGGAAATAGATTTATAACCTTCATTGGTTAAATTGAATGAAAGAAAAGCAGTAGAAGGAATAACCAATATTCTATTCATCCTATAATGAGGGAACTATTTAATCGCAAATAATTGAAAAAGCCGAGCATACCAAATCAGGTAACTCGGCTTTTGTAGGTTCTACAAAACGTTAACTTATACATTATCCTTACCTATCTTGTCGGCCAAGCTTCTTTTCAAATCTGAAAATACTTCTTCGTGCGTATAGCGCACATTGGTTGATTTTGCTTCCAATTCTGCTTCTTTTAATTTATAGTAAATTTCACCTTCAAATAGCTTGCGTTCATAGGCTTCAATGCTCATTACTACCATATCACCATAACCATTTTTAGTTAAAAAAACTGGCTCTGATGTTTCATGCACAATCTTTGAAATTTCTGCGAAGTTATTTCGCAGGTCCGAAACTGGTCTAATCTGCGGCATAATATTCACCTCCATAATGATCTTAGCGTAATTTTATCATAATTATGCTAAGATTTCAATATGGCAAGATACATTGGCTCTAGTGCGGTGGGCGGAAGTGCCCCGGCATTTGACCGGATTGCATTTGACCTATCAACCAGCTTGCACCGAAGTATAAACAAACAAGTACGATTACTACAATAATAATCACTATTGTAGCTTTTTTGTTTTTCATTGCTTTTCCCCTCCTATAAGTATGCGAGGGCTTCACGAACGGTCAGCCGGGATGCCCGATTTGCGGGTGCCAAGGTGGCCAACGCTGCGCCAAGAATAACCACGATTATCCAAATGGCAACTCCCGATACCGAGATCTGGAAAGGCATTTTTACAGGCATAGGCATATTATCGACCATCGCTGCCGTGAGAAGAGGAACAGGAATAGCCGCGATCACGCAACTTACCACAGCTATAAAGATGCCTTCGAGAATGACGAGGCGGCGCACAGTGGAGGCGGATGCCCCAATTGCGCTCATCACGCCGAACTCACGGGTCCGTTCAAGCACATTGGTGCTCATCGCCCCGGACAGTCCGGCAAACCCAACTACACCTATTGCAATGGAGAGTCCCAGGAAAACATAGATGAGGGGGGCCATGTGGCCGGCATCGGCAGCTTCGGAACGGCTGACAGACGTAGAAGATCGCACTACGATTCCCGCATCTGTAAGGACATTGGCGACGGCTTGAGCCACGGCTGTCCGGGTCGCCTCATCATGGTTATCGGTCACGATTCGGAGCAGATTGGGCTGGCTCACACCGGTAACAGCCTTAAAACCTTCTTCGGTTATGAAGATGCCTCCGCCATGTCCTCCAGAATCGGCAATGCCGACAACCTGCCAACTGGTGGGACGTCCGTCGATTGCCAGTTGAATTGTGTCTCCATAATTGACGCCGGGCAGGTTTTTTGTGAGCATATCCCGGCTGACCACAACGGTGCCTGCTTCGCCCGAACGCAGCCAGCGTCCTTCCGGGAGGGGTGGCGGATCTATGAGCGAGCTATTCGGTGGGACGACGGTTACGGCTATGCTGCCGTGCCCCTGGTCGGGATAGGTGCGTGTAATGTTGATCTGTTGTCCTGATGGTATGAAGCTGGTCTTGACGTTGCTCAATCCCTCAACGAAGGCTACGTTAGGGATTTTTTCCACCAGGCTTGTCAATGTGCCTGCCGGGACCTGATCGATAACAGCAATTCGCACCTCGACGTCCCAATTGCGTGACTCCTTGTTTTGTTCTAAATATGCCTGGAAGCCAACCATGGTGGACATTCCTGCAACGAACACGGCGCCGGCGCTGGCCAGGAGCCCGACGGTCAGCAGAAACCGGGCCCGTCGCCGGAAAATGTTACGGAATGCCATAAGTACTATGCGGTTAAGTCCCCGCAGCCAGCCAAGTCCGGCATCAAAGCGTGCCGAGGTTTCCTTGCGGCGTTCAACGCCTCGATAGTCGAGGGCCTCCCGGACTGTCATACGGCTGGTCTTTACAAGCGAAGCCAGAGAGAATAAAAGCGGCGTACCGACACCAGCAGCAATAACCACCACATACATCCACAATGGAGCTGTGAAGCTCACGACATCTATGCCCAGCAACGTAAGAATGATAGGAGCAAAAGCGCGGCTAATGAAGATACCAGGGACAAAAGCAAGGGCGGTAGACGTGACGGCTATCACCAGCGTCATCAGCAGGTACAACTGCAGCACCCGGCTGGATTTCGCACCGATGGCCTTCATAATACCAATCTGAGGAATTTGCTGGGTAAACAGCCCATTGAGCATGGTGGCAACAAGGATCGCGCTGAGTAACAAGCCGGCTACGCCAAAGGCAAGAAGTCCCAGCAGAACCGAGTCCATCTGTGCTTGGTGAGGATGAGCATAAGGCGTTGGAACTTGAATCTCATGGACGTCCACGCCATAGGTTTGCTGCAGCCAGCCGGCAAGATCCCGTGCTTCAGCTACAATAACATCCCGGTTACGGCTTGGTACAGTTTGTCCCGGCTGATCGGCGACCTGGATCTTAAGAGCGTCAAGAGTAACGGGTACTCCCAAGACAGGCAGCGATGCTGTGGTAATAAAGCCATGAGCTTTCTGCTCCTGTTCTGAAGGTGCCAGAGCCGGATAGTATACTACACCGCTGATACGAAGTGGTGTGGGTGTGCCATTTGGAGCCTGAACAACCACAACATCTCCAACCTCCAGATTCAGCAAATCAAGCGAGGTGCGATTAATCAGGATCTCCCCTGCAGTCGTTGGCCGACTGCCTTGCTCAACCTTAAAGGATTCTATGTTCATCGGGTCATCAGGTGCCGAGACGAAGATCTGAAGCGGGTTCGCCCCCCACCCGCCGTCTTCATTCTGTATCTGAAGTGTAAACTGGGTACGTACGGCAGCATCGATGATGCCGGGTTGCTTGCGGGCTTCGGCTGTAATGGCTGCCATCGCTTCAGCGCTCAGCCCAGGTTCAAAGAGAATCGATGCCGACGCCGGATTAGTACCCAGATAGGCGCTGGAAGTATCCCGGCTAGAGATGCCCCATGTATATAACACCCCACTGAACATTACCAGCGTAATACTCAAGGCCAGGACCATCAGCACGATTCGCTCCCAAGTCCCTCGCATATCCCTGAGCAGCTTTACGAACAACAGCCGTGTCATGACCTCACCTCCTCTGACTTCAGATGATCCGCTTGCATCTGGACCTCATCGGCAATGCGGCCGTCCATCAACACCACCTGCCGCCTGATGGAACGCATGATATCCAGCTCATGGGTCACCATGAGGATGGTGCGCCCTTCGGCATTCAAGTCGGTGAACAGCTTCATAACTGCCTCGCCGGTCACCGAGTCGAGATTGCCCGTCGGCTCGTCTGCCAGCAGGATCGGCGGATCGTTGGCCAGCGCCCGGGCAATGGCCGCTCTTTGTTGTTCTCCACCTGACAGGGTGGTAGGCAACTTGTTGGCCTTATCCCTGATACCGACCCTATCCAAAAGATCCAGAGCTTTGGATTGACGTTCAGTCGCAGGAACGATCCTTGCGAAGTCCATGGGCAGCATTACGTTCTCGACTACCGTCAAGGTCGGAAGCAACTGAAAAAACTGGAAAACCAGGCCGATTGTCCGACCTCTCCATTCCGCAAGCTGTGACTCCGACAGCGAATGCAGCTGTGTACCGGCAACTGTGATCCCTCCAACCGTAGGCCGGTCTATGCCCGCCAGGAGGTTCATCAGCGTCGTCTTGCCGCTGCCGGATTTGCCAACCACGGCGACAAACTCGCCCTCCCGGATCTGCAGGTTGATGTCTTGAAGTGCGGTGAAAGGTTGAGATGAGGACTCGTAGGTCTTGACGACTTGATGCAGGTCGATTAATGGTTTTTTGTCTGCTAACTGTCCAAATTTATTCATTGCCTTTTCTCCCTTCTGAGATATAACTGTAGTTCAGATGACAATGATATGTTTCTTCATCTGTTCTAAACAAATAATACAGGGCGAAGATAAAACGCTGATAAAAAGAAATAAATATTTGTAAAGCAACTATAAAGAATTATGAAGTGCTGAATAATAAGATCAACTATAAAAGTAAAAGGGGCAACCCCTAAAGTTTAAACCTTTCAGAGTAAGCCCCTTGTACTTTTGATATTTCATTTAATGTATCTATTTAATTGTACCAATTTTTCTACACTGCAAGCGGAAGGGTAAACCGGATTCCCAATCCTCCATAATCTGAACGAAACGCACAAATTTCGCCGCCATGATGTTCAATAATGGATTTGCAGCTTGCCAAGCCAAGCCCTGTCCCACCACTGCTACTTTGCCTTGACTTATCAATAGTAAAAAACTTTAGAAACAAGGAAGACAATTCATTATCCTGCACTCCTACGCCGTTGTCCTCTACTTGATAATTTGCATAGTATCCACTCGTATAGCCGCTCATATAGACTTTCAGATCTTTCTTTTCACCATATCTTACGGCATTGCTGAAAATATTTCCGAAAACACGGCGTATCAAATGTTCATTTATCATTATGAGCTGGTTTGCACTGAAAGAATGTTCCCAGTTCAATTCATAATCAAGTCCGGATAATTCGATTTCATATTCTGCAGCGATGTTTTCAAATAGTTTCAATACTTCTATGGGTTTCATTTCTATCGTTTCTAAATCAAGTTCATCTTTGGTAAACGCAGAAAAACTGCTGATCAGTTCTGCCATATACTTTGATTTCTTTAGGATAAGCTCATAATATTCCTGTTTTTCCTTTTCGGAAAGTTTTTTCTGCATCACCAGCAGTTCCACAAATCCATTTATGGTAGTCAATGGAGTCTTCAGATCGTGAGCTATGGCTGCAATCATATCAATCTGCTCCTTGTGTGCCTGATGAAGCCTTTCCTCCATCTCATTAAAATGATTGTACAGTTCTCCGATTTCATCCTTCCTTTTTGAGGATAAGGAGGTAATAGTACGCCCTAAATTTACGCTTTTAAGCCTTATATTAAGTATCTGAATCGGTTTTGTAATATTATAATGAAAATACATTGTTAAAATAGCAAATATTAGGCCTGCTACAACAAACAAAAAAAGAAGCATTTGCACATGTTCCGAACCTGACAATGTAGGCTTTTCATGTTCTATAAGTGTAATTAGATATAAAGCACCGCAAAGGATAATCAACAGGAACGTCAGCAAAAACAGTAAAGGAAGTTTGATTTTCAGCTTCATATTCATTCCTTCCCTTCAA
>DOPS01000162.1:0-26470 GCA_003512645.1 Desulfosporosinus sp.
AGGCGCAGCCGAGGTTTTTCTTATTATACCTGCTGATGAACTCAAACGAGATGATACTCACGAAAACGGAAATAACTATCGTCTGAGGAGTTACAGAGAACATTGGTTTTGGGGGAGACCTAGTCTTCGGTTTATCCTTCATTAAAATAAACGACAGCAAAGTCGTTTTGCATGCAGCGTGGCCTAATGTAGCGTCACTACCCTGGGAAGTGAGCGATCTTGTTAATAAAGCTGAGGAAAGTGCCCGTTCGCAGAGCATTTAATATCGGATTAGTATTCGGGAAGCATAAGGAGATGTTTAGGCTTTGGTACTAGCAATACAGACTGCTACCATTTTGGTCAGTCAAGATTGGTGTAAGAAATGTGGAATATGTATAGCATTTTGCCCTAAAAAAGTTCTGGAAAGCGACGAATTTGGGAAGGTTGTGGTGGCTAAGCCAGAGCAGTGCATAGCCTGTAAGATTTGTGAACGGCTTTGCCCAGACTTCGCCATTAATATCGAGGTGACTAACGATGAGTAAAGCCAGATTAATGCAAGGGAATGAAGCAGTAGCCGAAGGGGCTTTGGCGGCCGGAGTTCTTTTTTATGCAGGTTATCCAATCACACCTTCTACAGAAATAGCCGAAATAATGGCCGAGAGATTGCCATTGATCGGGGGTACTTTTATCCAAATGGAAGACGAAATAGGAAGCATGGCAGCGATCATTGGGGCTTCCTTAACAGGGCTAAAAACCCTGACCGCAACGAGTGGGCCAGGATTCTCACTCAAACAGGAGAACCTAGGCTATGCCATTGCGACAGAAGTTCCTTGTGTTGTGGTCAACGTCCAAAGAGGGGGTACCAGTACCGGATTACCGACGTCCCCAGCCCAAGCGGACGTTATGCAAGCGAGGTGGGGCACTCATGGCGACCATCCGATCATTGCCTTAACGCCCTCCTCCGTGCAAGAGTGTTATGAACTTGCCGTAACAGCCTTTAATTTTGCCGAGGAGTTTCGGATTCCCGTCATTTTACTCATGGATGAAGTGATCGGGCATTTGCGTGAAAAGGTCATCTTACCTCAAGAATTAACCATCGTCGATAGAAAAAGGCCAGCCGTACCTCCGAGTGAATGTATTCCTTATGAAAACAATGCGAGCATGATCCCGGCCATGGCGAACTTTGGCGACGGTTACCGTTACCATGTCACAGGGTTAACGCATAATGAAAAGGGCTTGCCCATCGGGAACCCGGAAGTAACAAAAAAGTTCATGGAGCGTTTAAACCAGAAGCTAAATCCTTATTTAGAGCGGATCCAATTAGTCGAAGAGGTCCAGCTTGACGATGCCGAACTGATCGTCGTCGCTTACGGCTGTACCGCCCGTTCTGCCTTGGAGGCGGTTCGTATTGCCCGAAGCCTTGGCCTAAAGGTTGGACTCTTTCGCCCCATCACGATTTGGCCCTTTCCGCAAAAACAGCTGGAGACCTATTCTAACCGGAAGTACTTAGTTGTGGAGATGAACTGCGGTCAATTAGTCGGCGAAATCGAACGAATCTTTGGTTATAAAGCAGTCGAACGCCTAAACCGCATTGACGGAGAATTAATCACTCCCCAAGAAGTTTTGGGCAGGATTCGGGAGGTTTTACAAAATGTTTAGTGATATTGCTCAATATTTCCGGACCGAGACCTTACCGCATATCTGGTGCCCGGGTTGCGGCATAGGAACCATCATGGCCGCCATCGTCCGGTCCATCAAAACCTTGCAGCTTGACCAAAATAAGGTGATTTTTGTGTCTGGGATTGGTTGTTCCTCGCGCATGCCAGGCTATCTAGACTTTATTACCATCCACACGACCCATGGGAGAGCATTGCCCTTCGCTACGGGAATTAAAGCGGCTCGACCAGAGTTAGATGTCTTCGTGATCATGGGAGATGGAGATTCCACGGCCATTGGGGGTAATCATTTAATTCATGCCGCCAGGCGCAATATTGATCTAACCGCCATAGTCATAAATAACAGCATTTACGGGATGACGGGTGGTCAGACTTCCCCTTTAACCCCTCACGCCAAACGGGGAACGACCTCTCCCTTTGGCAACCTGGAGAGACCCTTTCAAATTCTGGAGTTGGCTAAAGCAGCGGGTGCTACTTTTGGGGCAAGAGCCACGGCTTATCATAATCAACTCCTGACGAAATTAGTCATGGATGCCTATAACAATCCGGGTTTTTCCCTCGTGGAAGCCATTTCCCAGTGTCCTGTTTCTTACGGACGAAGAAATAAATTTAAAACTCCAGCCGATATGCTGATCTGGCAAAAGGAGCATGCCTTCAAAGCAGGTAAGCAGCCTGTAAGCGAGGAAGATTTTCAAATTGGCGAGATTTTTAAGCGACAGGCACCAGAGTTTACGCAAGAATATGAGAAACTAAGACAGAAGTTAAGGGAGGGCAATCTCTGATGGCTAAACAAGAATTTCTGTTAACCGGAACGGGCGGACAAGGCCTGATTTTAGCGGCGATCATGTTGGCTGAGGCAGGAATTAATGCCGACCAAAATGTCGCGCAGAGTCAAAGCTATGGTCCGGAGGCCAGGGGCGGTGCCAGTCGGGCGGAAGTCATCATCGGCAACGAAGCGATTTATTACCCGAAAGTCGAAAACCCTGATTTTGTCTTAACCCTCAGTCAAGAAGCTTATAAAAAGTATGGCTTACATCTTAATGAAGAGGCCATCCTGATTGTGGATAATTCTCAAGTGACAGAAGTTAAGCCACGAAGTATCAATTTTTATTCTTTGCCGATCACAAAAGCTGCTCGCACTCAATTTGGTTCTGAACAAAGCGCTAATGTCGTGGCTTTGGGAGTCGTGGCTTCATTAAGTGGACAAATTCCTTTAGAGCATGTATTGCAGGCAGTTGAGCATCGGGCACCCAGAGGGACAGCGGAACTCAACATCAAAGCTCTGGAATTAGGGTGGCAGATGGGAATGGAAGCTGGGAAGGTGATGAGCAGTGGCGGAATTAAAGTTAATGAAATGGGACTGGACTAAGCATGATTTAAACAGCTTAAAGGAAAGCCTGGCCGCCGTTTTATTAGAGGAATGGGGTGGGCCTAGAAGTCCTCTTGCTCTTAAATATATCAATGAAACGATTATTCCAGATCTCGTCAATTGTTTTTGCAACAATGCGGACTTACTGACCAATTCCACCTTTGCCGAGATAATTCAATGGAAATTAAAAAACCAGTTTGCAAACCCTTCCGCTGTGGTTGTGGATTTAGCCCAAGACTTACTAATACCAGCGCAAAAGATTCTCAACCGTCCGCAAATTATGGATCCTAAGGAACCCTGGCGCCGAATTTTCCGCCTCTGGATCGGGGACGAATCCCTGCCCAATATCGCCGAAAGGACTGGCTATCCTTTAGATTATCTTGATCTATTGGTATTAAGATTAAAAAAAGTCAAAGCGTTTACGGCGAATACCAGGGCAAGCCTCTTAGAATGCCAACAAAACTCCGAGTTGAGGGAATTTGGCTTCGCACAGCTAAGTTTCTTCTACCAATTCCACACTGCTGTTGCTGGAGAACCTTTATATAAGGAACACCTAAAATTGGAACAGATAATTTGGGATCTGGGAATGCCTTTGCAAGTCCAAGATTTAGTCACTTTGCTTGAAATTATTCATACTCATGAAGGCCAGTTGGATGAAGACTCGTTAATTTCAGCCATGGGCGAAGCTGCCGGAATATGGGGATACGGAATGGGGGCCTCTGGTGGAGACCAACGAGGTAATCTATTTTCGTGCGTCATAGATGGACTAATTTCACTGCATTATATTCAGAAGAACAAAGCCGGCAATTTAACCCTTAGTGAAAAAAGCGCTCAAACCATTGCCGGTTATCTGCTCCCTAAACTTGGGGAACAGTTGAAGAGGGCAATTTCAATTCATGATGTTGACTTGTCCAAACGAATTCTACTGAATCAAAATCAGGAAGTTTTAATTCGACTGATTGATTGGACTTTGCGTGAATTAAACAAGGAACAGGCCTTGGAAGTACTAAGCAGTATCTATCAAAAAATTAGCAGACGAGTCGATATCTACTTACTAAAGGTGTTCGCCAACTTTCCCCTAGCCTTTGATCTACTGATGAAATGCTTAGGAGACAATGACAGCTTAATTCGAGCGAGATCTTGTGAAGCATTGGGGCGTATTGGCAATAAAGGCGCTGTTTTTTCGTTAATCCAATTGCTGCGAGATCCTGTGGTTGGAGTGAGGGAAATGGCTGCCCAGGCACTTGGGGAACTGGGAGCTATTGTAGCTGCCAAAGAATTATTAAGAGTTGCTGAGGATTATGGAGAGTCGATTAATGTAAGAGAACGAGCTCGGGGAGCAGTCCGAAAAATTGAAAGTCGTAGTGGGGAGGGCTTTTCCACTTGAACAATAAATGCCTCGAAGTTGTTAAAGGTATACTGACAGAGGGGAGAGATTCGGGTAGTGAAAATGTTTGAATATATGGGTAAGGAAGTTTTCGCCAAGTTCGCCCTTCCGGTACCAAAGGGGAGAATGGTTACCAATCCGGATGAGGCGTTCCGGGTAGCAACGGAAATTGGGGGTCCTGTGGTGATCAAGTCCCAGGTTCTGTCCGGTAAGCGGGGTAAAGCTGGTGGTATTAAATTTGCCGATCATCCGGAAGGAGCGAGAGCTGCTGCTCAGGAACTGTTGGGCATGACCATCCAGGGCCTAGCGGTAGATATTCTTCTTGTGGAAGAAAAACTGCAAATTGATCGAGAACTATATTTGTCCATCACCATCGACGCAGCGACTAAAATGCCGGTGCTTATTGCATCGGCCCACGGTGGTATGGATATTGAAGAAGTTGCTGAGGAGTACATTGTTAAGAAGCATATCGATGTAGAACTTGGTATGCAAGGATTCATCGCCAACGATGTTGTCAGAAGAATGGGTATACCTTTGAATACCCCCCAAGGCAAGGAATTGGTCAAGATCATAAAAACCTTGTACCAAATCTTTACTCAAAAAGATGCTGATCTAGTGGAAATAAATCCGTTAGTGATCAGTGGAGACCACGTCATTGCTGCAGATGCTAAGGTGACGATAGACGACGAGGCGCTCTATCGTCAATTAGATTTACCTAGGGTGGAAGAACGTACCTCTGCCGAAAAGATAGCTCATGACCTGGGTCTTTCTTTTGTGGAACTGGACGGAGACATCGGAGTAATGGCCAATGGTGCCGGTATTACTATGGGTACACTGGATACTCTCACCTATTACGGAGGAAAACCGGCCAACTTCCTTGACGCGGGCGGCGGAACAGGAGAGGAAGGCACGGCCAAGGCGCTTGAACTCATCTTGTCTAGAAACCCTAAGTCTATCATCATTAACATATTTGGGGGCATTACCCGTTGCGATGATGTGGCAAGAGCCTTTGCCTCCGTCAAAAAGAATAGAGGGATCCCGGTTCCAGTGGTAATTCGCCTGGTGGGCACTAACCAAGAAGCCGGACGAGCTATACTGAAGGAAGTCGGCATTGAGGCCTATGACTTCATGCAGGATGCTGCTAAGAAAGCAGTTGAATTGGCCAATTCGTAGTTCGTAGTTCGTAGTTCGTAGTTCGTAGTTCGATGCACGAAGTACGAGATTCAGGTTCGAGGTTCACACATCACACAGCGTAAATCGCACTTCGAGTTCGTGGTGAACAAGTTTTGACAAGGAGGGCTAGTTGAATTGGCTATAATAATCGATGAAAATACGCAAGTATTAGTCCAGGGCCTTACCGGTAAACAGGGCCTTTTCCATACTAAGCAAATGCTCGCTTATGGCAGCAAGATTGTCGCTGGCACTTCCCCAGGCAAGGGCGGTACCACAATCGAAGGTATCCCGGTATACGACAGTGTGCACGCGGCCAGTGAAAATCATCGGATCAATGCCTCAGTCATCTTTATACCGGCAGCTTTTGCCAAGGATGCTGCCTTGGAAGCCCTTGAAGCAGGTATAAAAGTCGTTGTAGTAGTGACTGAGCATATTCCGGTCCATGATGAAATGGCAGTTGTGGCTTATGCCAAACGTGTAAATGCTTCCGTAATCGGTCCGAATACCTTTGGCATTGTGTCCTCAGGGAAATGCAAGATGGGTATTCCACCAAATCAGTTTTTCATTCCCGGATCGGTGGGAGTTGTGGCCCGCTCAGGGACTCTGACCTACGAAATCGTTGGCAATCTCACCGCTCAGGGTATCGGTCAGTCCACAGTGGTAGGCGTGGGTGGCGATAAAGTCGTGGGTCTGAGCTTTGTGGACGTCTTAAAGAAGTTTGAGGAAGATCCAGAAACTAAGGCTGTTGTATTAATCGGTGAGATCGGAGGTAACTCCGAAGAAGAGGCCTCTCTTTATATTAAAGAAATGACCAAGCCGGTGGTAGCCTATATTGCTGGAAAGAGTGCCCCTGCCGGAAAACGGATGGGGCATGCGGGAGCTATTATCGAACGCGGTATGGGAACCTATGAGGGTAAAGTTAAGGCCTTGCTTGAAGCGGGTGCAAGGGTAGTGGAAATGCCTTTTCAAGTTCCGGAAGTCATTAAAGAAGTATTAGGCAGATAATTAATTGAATTGGCTGAGGTCCAAGCTAATACAGGGTGGGAATTGCTCAGACGGATATCCATAAACCTTTGCCCCGACCGAGGAGGAATTGGCTCTGTTCGAAAAGGTTGACCCTAACCGTATTCGAGATATTACTTCTTCGTAGCTAATGAAAAAGGGGGTATTTTTATCAAGATTAATGATCTAAGAGTTTCATCTAAAATATTAATTCTTATTATCTGTTCTTCGGCATTTCTATTAATAAGTAACCTTATAAGTTATTATGAATTGTCTATCACAAATAATTATGTTGATACAATGTATAACAAAGAGTTAAAACAAATTCAGACCATAAGTGATCTTCGCAAACTAAATAGTGATAATGAGGTAGAATTATTGTTATTAATTTTATCCTCAAGTGAAGAACAGAGTAAGTTTTCATCCAAAATTGCAGAAAACAAGAAAAAAATCTTTGAATTAGTGGACCAATACCAAAGCCTGGATATAGATACATATCAAAGTGATCAACTAACAGCATTTAAGGCTAATTTCCAGGCCTTTGATTCCTTTGGAAAATCAATCATGCTTGTTGCCCAAACAAACGGTACTTCTGCAGCATTCGCTACCTTTAAAACCGGGAATATGATTTATGCTGGGTTAGATAATGGTTTACTCAGTTTAGCAAATCACAGTGCTGAAAATGCCAATAAGCTTAAGAATCAAATACAGAACAACTCAGAACTTTCTTCAAAAATATTAATCATAGTGCTCATTTCTTCCATACTTTTATGTGCGATTATCGGCTGGCTAATTACGACTTCTATTTCTAAACCACTTAATAGGGTAGTTGCCATCGCCAATGAAATAAGTAACGGGAAACTAAAATTGGACCAAATCGTGACCAATCAGAGTAAGAATGAGATAAATACTTTAAATATTGCAATGAATATGATGAAAGATAATTTGCGAGCTATTATCAATGATGTTTCCCGACGTTCTGACGAAATTTTAATTTTCTCCCAACAACTTGCCGATGCCTCAGGTCAAATAGCAAGCTCAACAAATCAAATTGCTATGACGACGAGCCAATTGGCAAATGGCTCTACCGAACAAACTCAATCAAGTGTACTCATCGTACAGATGATGAAAGAAACTAGATCTCAAGTAGAAATCGGATATCAAGAAGCGAATACAACAGTTATGGAAGCTAAAAAATCTACAATAGTTGCAATTGAGGGGCAAGATTCAATCAATAAGGCGATTGAGCATCTAACTATCATAGCGGAATCCGTAACAGAAGCCTCTAAATTGATTGATGACTTAGGAAACCAATCCAACAAAATCGGCGAAATTATTACTTTAATTACTGAAATATCTAACCAAACGAACTTATTAGCCCTCAATGCTGCCATTGAGGCGGCCCGTGCTGGTGAGGCTGGACATGGTTTTGCTGTCGTGGCTGATGAGGTCAGAAAATTGGCAGAAGAGTCGAAAGATGCATCGAATAAGATTATTGGTTTAGTTAAAGGAATTCAGATATCATCGAAGGATAGCATGATTATCATGCAGAATAATAAAAAGTCAGTTGAAGAACAAGTATTTTTAAATGAAATTAGTGGAAGTTCATTATCAAAGATTGTGGAGCACGTTAAACGGACAGAATTCGATGCACAGCACATTAGCAAGATGTTTGAAGGATTGAACGAGGATGCATATAAGGTGTTAAGTCTTACACAAAATATATCGGATTTAATCCAAGCATCTGCAGCATCTTCCGAAGAGATTGCCGCTACGACTGAGGAGCAAACCTCAATCGTTGAATATATGGCTGAAAGTTCAAAGGATTTGGCCAAATTAGCTCATAACCTCAAGGGAAATCTCAATAAATTTTCAGTCGAAGAGTAAATGAAAAAATTTTATTTGACAAAAATACTATCACACCTTGCAATGCCAGTATACCACGGGAGGGTATACTGGCATTTTGACATAATTTATTGATAGAGAGGAATTTTGAGTATGAATCAGACCGTGACGACAGTAATTTTGTTAGTAGGAGTACTAGTAATCTGGGCATATATGAAGAATTCTGGGAAGGTTAATAAATTAAGAATCGACCCATTAGAAGCAAAAAAGAGAATAGATTCGGAAAAGGGAATCATTCTGCTGGATGTCAGAACCCAAGAGGAATATATCGAAAATCACATCCCCAGAGGCACATTGATTCCTTTAAGTGTTTTGGCAAGGGTCGCTAGCAAGAAATTGCCGGACAAACAAGCCACTATTTTCATCTATTGTAGGAGTGGGAATCGGAGTAGAGCTGCTGTAAGGATGTTATTAAAGCAGGGTTATACTAATATTTTTGATTTGGGGGGCATAATACGCTGGCCATACAAGACGGTTTCTGGCAAGAAGTGAGGATTACTGATCTTTTTCTAGGACATATAAACCATCTTCCTCCCTCCATTCAGCAAAAAAAATATTATTGACATTATCAAACCCTTGTTTTTTTAGTTTAGTTTTAAGCCAAGATTCATTTTTGCTGATTGTTAGTAAGTTATCGTTAAGTATTATTCCATCACTTACAAGAAGCATAGGGAGGGATTTGCGATTTAAAGGAATATTAAGATCTTTAAGTGTCGGGGTATCGAATTCAGGTTTTCGTATAACAGTTAGGGACCCGTTTGGTTCGAGTATAGCATATTCAACTTCTCGAACGGAAAATACATCCTTAATTCTTAATAGATTTTGAAGCTCATTGAGGTTCATGCGATTTTTCTTAAGTGCTTGGCGATCAATAACCCCTTTTTGAATAACTAAGGCAGGTTTACCTTCTAAAAAGTTCCTTAATGTAATGGACTTTTGACCCACAAGTTGTATACCAAAGATTAGGAGGCCCCAAATTGTAACAGCAAACAAAATTTTTACAACGCCAGTGTCATCATCATAGATTGCATTACCTAAAAGCTCACCCAAAATTAGCGCTGAAATAAAGTCAAAAGCAGTAAGTTGTGTGATTTGAGTTTTGCCTAAAACCCTAGTAATAAGTAATAAACTGAAAAAACCTACAATCAGTTCTACTGTTAACTGTCCTAAACCCATAAAATACACTCCTTTAGTATTACGTCTAATTGGTAGATTAAACGTTATTCTATGGAATATACATTAAAAATTAACAGTCAAACGTAATTTATTAAATTGTAGTTTACCGCACAACAGGGCGACCCTATGCAATTTAATTCACAAGAGAAAAAGGATTTTAAGACCCCTGCTTAGAATTAAGTGATAGGAGTTTTCAAACCAAATTAAACGTCAATAGCAAAAGTTTGCTATTGACATAAAATCCGACATAGTTCTTCTTGCGAATGCTGAACTATTTATCGAGCTTTGCCAGAGCCGCTGCAATCGCTGCCCCTGTTAGGGAGCCTCCGGCTGACATTTTAACGGTGACCAGTCCCGCTTTACTCTCTAACGCTTCGCTTAAGGCAACCGTTAATTCCTGGGCGTAGCCAGGCATTCCTTTGTATAGGGAGCCGTCAATTGCAACAGTGTGACGATGGTCGAGGTGCGGGTCGAGATGTCGGACAACTCCGATGAAGCTGGCCGCCACCAGCTGGGCTGACCGTTTTGTGAGCAGATGCGCGATGCGTTTAAGAGCAAAGCACTCATCTCTTGGCACAAGGCGTGAGTGACTGTCCTCCTCAAGAAGGATTAGGGCCAAGTCTTTGCCGCTTATGGAATAGGGTTGGTTCCAGCGGGCAGGGGCAGGGGGGTTATTAAGTCCACTAAACAGCCCCCGCTGGGAAAAATCTAGGACAATCCGACGAAAAAGCTCTCCGAGGTATTTGCCGGAGAGCTTTTTTTCGAAGCGTTGCTCCCCGGGGTTATCGCTTTCCAGGTCAAGCCTTTGATCGTAGGGGGTATCCGGAGCGTCGGAGAAGTTCCCGGACTCGGTGTTTATGATGACAGGAGCCTCAAATCCCGGTGCTTTCTGTTCAAGGTAGCAGGTGTTATGCCCGGTGCCGATGATCGAGGCGATGTCTAGGCTGGGGTCTTGATAGGCTGCGGTTAGGAAGGTGGTCACAGTGTCGTTGATAATGGCAGTAAGGCTTACGACACTGCCAAGTCCTCGGCGCTCAAGTGCTGCAGAGAGCAAGTGACCGACGTCTTTGCCGACCACCCCGGACGTCTCAACTTCTTTGTTCCAGTAAAGGAGAAACCCTTCCCCGATCGTTTGTTGGCGATAGGGAAAGGAGAAGGCAAAACCCAGGGGAAGTGGTCCTGAAGTGCTAGACTTCAACGTGGGATGCGCAGAAGAATTCGAGAGCACTTCCTGAATAATCCCTGCCAGGAAATCAAAGAGCTCTTCAGCCGTCACGCTTGCAGCCCGGTAGTCGCGCCCGGACTCGGGGTCTGACAAAGGCCGACTTAGCTTATGTAATTCTAGAAAATTCCCTGCTCCCCTAAGCTCGACGACAGCAGCCCGAGCATTCGAACCACCAAAATCAAGGGCCAGAAAGGTTCCGGCTTCATAGCCGTTCGGAGCCTGGAGATAGGAGGGAAACATCTTAAGCGAGCTTACACGCCCGCTTAAGCTTTGCTCCATGTGCTCCTGAAAACGGGAGGCTATCGTTAAGGTCATATTCAGAGAGATTGATAATTCGTTTTCCAATTGTTTTAAACCTTGCTCTAACAAAATACACATCCTCCCAATGCACGATTCTAAAGCCAAAGAACTCCAGGTGCTTTTTTATTCACTGACTGTTCTACGGGCTAATTCAGCAAATACACGCGCGCTTCGTACGGGCGCAAGGAGAATTCCTTAAGGTCATCGGCAACAATTTTAGCTTTAGTGTCCGAGTAATTGGCAATGATCAGTCTGCCGGTTTGGAAGATGACCTTTTTCGGAAGGGTAAAAGCGGTACTCTTATGGAAGAAATTCAGAATAACCAAGAGGGTTTCCTCCTCCCAATGGCGCAGATAGGAATAGATCTTGGTGTGCATAGGCAAAAGCAGATGATAATCCCCGTACACAAAGAGGGGGTATTGGCGGCGAAGTTCAATGAGCTTGCGGTAATAGTGCAAGATAGAAGTCGGATCTTGTCGGGCCTGCTCAACATTAATGTCTGGGTAATTGGGATTAACGGGGATCCAGGGAGTGCCCTCCGTAAAACCGGCATTAGGACTGTTATCCCACTGCATCGGAGTGCGGGCATTGTCTCGTCCTTTTTCATAAATGACTTCAGTCAGTTCCTGAAGGTCTTTGCCGTTCTTCAGACCTTCTGCATACATGTTGAGCGTTTCAATGTCTCGATAATGCTCAATGCAATCGAAACAGACATTGGTCATGCCGATTTCTTCCCCTTGATAAATGTAAGGTGTCCCTTGGAGGGTATGAAGTAACGTAGCCAGCATTTTTGCCGACTCCACCCTGTAGGTGCTGTCATTGCCAAAACGGGAAACCATGCGGGGATGGTCGTGGTTGCTTAAAAAGAGGCTATTCCACCCGAAGTCTGCGAGCTTGGTTTGCCAGTCGCTGATTATGCGTTTAAAGTCTGCCAGTTCCCAGGGTTTTTTCTCCCACTTGCCGCTGGGTCCGTAATCCAGTTCCAACAGCTCAAATTGAAAGAGCATGTTCAGTTCATGGCGGCACTCATCCACAAAAACGCATGCCAGGTTTGCATCAACCCAACGGGTCTCTCCCACGGTCATAATGTCGTATTTAGACAAAACTTTCGTATACATTTCTCTGAGGTAATATTGCAAGCGCGGGCCGTTAATGAAGAACTGCCCTCCCCATTGATAAGGAGAGCTGTCTTTGGCAGGGGCATCAGGTAGCATAGGGTCTTTGGCAATCATGTTGATTACATCCATGCGAAAGCCGTCAACGCCCTGATCCAGCCACCACTTCATCATATCATAAATTTCGTAACGCACTCTTTTGTTTTCCCAATTAAGATCGGGTTGGTTTTTAGAAAAGACGTGTAAATAATACTCCTCGGTCAAAGCATCATACTCCCAAGCTGAACCACTAAATTCCGAAGACCAGTTATTGGGCTCTTTGCCGTCTTTGCCCGCCCGCCAAATATAATAATCGCGGTAGGGGTTGTCTTTGCTTGAGCGGGACTCTAGAAACCAGCGGTGTTGATCTGAGGTGTGATTGACGACTAAGTCCATCACTAACTTCATGCCACGGCTGTGCAGCCCGTCCCGTAGATCCTCCCAGTCTGCCATGGTACCCATCTCATCCATGACTCCCCGGTAATCACTAATGTCATACCCATTATCTACATTGGGGGAACGATAAATTGGGCTGATCCAGAGCACATTAACTCCTAAGTACTGCAGGTAATCAAGCTTGGAGATGATTCCTTTAAGATCTCCGGTGCCATCCCCGTTGCTGTCTTTAAAGCTGCGGGGATAGATTTGGTAAACAACGCTTTCTTTCCACCACTTTTTTTTAGGCATTCACGCCAATCCCTTCATTTATTATGTCTTTCCTAGCTGCCAGTTCCTGGAGCATTTTCCTCACTTCCCTATAATCAGGCAGGAAGTAGCTAGCCTGAGACTTGTCTGTGCCAACGCGAATGGTAAACGTCTTTGGCGCCAACCCGCCGGGCCAGGAATGCTCAAGTGCGAGAATAGCAAACAAGTCCTCATCCGTAGTATCATCCCCAATGGCCAGAATAAAATCATAGTCTTGGGTGAGCGCAAGAGAGAGGCCAGTCGATCCTTTGGTCACCTCAGAGTTCCTGACTTCAATTACTTTGTTGCCTTGTAGTATATGAATATCAACGTTGGAGGTGAAAGCTACCAACCCGTCCATGAGTTCTCGAGCACAGGCGGCGCTAAGCTCTGGATTAGCTTGACGAAAGTGCCAAGCCAGAGAAAATTCTTTCTCTTCGATAAATGAGCCCGGGAGTCTGTCGGCATAAATTTCGAGCATCGGCAGGAGTTGACGTTTCCAGGAGTTGACCAGAGGTTTGCTCAAGCGCCACTGCTCCCCCCGCCGTTTGAGCCAGGCTCCATGCTCGGCCACTAGGGTAATATTTAAGAAACCCAGCCAAGTTTCAAGGGTTGCTCTATCCCTGCCACTAATAATAACGACGTCCGTATTCGTGTTCGTTAATTCCTTCAGAAGATCGAGAAGTTCCCGATCAGGCTTTGCTTGGTCAGGGTTGTCTGTGAAGGGAACTAGAGTTCCGTCATAGTCAAGCAGCAGCAAGTGTCTATCGGCCCGATGGAAAGCAGTGTATAAGGTCTGTTTGTGTCGACTTAGGGGGAGGGCCTGGGATTGTCCTTTCTGCACCTGCAACAGTTCCTGAATAAAATCGCCCGACCAGCGTACCACATCGTAGCGTTTGAGTCGCTGTTGCATGACCTGGTTGCGCTTTTTCTGCTCTGTCTCAGGCATTGCCAGAGCTTGCTGCAAAGCCTCAGCAATGGTTTCTAGGTTGTTGGGATTAATGATTAGAGCCTCTCCCAGTTCTTTGGCGGCGCCGGCCATTTCGCTCAGAATAAGCACACCGGTTTGATCCGTGCGAGCAGCTACATATTCTTTGGCAATTAAGTTCATACCGTCCCGTAGGGGAGTGATTAGGGCGACGTCACTTTGTCGGTACATAGCCAGCAGAGAGTCAAGCGGCAAAAACTTGTATTGGTAAATAATTGGGGTCCAGTAAAACGTGCCGAAGCGACCGTTTATTTCGCCCACAAGTTCATCAATCTGCCGTTTCATTTGTTGGTAATGGGCAACTCCAACGCGAGAAGGAACCACGATCATGAGCAGAACTACTTGCTCTCGCCACTGGGGATTGTTCTCCAAAAACAGCTTGTATCCCTGCAAGCGGTTGCTGATTCCTTTACTGTAATCTAAGCGGTCGACCGAAAGAATAGCCTTGAAGCCGTCCAGTAGTTGTTCCAAATCCTGCATATCTTCCCCAAACTCTGAACTAGTGGGGGTTGAGTGGTAGCGTTGATAGTCAATGCCCATAGGGAAGGTGTCAACTTTAACAGCATGATCTTGGGATAGGATTTGCCCGAGCTTGTGTTCATAGCCTAAAATTCGTAGCACAGATCGTAAGAAATACTGAGCATATTCAGGCGTGTGGAAGCCAATGAGATTAGCACCTAAGAGTCCGCGCAGGATTTCTCGGCCCCAAACAGGCGGCAAAAGTCGGTAGAGCTCATAGGATGGAAAGGGTATATGCAGGAAAAAGCCGATTGGAGTGTCAGGTAATTTCTCCCGGAGCAGGCTCGGCAGGAGCATAAGGTGGTAATCGTGCACCCAGATTACATCCCCTGGCTGGATTACCTCCAACACTGCATCCCTGAAAATTTTGTTAACATCTTGATACTGAAGCCAGTACTCCTTGTCATAGACAGTATAGGTTGGGAAATAATGAAACAAGGGCCAAATAATCTTATTACAAAAACCTAGATAAAATTTGTCCATCGCCTTTTCCGATAAGAATACCGGAGAAGCATGGAGATCCACTAAAACGCTCTTCACTTCAGATTGCATCTTGTCAGGCACCGTGATTCCTGGCCATCCGATCCAGACATATTCGATGTCCTGGGCCGAGGTGCTTTTCAACAAATCTAAATAGGCACTTAAGCCAGAGACTAAACCTCCAGCGCTTTGCTCAAAGATGAGTTTGCCGTCCTGTTGAACTCCGTTCAACGGCAGCCTGTTCGAAACAATTAGTAACCTCATAATCACTTCTCCTCCCTTTCTATATAAAACAAAAGAACCGCGTTAGGCGGTTCCGCAAGGTCCTCAATTATATCAGTCAATAGCGAATCCTAAGAAGATTGAAAACTTGTGTAATCAAGAAGACCTTGTAAGAGACTTTACTTATTTTACCTAACAACTTAATAATAACATCTAAGTTGCCTTATGTCTACCAAAATAAGGTATGAAAAAATAGAACATCAACAATTCAATTGATGAGCCAAAATGTTTGTTTCAGTGAAACTTGATGGTAATTGGAATATGTTGTATTCAAATAAAAATTTTCAGAAAAAAGGAACAGCTCTTGTTTTGTAAAAGGATATAGAATAGTCATCAACGAATATAATTATACAAAATGTCGATTGGCGTGGAAACTGAGGTATAGATGATGGCGGTGGACGAACAGAAGCAAGTTTTAGGTATAGTTAGACCAAGTGATTTGGCATCTGATGCCAGTCTAAGCGGTTCAAAGTTGCAAGAACGAATCCGTAACATATTTGATGTAGCTAATAGTGGAATAATTGTCGTGGACGAACATGGAATTATTGTCATTGCCAATCGTGTCGTGGCTGATATCGTTGGCGTAGCTAATAATGAACTTGTTGGTCGACTGATAACTGATGTCATTCCGAATTCTTTATTACCGAAGATTCTTGAATCTGGGCAAGCATTATACGGTCAGAAAATTGTCATCAATGCCATACCGGTGGTCGCGAATTACTCACCCATGCTTGAAACGGGGGTTATTCGTAACGCAGTATGTGTTTTCCATGATTTATCCAGTATAGACCATCTTTCGAAGGAACTAAACTCTGTTAAACAACTGTTCAGAGAATATGAAGCAATAATTAATTCTTCCTACGATGGGATCTTTATCACTGACGGCAACGGTCTTGTCTTACGACTCAACAACGCATACGAACGTATAACTGGTATACAAGCCAACGAAGTGGTCGGTAAGACAATGAAACAGTTGGTTAGTGAAGGCGTTTATGATCAGTCAGCAACCTTGCGGGTTATTGAGAAGAGACATACTATTACCATCGCCCAAACAATTAAACGTACCAACAAGCAGATACTGGTGACAGGTAATCCAGTTTTTGACGAAGAGGGTAAGTTATCCCGTGTTGTCACTAATGTTCGCGATATTACAGAACTTAACTCTTTGCAAAATCAGTTACAAGAAACAAAAGAACAGACATTGAAATATGAAGCCGAATTAAACCATCTACGCTCATTACAAATTCAAGATACAGGAATTATCTTTGGCAGTGAATTAATGGCTCGGGCTATACAATTAGCGATGAAGGTCGCATGCGTTGATACCACTGTATTGATAACAGGAGAGTCGGGTACAGGTAAAGAACTATTTGCTAAATTGATTCATGAACAGGGCAAAGGCATTAGTAAGCCGTTTATTAAAATTAATTGTGCGGCCATACCTGAACAACTATTAGAATCGGAATTGTTTGGCTATGAGGGAGGAGCCTTTACTGGTGCCAAAAAAGAAGGTAAGCCAGGTCTTTTGGAATTGGCCCATAAAGGGACACTATTTTTGGATGAAATGGGTGAGATGCCTTTACTACTGCAGGTTAAGCTTTTGCGCGCAATTCAGGAGAAAGAAATTGTAAGGGTTGGAAGCACCAAAACTATACAAATAAATGTAAAGATCATCACTGCAACCAATCGAGATCTTGCTAGAATGGTTGACAACGGTACTTTTCGCGAAGATCTTTTTTACCGTTTGATGGTTGTACCCATTCAAGTTCCTCCTTTAAGGGAGCGAAAGGAAGATATTCCTTTATTGGTTAAGTATATTGTCGATAAGTTAAATAAACGATTTGCTTTTAATCATAGGATTTCGCCGCATTTGCTTGATAAACTGTCAGAACACTCCTGGCCGGGAAACGTACGTGAATTAGAAAATGTCCTTGAACGTATGATGATTACATCATCTGAGGAGGAGCTTACTGTTAATTTGCTACCAGATACGATACGACATCAAGCTATATTACCGAAGCGCGGGACAAAATTAAAGGACGCAGTGGCCCAAACTGAAGCTTATATATTAGAAGAAACATATAAAGAATATCAATCATGGCAAAAGGTGGCGGAAGTTTTAGGAGTTGATCGCACAACCATTTTTCGAAAATTAGGTAAGTATGGTTTGAAAAAATAACATGTTGCATTTTTGCGATACGTTGCAATAATGCCCAATCCACAATTTGCAAGGGCTTAGAGTGATTATTCAGAAAACTATGTGCAACAATGCCCAAATATAATAAGTTAATGCCTGATTAGTTAAAAACAAAAAGGCATTAACTTATTACTTTTTGGGCAAATATGCTGATTTTTAGGAGCTCAAGAGATGTTCTTAACTTTTTTAGAACTTGGCATAGGAGTTGCAATATTCACATCTTAGTAACAAAAATCCCGGGGAACTTCCGATAAATCTTCTGGAGGGGGGAGTCAAGACTTGCAGGTTGTTGGTAAACGTAATTTCAACCAGGTGCTACGATTTTAGAAAGGGAGTGTTAGCATGAGTCTACTCGGTCCTGTTCGCAAGCGAAAAGTAGGTCAAGTTCAACCTTATATCCCGTTTGGTCCTTTCCAGCTTAGACTACCCATTTATCACTATCGCTTTGAAATTCCCGACTTCATTCAAGGATTACTCATGTGTGCGGTTTGTCTGGGCGCAATCCCCTTGCTTCAAGAATACCTCGGTATGCCATTTGAGGTCGCACTCACTATTGTTATTTTAAACGGTTTCTTCTATTTATTACATTCACATTTGGGAGATCCTATCGTACCCGGCTGGATTACACCGGCTATTCCCTTATTGTTGATCTATCTGAAAACATTCCCTGAAGGTGTTCCCAGAATGCATGCTTTAATTGCTTTTGAACTGGAACTTGGTCTATTCGCATTCTTTCTTGGGGCTACTGGTTTAGCTAAAAAATTTGTTGATATTGTACCTGATGCCCTAAAATCCGGAATATTACTGGGAGCTGGTATTGCAGCTATCAAGCTGGTGTTTGACAAAGGGCAGAGGTTTGATACCTATCCTTGGACTATTACGATTGCCATTGGTCTGGCATTCTATCTTTTATTCTCCAATCACTTTAAAAAACTAAGAGAAGATCATAAACCACTTAAGTTTATTTCAGACTTAGGTTTAGTACCAGCACTCTTACTGGCGATTATTATCGCACCTTTATTAGGTGAATTACCGTGGCCCAATGTTCAGTGGGGTTTTACCGTACCACAGTTTTATACTTTGTTTACCGAATGGACTCCTTTTTCTGCACGTATCGGGTGGCCTGCCTTAAGCTTGTTCGTAAGTTCGGCACCCCTAGTAATTTCGGTCTATATTGTCCTATTTGGTGATTTGATTCAGGCTGAAGCACTGATTGATGAGGCCAGAGAATTCCGGAATGGGGATGAAAATGTACATTTTGACCCAAATCGTAACAACATCATAGTAGGTATTCGTAATATGTCAATGTCCATGTTAGGACCTGACTTAACTATGTGCGGACCAATATGGGCAGCAATGCAGGTCGTCACTTGCGAGCGTTATAAACAAGGGCCTGAAGCTATGGATAGTTTGACCGGTGGAGTCGCATCATTCCGGTTGGGAACTTTTACAGGGTATTTCTTAACGCCAATTGTCACTTTAGTAAAACCTATTTTGCCGATTGCGCTTGCCCTGACAATGCTGGTACAAGGTTATGTTTCCGTCCGGGTTGGAGTATTAAAAGCCCGCACCTTCAATGACCTAGGTATAGCGGGGATAGTGGCAGCAGTATTAATTTCTCGTGGTGCAGGGTATGCTTTGGCCGTTGGTACTGTCCTATGTGTGCTTATTTTTGGTAGAGACTTCTTCCGCAACTGGCCGAATTATGATAAGAAAAAAGACCCGGTATTTAACAGTAGAATTGAAGCGGAAGAGGTACCCGAGTTCAAAAGCAGAATTGAAGTTGAAGAGGTTACCCAATTCAAAAATATTTAAAATTTATTGAACTAATATTTTTGAAGTAAATCAAGGAGGTATGTTGAATGAAAACTGCTGCAGAGTATGAAGAAAGTTTGCGAAATCTTAATTTTAAAATTTACCTTCAAGGCGAACTGGTGGATAATACGGTTGATCACCCCATAATCAGGCCTTCGATGAATTCTGTCAAAGCCACTTATGCCTTTGCCGAGGATCCACAGTATGAGGAATTAATGACAGCTACGTCTCATCTTACTGGAAAAAAGATTAACCGTTTTTGCCATTTGCATCAAAGCACCGATGATCTAGTCAAAAAAGTAAAAATGCAGCGCCTCTTAGGGCAAAAAACAGCTGCCTGTTTCCAGCGCTGTGTAGGGATGGATGCCATTAATGCAGTTGACAGTGTTACTTTTGAAATGGACCAAAAACTGGGAACAACTTATCACGATAGATTCACAAAGTTTTTAGTAAATATGCAGGAAGAAGATTGGACTGTAGATGGTGCAATGACTGATCCTAAAGGGGATCGAAATCTATCGCCCAGCAAACAGGCAGATCCGGATCTGTTTTTGCATGTTGTTGAGAAAAGGGAAGACGGTATTGTCGTTCGGGGTGCAAAAGCCCATCAAACAGGGGCGATCAATTCTCACTGGATTCTTGTTATGCCTACTATCGCTATGGGAAAAGATGATGCTGACTATGCTGTTTCTTTTGTCGCCCCAGCAGATGCAGAAGGCATAGTCTATATCTATGGTCGCCAGTCTTGTGATACTCGCAAACTAGAGGGCGGAGATATTGATGTGGGAAATAAACAGTTCGGTGGACATGAAGCATTGATGGTGTTTGAGAATGTATTCATTCCCTGGGAAAATGTGTTCATGTGTGGGGAAACCGAATTCAGCGGTGCTTTGGTCGAGCGGTTTGCTGGTTATCATCGTCAAAGCTATGGTGGGTGCAAAGTCGGCGTAGGTGATGTCTTGATTGGGGCGACAGCACTGGCCGCTGATTATAACGGCGCAGCTAAAGCGTCTCACGTCAAAGATAAACTTATAGAAATGATGCATCTTAATGAAACATTATACTCCTGCGGGATTGCCTGTTCAGCGGAAGGCAATAAAACAGCATCAGGCACTTACATTATTAATTTATTATTAGCCAATGTTTGTAAACAAAACGTAACTCGTTTCCCATATGAAATTGCCCGCTTGGCTGAAGATGTCGCTGGTGGCTTAATGGTTACTATGCCATCTGAAAAAGATCTACATCATCCGGAAATCGGCAAGATCGTTGAAAAATATTTCTGTGGGGTGGCCTCAGTTCCAACTGAAGACCGCATGCGCATCCTCCGTTTAATTGAAAATATCACCTTAGGTACTGCTGCAGTTGGTTACCGGACTGAATCTATGCATGGCGCAGGTTCGCCACAGGCTCAGCGCATCATGATCTCTCGCCAGGGTAATCTTGAACAGAAAAAAGAACTGGCTAAAGCCATTGCAGGGATTGCTACGAAATAACTTTTTAAGGATTGATGAGTGAAGATAACTATGTTGGATAAGAAGGTCAGCATTAGTTTCTGCGGTGGATGCAATCCATTGATTAATCGAGGTGAGGTTGCTAACGAGGTACAAGAGTTACTTTCTGCAACGGGTATTCAGGTTACCTTTAACAGTTTTGATACTGATTTGGTGATTTATCTTAGTGGGTGTTCTGCCAATTGTGCTCAAAGGTATGGTCAGAGAGTAAGCCCGTGTGTCGTTGTAGCTGCAGCAACTATAGATGCCATGGAGGTTGACGAAAAGCAACTTGTCGATCAAATAGTAATAAGAGTGAGGAATCTTTTATGAACGATTGGAGAAGTGTTTATCAAGATAAGATCGTAAGTGCTGATCAAGCTGTGGAAAATATTAAAACCGGTCATAGAGTAGTCATAGGGCATGCTTGTGGTGAACCGCCTGCCTTGATTGAAGCCTTGGTGAATCGTGCACCGGAAGTTAATAATGTGGAAATCGTTCATATGGTAGCCATGGGACCTGCCAAATATGCTCAACCAGAATTAGAGAAGAGTTTTCGTCATAATGGTCTGTTTATCGGAGCACCAACGCGAAAGGCTCTTGAGGAGAAAAGAGCGGATTATACACCATGCTTTTTTTCCGAAATCCCACGGTTATTTAAGGATAATAGTCTGCCTGTCGATGTGGCATTGATTCAGCTTACACCGCCTGACGAGCAGGGGTTTTGTAGTTTTGGTATCTCGGTTGATTATACTCAGGCAGCTGCGGAGTGTGCTCAACTGGTCATCGCGCAGATGAATAATAATATGCCCCGAACCGGTGGGAGCAAAATTCATCTGGATGAACTAGACTTTATTGTGGAAAAGGATGAACCATTAATTGAGCTTAAACCACCGAAAATTGGGGAAGTGGAAAAAGCTATCGGTGAAAACGTGGCGACATTGGTTCAAGATGGAGCTACGCTTCAGTTAGGGATAGGGGCAATCCCAGATGCTGTATTGCTGTTTTTAAATGATAAAAAGGATTTAGGTATTCACTCGGAAATGTTTTCTGACGGCGTGGTGGCTTTAGCTGAGGCAGGTGTCATTACGAATAAAAAGAAATCTATCAATCCTGGAAAATTTATTGCCACCTTCCTGATGGGAACACGTAAACTGTATGATTTTGTGGATAATAATCCAGATGTCGTGATACTTCCTGTCAACTATGTCAATGATCCTTATGTGATCGGGCAACATGAAAACATGGTATCGATTAATTCAGCTATACAGGTGGACTTAATGGGCCAGGTCAATGCTGAAATGATTGGTTCTAGGCAATTTAGCGCAGTGGGTGGACAGGTTGACTTTGTCCGGGGAGCAAGTCGTTCACTAAAAGGGATTTCGATCATCGCTTTACCTGCAACGGCGTCGGGTGGTAAGATATCACGAATTACCTGTGATCTTGACCGAGGGGCGGCGGTAACAACTTCACGCAATGACGTCCAGTACGTTGTTACAGAATACGGCATAGTTAATTTACGGGGCAAGTGCCTTCGAGAACGGGCTGAGGCATTAATTAGTATCTCTCATCCAGATTTTAGGACGGGTTTGATTAACGACGCTAAGGAAAAAGGAATTCTCTGACATATCTTAGAATCAGGTAGATTTATATGGCGCCACAAGAGACAGTCAATTGACACTGGTCTTAGGATAAGTGTGCAGTGACTATCCTTGTTTGTCCTTGTGGTGAACTATATACTTAAGGAGCAAAGTGCGTTATACTTTCTGGGAAATCTTGAAAAGAGGGTACCTTATGCAAGCCATTTCATTTATACAAGATGTACTGGATTCTTTTAAGATCCCTTATAAACGTTATGTAGGTAGGCATACCTTGAGATTTAATCGTCGAGCTATAAAAAAGGCGGCTAATGATTCTCAAAAGAGGTTATGGCTCACTGCTAGTATTGCAGCAGAAGAATTAGTAGTAGCTTTGCTTCAACTGGATAATAAGATTAATGTGGAACCGCTAAATAAAAGACTATTAAGAAAAAAGATCGATAAGAAGCAAGTCCTCTCTGTTTTACATGCTTATTTATCGGCTGTTGTCGTTCTAATCAGCACTTATAAAGAACAAATTTTAGAAAGCACCGCTATGTCGGAACAAAAATTTTTACAGGACTGGTGTTCGGTATTTGAATATCAACTGGAAGATATGAAAGTATTTGACGAAATGATGTTGACGGCATACAGCCAATTTGGATCTATCGGACTGATCAGGGAAGCAGGAGAAATTATTGTTGACAATTTTTATCAAGAGACTAGCGGACTAACGCAAAAAGAAATTTTGGTACTTGAGGGTATTTTGTTAAAGGATGTGTCAGCAATACTTCAGTATCTTAAACTACCGTCTATCTAATACATTTAAACTGTTGGAGGTTTTATGTTTATCTTAGACATGGATGCCGCACAATATATAAAGTTAAAGTCAGGGTCCGTGGTTATTAACCTGGAACTCCAACCTACTGCCGGTGGCTGACCATGCTCAGGTGATAGCGTAACAGGTAGTTACGTACCGAAAATATATATCGGAGAGCCGAATATTGAAGAGCGATATAAATATAAGGTTATGCAGGTAGAGACAATTATTATATACTATCCGTCCAGACTAAAAATTAAAAATGGTTTTATTGCAATTAGAATTACCTTGAAAAAGATGTTGTTCGTTAAGTGGTTAGAGTTAGAAGGAGCTATGGGGATAGTCTGTGAACATTAATATGTGAATCGAATTGGTGAAAACCAGTTGCTTTTTTACTTATCTTTTATACCTAAAGAAATTCACTAATGTTTTTCCTTAAACAAAGAACCCTCCCGTTGCCGAGAGAATTCGCGGCTACGGGAGGGTTGTTCATCTCTATTTAGCGGATACTGCAGGTCGAGACATTTCTGGCTTATATCGGTGAGAAGAGGTAGCGGCAGCAATTTTACTGTTGCGAACATAAATCAGGAGATCTATTAAGACCATCATGAAATTGAGTAAGTATAAATAGACGACCATATCATACTGATTAAAAACTTTATTCAAGATCCCGGCAACATACCCAATCAGAATAACGATGAGAAAAGATACGCTTTTACCTTTGGTTGATCGAGAGATGTAAGACTTATAAATGGATAGGGGCCACGCAGCGCCGAAACAAATCAACATAATAACTTCAAAGATACTCATGAAAAAACCACCCCACCTAAGTTGTATGTATCTACTTTCACAATCGATGATCTTATTATACTACGTTTAGGAGCTAAATAGTTCTGTTTTACTAAAGTTCCACTTTTCGAAAAAGATTGAAAAAGGCATATATAGAACAAAATCTATTGAATTCCACACTCGCTATGTATATAGTATTAGCTGGATATATACTTTTAGCTATAGGGGCAGAAAGGATGTAACTATGGTTGAAATAGCAGTGACTAAAAGTAGAGAATCGCTGGGAGAGAAGCAGATCAGGGGATGTGAGGTTAGGCTAGATCACGTCAGTAAACAATACACCCAGGGCAAGGAACAGGTAGTAGGTCTGGATAACGTGAGTATAGAAGTCAAAGCGGGCGAATTCCTAGCAATTATGGGGGCAAGCGGGTCAGGCAAGTCCACACTCTTAAATTTAGTGGCCGGCTTAGACAAGCCAAGTCAAGGGGATATTTTCCTCAACAACCGGAAAATTTCCGACTGGAAGGATAATCAGCTCACCCTGTTTCGTCGCCAGGAAATCGGTTTTATCTTTCAGTTGTTCAATCTGATCCCCACCTTAAGTGCCGAGGAGAATGCCGCCTTGCCTTTACTGATGGCCGGCCAGCCCCGCTCCGTTTGGCAACCCAAAGTGAGTGACTGGCTGAAGCGGGTGGATCTTGAAGGCCGACGTAAACACTATCCAGCAGAATTATCAGGGGGCCAAATGCAAAGGATAGCCATCATACGGGCTCTCATTCACCAACCTTCCCTTATTTTGGCCGATGAACCTACGGGTAACCTGGATTCTAAAACCGGGGATCAGATGCTCTTTATACTAAAAGAAATTACTGAAGACCTGGGAGTTACAGTCATTATGGTCACTCATGATCCCATGGTTGCCGCGTACGGTCACGCTCTGATCAGCCTGAAAGACGGACGAATCCTTGATTCGACAGCGAGGTGAGAGAGTTGTTAAGCATAAAGTTAGCTCTAGCCTATTTTCGCCGTCGAAAATTGCGGGCGATTTTAAATACGCTGAGTGTGGCAGTAGCGATAGCGGCGTTGGTGGCTTTGCAAGGGTTGAATGTTACGGGGGAAGCCGGTAAAAGTGGGGAATATCTGGCAGATCCAGACTATGCTGGGAATGCAGGATTTTACCCTGATCGGAATCTTGGAAGACAGCGGAGTGGCCCAGACCAATGGCGGTGCCGTGGTCTTTATGCCCTTGACAACGGCTCAGAAGGCTTTCGAGCTGGAGGGCAAATTATCGTACATCAGCATTGTCCTGCAAAACCCGGACAATGTACTGGCGGTGCAAAAAGCCTTACAGGAAAGCTTGGGTAATAGAGTAGAAGTGCTCACCCCCTTGGGACGAAACGGGAATAAAGACAAAATGTTGGGTTTCATTAAGAGCCTTAATAATGTTTATGGGTTCATGGGCTTGTTCCTGGCTTTGTATGTCATGTATAACTCCATGAGAGTTGCGGTATCCGAACAACGTCGTCAACTTGGAATCCTGCGTGCCTTGGGTTGGCGACGCTGGGAAATCCATAAATTAATCATAGCCCAATCAATATTAATCGGTGTAATTGGCAGTACGCTGGGGCTCCTCTTAGGGACATATTTGGCTCAAGGTTTGCTCAGCACAGTGAGCGATACTTTGAACGAAGTGTTCAAGGTTTCTATTCCCCGCATTCGTTTTACGATGCTTAATTACGCCATAATATGGCTAACGGGCGTGCTGTCATGCCTTTTCTCTGCTTGGCTACCCGCTTGGAAGGCTGCCAATATCGCGCCGATCGAGGCCATGAACAGCCGATACTCGATCCCTTGGGCCAAAAACATTGGCGTTGCCATCGTCATGGCTTTGGTCGTTGGTCTGAGTACAGTGTACCCAGCTTGGTTGGCCTCAAAGGTTGACCCGGTCAGAGCGTTGCGTTCAGAGTAAATTATAAAATTGGTTAAACTTATACATAAAAGAATAAACAGAATTATAAGGAGAGTAGTTTGTCATGCCGGTTAGGCAAATCTATACCACACTGGACAGGCTGGATAAAGAAGGATTCGTTAGTGGAACTGAAGAAGAGCAAAGTTTCCGACCAGACAAGAAGGTGTACGATATTAGCCCGAAAGGGGTCCGGGAGTTAGAGCGTTGGCTCCAAGAACCGGCTACCAAACCAAGGGCTCTGCGAGATGAACTCTTTATAAAACTAGTGTTCATTAGCAGGGAGAATCCGGAGCTTGCGCTCCATCTCCTTGAACGACAGACTCAAATATACATGGAGCAAATGAGAGAACTGACAGAAACCAAGTATCGCCTGAGCAAAGGCGGGATCAACCGGGAGAATATGATGACTGATCTTCTCACGGATGCGGCATTGTTTCACGCGGAAGCCGATGTGCGGTGGTTGAGCCATGTAGAAGCCAAGATCCTTGAGTATGCCAGGACGTAGGTGTTC
>DOPS01000242.1:0-14038 GCA_003512645.1 Desulfosporosinus sp.
AGTGTGGTGCCTATGAATCTCGCTGTCATGCAGGTACCTAATGCCGGACAATATGATATTTCCTCCTTAAGAACTAGTAGAGCTACCAGCTTTGGAATTATCCTAACTCAAGAGATTTCCGAGGCGTGGGCTAAGTTTACGGGAGGGTGTGAGATCTACGAAGCGGCTTATGGACTTAGCGAAACCCACACAGCGGATACCTTTATGCCCTCGACTGCCGTAAAGTGGGGTACTCAAGGGATCCCGAACTACGGGACGGTTATACGTATTATTGACCCGGATACGGGTGAGGAGATGCCCGTTGGCGAGATGGGCGAAATAGTTATCACCAATCCAGGTGTTTTCCAGGGTTATTGGAATAGACCAGAGGCCACAACCCAGACTCTTCGTGACGGTTGGGTATTCACTGGAGATATGGGATGGTTGGACGAAGATGGCTATTTGATCTTCAGTGGTCGATTCAAAGAAATGATCAAAGTATCGGGCTACAGTGTTTTTCCGGAGGAAGTGGAGGCCATGCTGATTCGGCATGAAGCAATTGCCCAGGTGGCAGTGACCGGAGTACCCGATGCTCAGAAAGGGGAAGTCGTCAAGGCCTACGTTGTGCTGAAATCGGAGCAGGGTACCCAAATCACCGCTCAGGACATCATGGACTGGGCCAAACAGAAAATGACGACCTACAAGTCTCCCCGTTATGTTGAGTTTCGAGAGTCCTTACCGGCCACCGGGGCAGGCAAAGTGCTGCGCCGGCTGTTATAAGACTTATTAGCTCTAAGAATATAATCAAAAGGTAGTGGTAGCATGATGTCAAGAACAAGACATTTAGAATTTTGGCCTAAACGTCTAGCCTATAGTTTGCCTGTGCCAAAGACCAGTTTATATGATAATCTTGCAGTCTCAGCTCGGAGGTATCCTGATAAAGCTGCTATCCACTATTATGGTGGCACTGTTTCTTATCGCCAATTTCAAGCTGAAGTGGATTCCTTAGCAGGCTTTTTACAAAGCAAGCTAGGGGTTGTCCAAAAGGATCGCGTTCTACTCTTTATGCAAAATTCACCCCAGTATGTGATTGCCTATTATGCTATTTTGCGGGCAAACGCTGTAGTGGTACCCATGAGCCCTATGAATGTTACGGATGAACTGTCATTTTATATCGAGGATTGCGAAGCAACCGTGGCCATTACCGGACAGGAACTCTATGAGCGCCTTGCTCCATTGCAAATGAGCACTCTCTTACAGCACGTTATTGTTGCTACCTACAGTGATTATGCATCGCCCGAGTTCAATTTGGCAATTCCTGATGAAGTGGGTGCCCCACGCCAGGACTTCGAGAATCCCCAGACCATATATTGGAACGAGGCTATCAGTTCTGGTTTGAAACCAGGCCCGTTAACTGTATCTGAGCTGGATATGGCGGTTTTGCCTTACACATCAGGGACCACCGGCAGACCAAAAGGGTGTGTTCACTCCCATAGGTCAGTTAATGCTAACACTGTTGGCGCATCTGCATGGACCTCAATGACGGCCAATACGATTACTTTGACGACTTTACCATTATTTCATGTGACTGGAATGCAACATAGTATGAATGCACCAATTTTTGCAGGTGGAACGATGGTGTTGTTGACCCGTTGGAATAGGGAAGTTGCCGCTGCTTTGGTGGAACAGTACGGGTGTACTCACTGGGTAAACATAGCCACCATGGTGGTAGATTTTCTGGCCAATCCTAACCTGATGCACTATAATGTGAAATCTCTGGCCTTCGTGGGTGGTGGTGGGGCACCCTTGCCAGAAGCCGTTGGGGAAAAGCTGTTCCAACTTCTGGGCGTGAGATATGCAGAAGGGTATGGTTTAAGTGAGACAATTTCTCAAACCCACTTCAATCCGCCGGACCGCCCGAAGTTGCAATGTCTGGGGATTCCATCCTTTGATGTGGATGCAAGGATTATTGACCTCGAGACCCTGCAGGAGTTAGGACTTGGGGAACAAGGCGAAGTGGTCGTGAACGGGCCTCAGGTGATGAAAGGGTATTGGAACCGCCCAGAAGAGACTGAGGAAGGCTTTATTACCATCGGTGAGAAACGATTTTTCCGTACTGGTGATATTGCAAAATATGATGAGGACGGATATTTCTTTATTGTTGATCGAGTAAAACGAATGATCAACGCTGCCGGGTTTAAAGTCTGGCCTTCTGAAGTGGAGTCAACTATGTTCAAACACCCAGCGATTCGACAAGCCTGTGTGATTGGCGTGCCCGACGCAAAACGAGGAGAAACCGTAAAAGCTTATGTTATCTTGCATGAAGCGCAACGAGGAAACGTTACTGAACAAGATATTATCGAGTGGGCTAAGGGTATGATGTCTGCCTATAAATATCCGCGCATCGTACAATTTGTGGAGAGTCTTCCAATGTCGGCCAGCGGTAAACTTCTCTGGCGCAAGTTACAGGAAGAAGAAAGGGAAGTATCAAGGGGTGTAACCTTGGCGGACTGATCACATTTTGAGGCATTTGAAAATTATTTTGGAGGGTGGAGGGACAGTGACAGTAAATACGGTGTTAGGGCCGGTAAGCGCCGACAGACTTGGAAAAACCTTGTTCCATGAGCATTTTGTCTTCGGCTATCCCGGTTTCCAAGGGGATACCACAATGGGTGAATTTGACCGGAGAGCAGCCCTGCAGGTAGGTATTAATGTGGCGGAAAAACTTATGACTCACGGGGTAAAAACTGTGGTCGACGCCACAACCAATGAATGTGGCCGAAACCCGGAGCTGTTAAGAGAAATCTCAGAAAAGACAGGGCTACAAATCATCTGTTCCAGCGGCTACTACTACGAGGGAGAATCTGCACCAGCCTACTTTAAATTTCGAGCAGGGTTAGGTGATATGGAAGCCGAAGTTCATGAGATGTACTTACGAGAAATTACGGAAGGGATCGGGAAAACGGGTGTAAAAGCTGGGGTCATTAAATTAGCATCCAGTAAAGATGTCATTACCGATTATGAGAAAGGTTTTTTTTCGGGCGGCAGCCAAGGTGCAGAGGGAAACTGGAGTTACCATCATCACGCACACTCAGGAAGGGACCATGGGAGCTGAACAAGCAGAGTTGCTGATTTCCGCAGGCGCTGATCCCCGTCGAATCGTAATCGGTCATATGTGTGGAAATACCAATGTAGCCGACCACGTCAGCGTCTTGAAAACAGGTGTTTTCTTGGGCTTTGATCGCTTCGGTATCGAGGGAATCGTCGGAGCACCCTTAGATTCGGTTCGCGAGACAATGCTGATTGGTCTGTTGGGAACGGGGTATGGAGGGCAACTATTATTGTCTCAGGACACTGTGAACTATTGGTTAGGCAGACCCCTGATTTTGCCCGAAATTGTACAGCAAATGTTAGCCCATTGGCACCCTACGAATATTTTTGAAAATGTCCTTCCAGTACTACGAAAGGCCGGTATTACAGAGGAACAGATTGATATACTCTTGATTGAAAATCCCGGAAGATTGTTTGGAACTAGTTAAAAAAATCAACGACAGGCATCGCCTGTCGTTGATTTTTTGTAAAGGTAACGGATAGTAGCATTTATTTTTGAGTTGTAACGTTAATTTTATACGGCAGAATCCTTATTTGGTAATTGGCTAAACGGCTTCATCCTAGTCGTCAAGAGTAGATTGAGTGCAGCAATAGCAGCTCCGATCACAAATACATATTCATAGCCTAGAACAGTCCAGATAAACCCACCTAGAAAAGGCACAAACATTGAGACTATGTGATCAAGAGTTATGCCCATGGATAAGGTTGGAGAAACATCTTCAGAATTTAAGGCTATTCTCTTAACATAGGTGGCTCTGGCCATGCTCACGGACACTAGCATTTGATCGAGAACAAACAGTCCACAGACGACGTAGAGAGTAATTTTTCCTAGACCCATAGTTTCTAGTAAGCCTTCAGTAAAAGCATAACCGAGACAGACAAAGATTAAAGATACTGATTCTCCCGCCAAGACGAATCGTTCTCCTACACTATCAATCAGGTATCCGATAAACGGTTTAAAAAAAATTCCCAGGCCGGCGATGATGAAGCTTAAAATGGCAAACGTGGCAACGTCCTGGCTAAAGACTTTAATAAGGACCCACGGCCCAAAGGTGATGAAGATCTGTTTCCTGGCGCCAAAAAGGATACTTAATCCATAGAAAACCTTATATTCTTTGCGGAGCACAAAGCGTTTACCTATTCTCTTACCCGAGTGTGGTTTCATCATTAAGATCAGTACGGCTGACAGGAAGAAGGCTCCTGCCGAAATAGAGAAGGCCAAGTGATAGTCAATTTTAATATATCTAAATAAAAGGGCTGTGGCCAAGCTTGTGGCTAGAAAGACAGCCGTGTTCACAGAATTGATCTGACCCAATCTTTTCCCCATTTGGCCTTCGGATGCTAAATTCATCCCGATACTATTGGCCATTGGCATAAACAAATGTTGCCCCATACTATATACTGTTAGCCAGCCAATCATAGGGAGATATTCGGGTGACCAGAATGCCAGACCGAGGGACCCTAATCCACCGAGTAGGTTTGCTATAGCAGCGGTCCGAACGTCTCCAAAAGCAAACAAAAGTCCTGTCATAAAAACAACTGCAAAGCCTGGGAATTCCCGAGGAATTTCTAGGAATGTCCGTTGTGAAATTGTCAAATGATAATTATCACTCAGAAAGTTATTAAAAAATGAAATATCAATGCTTTGTGTAACCCCGATCACAGCACTAGCTAATAAGAACAAAATAAAATCTCTTTTTTCTAAACCCCACATCTCTCTGTCCTCTTACTCTCTTCAACTACTCTTACTTTAATTCGCCTAATCAGGAGATATTCCTGCGGTTCACGAACCTTAGCATAATAATTATTAAGTTCCATTATTTTTGTAAAAATATATGATACTGTAAAGGAACCATTGTTAAGGGTAACACTAGATAAGTAGTTTGCTGATTTAGATATTAAGGTAATGCCAAAAGGGTATGCTAGCTTTCAAGGCGAAAATCAAAAGGTCATTTATACAACAAGACTGGTTTCAAGTTCCATAGTTCCATAGTTCCGAAGTTCCGAAGTTCCGAAGTGGAGGGCAGCAAATGTTAGCAGTGTATAATACTATCAACAATACTATCGTTAGAACTGAAAAACCCGAAGAAAAGGGCTCCTGGATAAATTTGATAAACCCTACTGAAGAAGAAATAACTCTTATTACTAAAGCCATAGGAATCGAAGATTATTTTATAAAAGATGTTTTAGACGATGAAGAGCGACCCCGAATTGAAACTGAGAATAATCAAATTTTAGTTATTATTAATGTACCAATAATCCAAGACGCGACGGTTATCTACGAAACAATCCCTCTCGGAATCATATTGACCGAAAATCATCTTGTAACCGTGTGCTTACAAGAAGTCGATGTCCTTAAGGATTTTGCAAATGGAAAAGTTCGTGGAATGGAAACCCATAAAAAGACAAGGTTTTTATTTCAAATCCTCTATAAAAGTGCCTCCTTATATTTAACCTTACTTAGAGAAATTGAAAAGAAGACGAACGAAATTGAGTTGGCACTTCACAAATCAATGAAAAATAAGGAATTAATCAGGTTGCTGAACCTTCAAAAAAGTCTTGTCTATTTTACGACTTCCTTGAAATCTAATGAAAAAGTCATGGACAAGATGTTGAGAACGAAGGTCCTGAAGGTATATGAAGAAGACCAGGATTTGCTCGAAGATGTCATCATAGAAAATAAACAGGCAGTCGAGATGGCAGAAACCTATAGTAACATTTCGAGTAGTATGATGGATGCTTTTGCTTCCATTATTTCCAATAATTTAAACATGGTTATGAAGTTTTTGGCATCTATAACGATTATTTTAGCCCTTCCGACGATGCTAGCCAGCTTTTTCGGTATGAACGTTAAAATTCCTTTTCAGACATCAGACTATGGTTTTGGGATTGTTGTCGGTATGTCGGTTGTTCTTTGTTTTGGAGGGGTCATTTTTTTAATGAAAAAGGATATGTTTTAGGGCTCCAATCTGTTTTCAAAAGGACGGATCTTGGTTCTGGCAGAGCTACTGCGGTTTTTACTAACGTTGTATAAGTAGTATAGGAAGAGAAGAGACTTAAACCTCGCTTGTTAGGGTTTGAGTCTCTTTTTCTATATGTTAATTCTTTAGGGTAATTGAATGCATTATATTTCCTCGGCTCCACTTGAACAGTAAGCATTCCTTAATCGAATCACATCTTAAGTGTGACAGCGTTCACGGAATTACCAACCAAATTGTGATCTAATTGAGGGTAAGAACCGACTACATAGCATATTAGTTATAAATTGAACAATCAAGTGGAGGTGCTCGTAAGTGCAAAGAAAGAACCTGAAGCTTTCGCGTCGACAATTTCTTAAAGTATCTGCGGCTACTGGTGTTTTCGTAGGGACCGCAGGTACGGCCTCATTTATTCATCAAGCGATAGCCACACCTGAGCAAGTTGATGCGCAGCTAAATTATGTTCGCACGACCTGTTCGCCGAACTGTACAGGGGCGTGCGGGATGAAGGCCCTTGTAGAGGACGACCAGATTAAGTCAATTATTCAAGCCGCTGACTATCCAGAACAAGAGTACAATCCTCGCGGTTGCCTTAAAGGGCTGTCCATGACAAACCTTATCTATGGTCCGGACCGCTTGAAAACCCCCCTCATTTT
This sequence comes from Desulfosporosinus sp., assembly GCA_003512645.1. GTDB lineage: Bacteria > Bacillota > Desulfitobacteriia > Desulfitobacteriales > Desulfitobacteriaceae > Desulfosporosinus. The sequence goes on from DOPS01000242.1 coordinate 6,725, forward strand.
AAAAGGTAAGCCAGGTTCTGGAGATTTTAAAGAAGCTTCCTGGACTGAGACTTTAGATTATACAGCAGGGCGTTTAAAAGAAATTGCTGATAAGTATGGCCCGGAGTCTATCGGGGTGCTCTTTCAGGTGGGTGGAACCGGATATGTCCAAAAAGGAGCGGTCAGCAGGTTAGCGACCTTAGCAGGCTGGACTATGCATCATGCTTATGACCAAAATGGGGATTTGCCGATGTTTTGGCCCATGACCTTCGGGGTCCAAAGTGAAGAACTCGAACCACGGGAATGGACGAATTCCCGCTATGTCATGATCTTTGGTTCTAATATCTTGGCAACTCGAATTCCGGATGCCCATTTTTTGCTGGAAGCTAGAAATCGAGGTGCTAAGATCCTGGTTTTTGATCCTAACTTTAGCCCCACCGCAGCAAAAGCGGATGAATGGTTTCCCATTAATACGAGCAGTGATGCAGCAGTTGCCTTAGGTTTAGCCAGGGTCTTAATTGAAGAGAAGATTTACGATGCAGATTTTATCAAAACCTTTACAGACCTGCCGCTTCTCGTGCGCGTGGATAATGGCAAACGACTTAAAGCACAGGAGGTTCAAGATCTCGTCAAGCCTGCTGATATACCAGCCTACAGGGAATCCTATGTTGCTTATAATGGTCAGTTAATAGCGGTTCATCCGGAAAAACTCGATCTGCCCACAGATATCATGATCGAAGGGATTGTGGAGGTGACCCTTAAAACGGGTGAGATCGTCAAAGCCAAACCTGCCTTCCAGCTCCTTAAAGAAAGCCTTAGCCAATACACGACCGAGGCCGTCGAGAAACTGGCGGGCATACCTAAAGAAGATCTTGTCCGCATTGCTCGAGAAATGGTGGAGAACAAACCACTCCATGTGATCTATGGTGCTGGTAATTATCAGTGGTATCACGGTGACCTGAAGGGTCGAGCGTTAGCCATGCTGCCAATTTTGACGGGGAATATCGGTAAACCCGGAGCAGGGATTTCCACCTATGCCGGTCAGTACCGGATTCGTTTTAGAGTTGCAGAGTGGTGGGTTCCGGAAGGTAAGAAGCAAAACTGGCTCCCCTTTCTTTACGTCCTCAATGGCCCGACCAAGACTATGAAAGCCCCTTGGCCCAAAAATGGGATTAAAGCACTGGTCGTGGGTTGGGGTAATCCCTTTGACCAGCATAACATGGCTAATAAACTCCGTGAAATGGTGGAAAGTGAAGATTTGGAATTTGTCGTGACCACGGATTTCCAAATGACCACATCCTGTCAATATAGTCATGCCGTCCTACCTGCAGTATCTTGGTATGAAAAAACTGATCTGGTGGCCACGCCAGTGCATCCTTACTTACAACTGCAGCAACAAGCTGTAAAACCACTTTATGAGGGCAAACCGGAGTTTTGGATTATTCGGGAACTGGCGAAGAGACTGAACCCAAATTTTGAAAAGTACTTTTATCCCGAGCTTGATCCGCAAGGGGCAGCAGAGAAAGTCATCGAGCTTTTGCTCAAAACCGGAGGACCTGAGGTAGAGGGTATTACCCTCGAACAATTAAAAAAAGGTCCGGTACGCTTAAAGTCTGAGGTCCCAGGAAGTCGGCAAATTCCTTTCTATGAGCAAGTCCAACATAAAAAGCCTTTTCCCCCCCTTAGCCTACCAGCCAAACTTGAACAAACGGCTCAGTTTGTGAAGAGTGGACGGATCGAACTATACAAAGATGAAGATATCATGCTTCAGGTGGGCGAGGCGCTTCCGGTACATAAGCCACCCTTTGAGGAAAGCGAGTATGCCTTAAATCCCCTCGCCAAAGAAAAGTACCAATTTAGCTATGTTACCCGAAATGCCATCTACCGAGTGCATTCCACGCATTCCAATAATATCTGGATGAACGAACTTCAGGAAGGAAAGCCGAGAGTGTGGCTCAGTCCCGAGGATGGCCAAGCAAAGGGCATCAAGGAAGGGGATCTCGTGGAAATCTTCAATGATCGTGGTAAAGTCTCGGCTTACGCAATCATTGATCCGGGGGTTGGTCTCAAGCAGGCGGTCTTTGAGCAAGGTTGGTGGAGTCGCTATTTGAAAGGAGAGTCATATAACTCCTTAACCTATCCCTTTATTAAACCAACCCATGAAATTTACTTTGTTCCTGGGATGTGGTCCCCAAACACAGCCTGGAACGAATGCCTCTGTGATGTAAGAAAGGTGGTTGATGTTCAATGAGACTAGGGATGGTGATTGACCTTGATCGTTGCATTGGTTGCCGTTCTTGTGCGGTAGTCTGCAAATCTCATAACGCCCAGCCGCCTGGGACGTGGTGGAATAGAGTATTTACCCCAGGAAGTACCTTTCATCAAGCTGCCGTTGGCAAAGCTGGAGCTTTGCAAATGGATTTTCTGCCGGTATCCTGTCAAATGTGCGACAATCCTGCTTGCCAAAAGGTTTGTCCTACCGGAGCCACCTATACCGATGAACGGGGCGTGGTATTGATTGACTTTGAACGCTGTATTGGTTGTCGATATTGCATAGCAGCCTGTCCCTATGGGGTTCGCCAATTCAACTGGGAAGACCCTAAGCAGGTTAAGGACCGAGTTGGGTATCAGGAAGGGTATGAGTATGGCTACCCTGTTGATTTCCGGGATAAGGATGGAAGGTTAGTTTTCACTCCTGATCGGCCAGTTGGTGTCGCTGAAAAATGTACCTTCTGTGTGCAATACACCTCTAGTGGAGAAGAACCAGCCTGTACTCGAGGTTGTCCGGGCAAAGTGCGCATCTTTGGAGACCTCGATGATCCAAAATCTGAAGTCAGTAAACTTATTGGAAAACGGCCGACCTATCGCCTGAAAGAAGAACTGGGCACTTCGCCCAAAGTCTTCTATCTGGCGCCAAGGTCGCAGATACGCTAGGAGGTGGGTAATGTGAAAAAAAGTAATGCCCTGTTGGGCTTAGCAATCACTTTAGTCTTGATTAGTTTAGCTGCCTGGGGATATCAAATGCAGAATGGTTTAAGCGTGACTAATATGCGCAATTCCTTTAGCTGGGGACTTTATATTGCGACCTTTGCGTTTTTTGTAGGGGTTGCTGCAGGCGGCTTGATTGTTTCCTCCTCAGTCTATCTCTTCAATCTTGAGAAACTTGAGCCCTTCACCCGCATAGCCTCTCTCTCAGCCTTTGCCAGTATTTTAGGCGCTGGGGCCATGATTTTGCCTGATATGGGTCGGGTGGAGCGGGTTTGGAAGATCTTTATTCATCCCAATTTTAGCTCCCCACTGGTTTGGGACGTCGTTGTCATCGCCGCCTACCTTGTCATTACCTTCTTAAGTGTCTATGTTCAACTTTTACCGGATTGGCGAAAAGAAGGGCGAGGATTTTTTAACGGCTGGACAAAAAGTCTCTCCCAAGAAGAGGTTGAAGCGCTCTCTAAAAAATGGTCCAAAGGTGTCGCTCTCGTCGGATTACCGGTGGCCATCTTGATTCACACTGTGACGGCTTTGATCTTTGCCACACAGAGCTCACGAGGGTGGTGGAATACAGCAGTGTTGCCGCCGGACTTTGTTTCTGTGGCAGTCGCCTCCGGAACCGCTCTAGTCCTGGTAATTTCTCTGCTCGCCGTGGGAAAAGAAAAGTTTTATCAGCATGAAGAGGCCTTCCAAACCATGGCCCACATCATAGCGGGGGCATTGATTGTGCACTTCTTCTTCGTCGGGATTGACCTACTCGTCCATGGGTGGTCGGGGAACCCAGAAGCCAGAGAAATTCTCTCCCTTGTTTTTGGTCACTATGGGCTTCTTTACGCGACAGAGATACTGCTGCCTGCCTTTACCATGATTTTCTTCTTCACTAAAAGGGGAAAAGGCAGTTTCAGATCACTGATGATCGGAAGCCTTCTCCTCTTCATAGGGGTCTTCGCTCACCGTATGATGTTGATGTTCCCTGCCTTTAATGCTATTCCACTGACCTTAGCCATTCCAGGGGCGGGCATAGAAAGTTGGGCCTACCCCATAGCCTTAGGGCAGTTTCAAGAAGGCCTGCCTATTTTTGTCAGTACTTGGGACTATTCGCCGACCTTGGTGGAGTATGCCGTGGCACTCTTACCCTTCGGGCTGGTGCTCTTTGTTGTGACTGGGGCGTTGAGAACGTATGATTTTCTGCCACAAAAATCCGTGTTGGGTCATCACTATGTCAGTAAAACTGAGCAGGCTCAGGCTACTTCAGGACTTGCCCCTTCAGAAATTGTTTGATAGAAATCTTTATCCAACTCATAAGCTCCCTTTACAAAACAGTAAAGGGGGCTCATTGACTAAATGCATCTATTAGATAGCTTATACTCTATCCCTCAGAATAAATACGTTTTTCCCCTTGGAGGGCTTGTATTTTTTGTACATCTTGGGTCACTTCGATGGTGCCACGATAGGTTCCGTCAGCATCACGCAAGGCGAAATATTGAATATAGACATATTGTTCGTTCATGTGGATCCAGAACTCGGCTGAATCTCGTTTGCCACTTTTAAAATCACCAACTATTTTAGTGACAATATGAACACTATCCGGTGGATGACAGTCTTTTACGTTGCGTCCGATAATGGCCTTACTGCGTTGGAATATGCGTTCTCTGCCGTAAGAGAAGTAACGAACTAGATCTCTATCGTCAACAAACGTAATATCAACGGGGAGATGGTTGAAGATCAGGCTGATCTGCTCAAGTGTTAAGGCACCGGTCTCAAAGGGAAGGAGCGCTTGGAATCCGTTTTTTCCAGCGTGCTGATTTGTTGAAAAGGCCCCTGGATCAACGGGTGGCTCGGGTGGTGCGCTAGGAATCCAAGCATGATCAGGCTCCACTAAAGTATAGCCGATTTCACTACTCTGCTCGGCAACAGCGGCCCATTCCCCCTCAGTTAAAGTATCCATACTCATAGGAAACATGATGTTTTCCTCTTTGTAAATTAGATCCTCAATCGCTTGGAGGACAGGGAGCGCTGTGGCTTGGATGAGTTTAGTGAGGGAATTTATATCGACCTGTGGGTTGGATAGTCCTGGAGAGATTTGTTTAAGCTGGGCCCGTATGTCATCTTGAATAGCCCACATCACTTTGGGAGGACCACTTACCCCATGCTTTTCTAAATAGGCAAAGAGGATGTTCTCCTTGCGGCTAAAGTGCTTCTCAATCTCTAGTAATTGGTTATGTAAAGATTGCCAGTCCTTGAGTTTTGCAGCCAAGTTAAGGTCTGTATTATTTTGTAGAATCTCCTCAAGGATAGGGCGAATCCCTTGAACCACCTGTGTAATGGCCTGGTTTTCTTTGCGAAAGGTATGAACAGGGTGCCCCCCAAGTTCTTGGGACTTGGGTTGTTTGTCAAGACTGTCTTGAAATACGGAGACGTGGATATCACAGAGACTCTTTATTTCCTCAGCGGGTAACCCTTCTTGGATTAACTCTTGTTCCAGAGCAGCTATTTCCGTGGCACCTACATCGGATAAAAGCTCTCGGAACCTTTCTTTAAGTTCTTGAGGATTTTTGTTCTGGTGGATATCAAGAATAATCTGCTTTAAGGTCTCTCTGCGCTGTCTTTGATTGTCGATTAGTTCGCTCATAGTTGGTCTCCCTTCATTAAAACTTCAAGTTTATCCAAGCTTCAAGACCCTCACTGCAATAATGGAAGGGGCTTTGAAAACAAGGTGAATAGATATCCGACGGGCCGCAGTGTTCTTTTGGGTCATTACTCATGTCTCCTTCGACCGTCAAGTGTTTTCTTTCGGGAGGGGCTCGAAATACTCAGCCTACGCCGGTGGGTATCCTTGGAGATTATCTTACCCGGAATTTTATAAAACTTTGCAGAAAATTGCTTTTAAAAACAACTCAGGTTGTCAGTTTATTTTATGAGCTGCTTGTCTGGAGGTTACAGTGCCCATGGGGAATGGGCAAGTGGTTGAAGGAATCGGTTAGCGAAGGGCCGACAGGTTGATGCAGCTCTTCCAAGAGTATAGGACGAAACTGCTTGCCTCCCCCGACAGTGACGGAATCCAAATTCGTCACCGGTGGCGAATTTGATCAACACTGTTGCAGGAATATTCAGGAAAAATGTTGAATTCTAGGTGAAAGCAATTTATGCCAATTATTTAACATACGTAAACAGCCGCGTGTCGATGCGAACGTTGTTTGAGAATGAATTCATAATCATTTTGTCTAGCGAATTATTCGACTTATTATTAACAGAGTAAGTTCAACATCAGGTCACTACGGAACCACCGCGTTAGCGGTAGTGCTATCCTATTACCAGTGAAAGGTGAATACTGCAGATTAGGCAAAAAATGCGAAGTTACCCAGAATTTATTCAAGTGATGGGTATTTATATAATCCGACATATAAGCAAACCTGGATTTGAGAGGAGGATAATATGATTGAAATAGTATTCAGCGATAGTGCTTGTGGAAGTCTTAAAGTGGCACAGCACTATGGCGAGGGGAAATATCAAGGTGGGTGTATTGGTGTTATCGTTAGTCACACGGATGGAAGCAAGCCAACCAAAGAGGAAGTTGAAGTTGCTCAACAAGAAGCAGAAGAAAAGGCACGCTTGGCGTGGGAGAGCGCTACCCCTTTGAGTGGAAATACATCAGACATCTATGGATTCAATTTGGTGCTGAGCGTTGGAGATATTTCGGAGAATCAGCCCGGTATCAAGCGGAAACAGACATTGGAACACATATACAGCGTTTATCCGAATGACGAGGGGTGTCAGGCGGCTCAGGAAATACTTAAACGGGTAAATGAAGATCTGAAAAAGGTTCGGAAACGCGTAACATTGGGAGAATCCCTTCGAGTATGGTACAGCAATCAGCCTGATGAAATGTGTGGACTCTATTGGTTCATGGGGCAGTTGAATCAGTGGAAAGTGCATAGCAGACAGGTTTCTATTGTCAAGCTCCCAGAATGGGAAGCTGACGAAAAGGGAAATATCGTGCAGAAAAGCGGCTGGGGTGAAGTTGCTCCCGGAGAATGGCATCGGTATCTTGCCTTGCAAAAGCCTGTACTACAGGTATTTGAACAAAGCTGTGCATCTCATTGGCAGGAGCTTCAAAGGGAGAACGCACCTTTGCGGGCCACGCTGAATGGACAGTTGATCAGTGCACAGGAAACCCTCTATGATGGCTTTATCCTTCGTGAAATCGCAGCAGAAGGTGAGGAATTTCAGGAAGTAATGGTTATCGGGCGGGTGCTTGGTAAATATCAACTTGGAATTGGTGATTACTGGGTCGCATTCCGCATAGAAGAAATGATCCATGCCGGAAAACTTGAGGTTGTGTCTGCA
>DOPS01000240.1:0-50035 GCA_003512645.1 Desulfosporosinus sp.
TGAACTCCACTAAAGTGTTCACTTAGCGATGTCCCCTTAATTTCTGGTCGATTGGGCTGGGATGCGGGGGGACATATGCGAGTAAGGGATGGTTCTTGACTTGCACTTTGGCAGATGAGGCTAGGAAAGAGAAGCGGGGGAGGTTCTCGTGCTTCCAACATGGACGCGAGAATCGGATACCTTGATAGGGTAACCCAACAAATGCAATCCAGTGCAAGTAAGGGGCGATTTCGGCTACACTCCAATTATGGTTTTTGTAAATGCAAAAAAGGACTTATTTAATGATTGTTGTTGATAAGCATAGAAGCAATACGAGGTGTTAGGGCTTGTAATTGGTAGAGGTTAGAGACGTTAGGTAAACAAAGATACCATTCGAATCTCGAACATCGAACCTCGCACCTCGATCAAGAGGAGGATATTAATTATGGAATTAGAATTACGCGGAGGCGGTTTTTTACTGGCTGAGGTTTCTCCGGATCAGGTATATGTTCGTGAGGAGCTAAATGAAGATCATAAGCAACTCAAGCGGATGGCACATAATTTTATGACGAAGGAAGTTGCTCCGAAGATCGAGGAAATGGAGGAGCAACATGAAGGCGTCGTTAAGGAGTTTATGCGTCAAGCTGGAGAATTGGGATTACTAGCGTTGGAAATCCCTGAGGAATTTGAAGGTTTGGCTATGGATAAAGCCTCCACAGTCGTGGTGGGTGAGGAAGTTCCTCGTGGTGGATCATTTGCAGTTGCTTATGCAGCGCATACCGGAATTGGTACCTTACCGATTGTTTATTTTGGTACACCTGAGCAAAAGGCTAAGTATCTCCCCGGACTTGCTAACGGTACTAAAGTGGCAGCCTACTGTTTAACTGAACCTGGTTCAGGATCCGATGCTTTGGGTGCAAAATCCACGGCTGTTCTCAATGCAGAGGGAACCCACTATTGTCTGAACGGCACAAAACAATTTATCACTAATGCTGGTTTCGCGGATGTCTTCCTGGTCTATGCTAAAGTAGATGGGAAAATGACCAATTTCATCGTTGAACGCGGATATGCAGGTCTGTCCTTTGGACCTGAAGAACAAAAGATGGGGATTAAAGGGTCTTCTACTCGTCAAGTTATCTTAGAAGATGTCCTGGTACCTGTAGAAAACGTGGTAGGAGAGCTCGGTCGTGGACATGTTGTTGCCTTCAATATCTTGAATGTTGGCCGCTTTAAGCTGGCTGCTGGAGCAATCGGAGCTGTTCATGCTGTTATGGAAACAGCCCTAAAATATGCCTCGGAGCGTAAGCAATTCGGGTTAGAACTTAACACATTTGGAGCAATTCAAAATAAGTTTGCTGAAATGGCTATTAAGATGTATATGGCTGAGAGTGTTGTTTATCGTACTGCAGGTCTTATGGAGAGTGGATTCCATGGACTCGATCTGACTAGCGATTGCCGTAAAGAGGCGGGTAAGGCTTTAGAGGAATACGCCATTGAATGTTCCCTTAATAAAGTCTACGCATCTGAAGTTTTAGATTTCGCCGTGGATGAAGGAGTTCAAATTCATGGTGGTTACGGTTTTATTAAGGAATACCCGATTGAACGGATGTATCGTGACTCCCGTATCAATCGCTTGTTTGAAGGAACGAACGAAATTAATCGACTGCTTGTACCGGCTACACTCCTAAAAAGAGCAATGACAGGGGAACTTCCATTGCTACAAGCAGCTCAAGCCGTGAGCAAGGACTTGATGTCAAGTGGATTAGGTGGGGATGCAGAAGGATTAGCAGGACTAAACCAACTGACGCAAAAGGCCAAAAAATTGTGCTTAATGGCGGCCGGGCTTGCAGCTCAGAATTTGGGTATGGCTTTAAAAGATAATCAATACGTTCTGACTGGCATGGCAGAGATGGTACTCCAAGTCTATGCCATGGAAAGTGGAGTTCTTAGAGCTCAGAAAGTTCAAAACCTTGACGTATCTGATGAGCATAAAGCATTTGTCGAGAAGGCTGCAACTGCAGGAACTTATGCAGCATTTAATATTCTTGAGCAACAAGCTAAAGAAGTTCTCTGTGCAGTCGAGAAAGGGGATTCCCTCAGTACTGTTATGGCAGGAATGCGCAAGCTTGTCCGTCGTCCCAACATTGATATGATTGGTTTACGCCGAGAAATCGCAGAATATATCATCAAAAAAGAGGCTTATCCAATTAACTACTAAGGTATGTAAAAGAAAGGGGCCATGCCCCTTTCTTTGAGTTAATCAAAAGTATCGGTAAGGTCGACTCTCTCCATCTGAATTTTCCTAAGATTCTGCAATAAAAAAGGCCATCGTCTTAAGACATGGCCTTTTGTGCTAAATTGTTATTATTAATTAACATCTATATTATTACCATTGTATAACATTTAATGATCAATGACAATGAATAGCTATTCATTTTTTGATTGGAGAGAATCTAATGCCTGAAATAAAAGAAGTCGCAAAAAATGTCTATTTGCTTAAAGTCCAAGTGCCCATTAATGTTGATTCAGTCAACCTTTATCTGATCGATGGTGAAGTTCCAACGCTTATCGATGCAGGGACCAATACGCCGAATGTCATCGAAGCGGTTCATGAAGGCATGAAACAGGTGGGCATAAAGCGACTGGAACAGGTTTTAGTGACTCATTGGCACGTTGATCATGCTGGAGCAGCAGCAAGTTTTGCTAAAGAAGGGGCCCAGATTTTTGTGGGTTCCAGAGATTACCTAGAATGGTTTAGTTTTATACAGGGGCATGCTTTCGGAAAGTTGAAGGACTGGGCTACTCAAGAGTGGGGAGTTCCGAAAAATGAAATTTCAGGAATGATAAAAGTGTTTGAGTATTTTCGGATGTTAAGCGCCTTGCCAGATGAGGTCAGTTTAATCGAGCCTGGTCAGTCGATTATGGCCGGAGACAATTTTCTTAGGGCTTTTTTAACGGCTGGTCACACCGCAGGACATATGTCGTTTTATAATGAGCAAGATCGTCTTCTTTTTTCGGGTGATATGCTTCTACCGGATGAGATACCCTATCCAGGAATTTGGCAGGAGGGGAACCAAGTCGTGAGTGGATTGCCGAGTTATCTTGATAGTTTGGCAGTTATTGAAGCACTTCAAGCCCAAACCTATTTTCCCGCTCACGGGGCTCCTCAGGAAAATTCAGTCAAACGTTGTCAAGAAATTCGAGAGCAGTTGCATCATCAAGTTGAAAAGCATCAGCCCGCTGAAAGTGTATATTTAAGTGCGTCAAATTTTGGCAATCAGAAGATACATCCGGGTGTACTCTTTTTAAAATTACACTATGTTTATGGGTGGGAACAGCTTAAAAAACGTGCAGGGTAGGTACAGGATCCTAACTTGCTTAAGGAGGAGAAAACTCCGTGAAAAGCAACGAGAGACTAATCAAAGAGGGAAAGCAGAATAACATCAGTCTAGTCAAGTATATTTGGAAAACCTTAATTACAGTTGTTCCTATGGTTTCTGCTTTGGGAGTTATAATCGTATATCTTATGAAGCTTGAATGGGAAAAAACGGTGATTTTATTGCTATGTTTTTTGCTTTCAGGCGTTCTCATAGGAATCATTGCTTCTTTAAAAAATTATCGTCGCTTTTTATTGCCCATCTATGCCATGCAAAAAGGGATTATTGATGTAGCCCAAGGAGATTTGACCCAACGAGTTGAAGTGGTGAAAAATAGTGAAGTAGCAGAATTAGGGTATTCATTTAATGATATGATGAATAACTTTGAGAGTATTATCCGAAAAATTCGCGAGATGACGAATTCTTGGGTTATTTCGTCTGAAGAATTATCGGCTAGTGCTCAACAAGTGACGGCGTCAAACACGGAAGTTGCCGATAATACAAACCAAATGGCCGTTGAGGCAAAAAACCAAGCAAGAACCCTGCAACAGATGCAGGTAATGGTAACGGAACTTGAAAATGCAGCACAAATGATCGCAGAAAGGGCCATGTCCGTTTCCGTCGAGGCTGTGAAATCCGAGCAATATTCTACAGAAGGATTAAATAAGCTTTCCGTGATTGTGCAGGCAATGGAGGTAACCAATCAATCTGTGAGTAAATCCGTTAGTACGATTGAGAATTTAGCTGATCAATCGAATCGAATCGGTTCGATCACTGAGGCAATTGCCCAGGTAGCTCAGCAAACAAATCTTTTGGCGCTTAATGCTGCGATCGAAGCGGCGCGAGCAGGTGAGCATGGCCGGGGATTTGCCGTAGTCGCGGACGAAATTCGAAAACTTGCAGAAAGTGTGGCCACCTCAACACGAGAAGTTACAGAAATCACCACCCTGATTCAAGGAAGTGTCAATGATGCTGTACAAGGAATGATGAAGACTGCTTCTATGGTAAAAGAAAGTGTTTCTACGATTCATTTGGCTCAGGAAACCTTGGCCGATATCGTCAATTCTACCAAGGAGGTATCTGACAATATTTCAGATATTGCGGCCTCTAGTGAACAGATGCTCGGAAATATGGAGGTGATGACCCGCAGTGTTAGTACGGTGATGCGGATTTCAGAAGAGGCGGCCGGCACAGCAGATACGATTAAAGAGTCAACCACGGAAGTGTCGGCAACAATGCAAATTGTAGCTGCAGCGGCGCAGACCCTAGCGCAAAACGCATCTCAGCTTAAGCAAGAAGTGGAACGTTTTAAGGTTTGCAGCACAAGAAACGTGTAGGGTGAAAAAATAAACTCAGGTGTAGACAGTTTGTATTACCATTTGCGACACATCATCGGGGCTGGTAACATTACACATGTCCGCACACGTGCCGCATGAGCATGTTGTGTCATTCTCTCAATCCTTGGCTCAAAAGATTGCAACTCGACCACAAACGGCGATTAATCTTATAAAAAAAAGCGTTGCCTCCTTTAAACATTCTTAATCAAAAAGTATGCAAGTTCGGAGACTTCAATGGTCATAAGAGGTCAAATCCTAAGAGAGTTTTTGCTGTTGGGTTGGCGTTAACAAAAAAATCCAAACGGGTAAGTCTGATTCTATATCAGACTTACCGTTTTTTCTTTTGGTAAATATTAATATAAGGGAAGGGCAAGAACAGTGAAAATTAGAACAAAGTCGAACCGTAATATTCCCTTAGATGCACAGCCTAAAGATAAAGCCCTTCCTTGTTGTGAAGGAAGAGCTAATATTGTTAATCTTAATGGCAACTTACTTTTGAAGTTTTTTTCCTTAATTCTTCAATAAGTTTTTTGCTTTCTTCGGCTTCACACTTGGTTTTTTCAATCAGTTCCTCCGGTTTAAGACTTTTAGTGTTCTCGTAGTTCTTATATCTTATTTGGTGAATGTCATCAATAGTAAATTTCTTACTACCCATTATTATTCCTCTCCTTCCAGCATCATAGATGGTGGTAATATGCTAATTTCATTATAATCCAGCAACTTATTTACTGCCTGTACTTTATTAATGGTCTTGATATTTACAAAGTGTTTAAAATTCCAGCTTATAATATACTTACATCCAACTATGGTTGCAACAGCTATATGGCGGCAATCATCCCTGCTTTTGGCGTTTAATACCCCGTACTTTATATACTCATCTGCCAAAGTAATCGTTTCCAGGGTCTCCTGTATTTCTTCGTAATCGATTTGACTTAAGTACTTAAAAAGAAGTGTGCGTTTTGGTTCAGGGCATTTGGTCAATTCAGCAAGAGTAAGGTCTGAAATAGTCACGATATATTGGCCCTTTTTTAGCTCCTGCCACAATTGCAGGGTATCTTGCATTTTTTCCTGGGTATCCATAGCTTCTAAATGGCTTATTACCGATGTATCTAAGTATATTTTACTCTTACTCATAGTGAATCAGCCTCCGCTCTTAACTCTATAATACTATTAACCTAGGTTATTATCAATATTTACCAGAAGATAATAATATTCAGGAGCGAGTATAAGCGAGAAGTAGTGACATATTCTTTGTTCTGGTGAACAAGAAGAACTTAGACGTGTTAGTTAATGACCTTTTGGGGAAAATTCAAATTGATACCATGCCAACGGTTGCCTACCTCAATGGATGACCTAAAGGGAATATATTTTAAATATATTCCCTTTAGGTTTTAATTACATTATCAGTGTTTTCAGGATAGCTTAGAGAATTCCAACACCCTTGGCTAAAGCAAATGCAATCGCCCCGCCAATCATGGGGCCAACAATAGGGACCCATGAATATGCCCAATCGGAATCTCCTTTGCCAGCAATGGGGCATATGAAATGAGCAATTCGGGGGCCTAAGTCACGAGCCGGGTTCATGGCATATCCTGTGGGACCACCCAGGCAGGCACCTAATCCGAAAATCAAAAGGCCGACCATGAAAGGACCATAGCCAGGGGTCATGACTCCTACGCTTTTTGAGAAAATAGCAAAAACCCCGAATATTAACATGATTGTAGCAATGATTTCAAAAAACAGGTTTTGCGCATAATTTCGGACTGCTGGAAAGGTACAAAAAACTCCCAATTTTGTAGCCTTATCTTCCGTAAGTTCCCAGTGACCGCGGAAGAGCAACCAAGTGATACAACCACCGGCAACGCCGCCCGCTATTTCTAAAAACATGAGAATTAGGGCGTCCTTTACTGAATAGACCCCATTTAAGAGTTTCGCAAAGGTTACTGCTGGGTTAAGATCACCTTGCGCACCGCAGGCAATCGCAACAAAAATACCCATCATAACACCGACTGCCCAACCGGCAATGATATTCACCCAACCAGCGCCTTCAGCCTTTGATTTTGCGAGGCACGAGTTGGCGACTACGCCGTTTCCAAAAATAATAAGCGTAGTTACACCTAGAAATTCCCCTAAATATGGAGTAACCATAATTTGAACCCTCCTTATTTTACGATTATCTTGTGATCTTTTTTCTTACTGCTGAATAGTCGCTCCTTTCTTCACAATCATTTAATTTAAAATATATTGATATAGTACCTCCAATTTGGATAAATACCTGTACATTAATTTGCCGGTATATACTACATTATTGCCTTACCAAAGCCTGGGATTTTCCATGCAATCACCTATAAATTCCATAATTGTGATTATTACATATAAAGTAGGATTTATTTGTCCGAATAGTTTGACAAGTGGCTGAAAGTCCTTGTGAAGATGCAAAAGTGGCCCAAAGCCCTTCAATATCGGGACATTGGACCACTCTTTGTATGTAAAACTCCTCGCAGCAAGCTGCTGAGAATTAGACCTCTGAAATTCAGAACATATGCAGGAGCATCAGAACATTCCTTTTTTTCGAAGAATAATACCCATAGTACTACTTGTGATAAGTGCCAGCAAAAGAACTATCCAAAATCCTATCTCTGTACCCTGCCAAGGTACCTTGAGCGTCATGCTCCAAAAACTCGAGATCATTGTAGGAATAGCTAGTAAAATTGTTACAGAAGCTAAAAATTTCATAATCTGATTTAAATTGTTGTTAATGACCGAAGAAAATGCATCCATCATACTACTCATGATGTAACTATAAGTTTGAGCTAATTCCAAAGCTCGCTTATTTTCGATAATAACGCTTTCCAAAACATCCTCATCTTCTTCATGCATCTCTAGAAGATATCGCATTTGTGGGTCAGATCGCATGCGGAGGATTGTTTCCGCGACAATCACATTGCCACGTAGGGCTGCAGTAAAGTAGGTTAAGCCTTTTTCAAGATCAAGAAGTTGGAATACTTCTCGATTATTGGTTGACTTGCGTAGGCGAATCTCAATCGCATCTGTTCGCTGGCGAATATGCCGAATAAATTTCAAAAAGACTGTATCGGCATGATACAAAATTTGAAAGAAGAATTGGGTCCTTTTCGTTGTATCGAAAAAAAACCTACTGCTATCGTTGCTATCTGGAAGTACTTGTATCAGTTCTTCACTTATGGTTATGGTTAATTCTGGTGTTAAAATAATACTGAGCGGGCTGGTCTCATATCGATCAGCACCATGAGAAACAGGAACACTAATTATGGCAAGAATACAGTTTTTACCCAAAATAATCCGTGGACTGTCATCTTCATCAACTGCAAAACGAAAAAAATGCTCCGGTATCGGGACTGTAGCTGACATTTGTCGGATTTCATCAGATGTTGGGTTGACTAGTTTAATCCAAACTCCTTTAGCCAAGGGATCCCATGATACTTCTTGGAGCTTATCTTCCAGCGTTTTATAGGTTGTCAGCATAAAATTCTCCTTCTTAAAACCAAGCTTTGATATTAGAGCACTATCCTTTCTGCACCCAATATTGTGCTTTGGAAATACCCTCAAGATCAATATTCTCTACAATTCCGACGATAGCGGCATCTACGGCACTGTTATCATTTCCCATGACATGGCGGGCGGAACTTCCGGAGGTTACTAAAACATTCTCTCCGTTTCCAGCGCCTACAGTATCTACAGCAACCTGCAGGCTGATTGTATTCATGCCATCTAAATTTAAAGGTTGAACCACTAAGAGTTTACATCCAACTAAGCTTTCATTCTTAGTTGGGGCCACGACAGTTCCTACAACTTTGCCAAGCCACATGGGAATCCCCCCCATAATACTAAACATAGTATTTTTGTTTCTATGCTAGTTTTTCTTATAAACTTAGTTTGACGAGTTTATTCTTTTTCCTTTGGATTATTTTGTGACAACATAGAACATTATTGTTTTTATGTAACTACATAGAAAACACTGAAGATTTTCCAAGTACCCCTCATCTTTAAGGGCATTCGCTACAAGGATGGACGTAGTTGTGGCAATGAGGGCAAAATAGTTATATAGAGAGTACGTAAGGCAGAGAGACTCTGACTGTGAAAGTATTATCGAACATCCAACGAATAATATTAGTTTGCTATAATATAGCAAATTATTGCTTCTTGCAGGAAATAGTCTGTGCTATATCAAATACTCCTTCTTATAGAAGGAGTAGTAATAAATGGATATCTCGTAACTAAAATGCTATAGTTTTACGAGGGGGGATTCAGATGGAAGCTTTGAGCCGATCTGTCTTAGGTCAAATTGTGAATATCCAGATTTTGCAGGAAATCCAAGATCATTTTTCGGAAGCAACCGGATTGGCAGCAGTAATTGTCGACGTTGAGGGGAACCCTATTACTGAACCAAGCAATTTTACCAAGTTTTGTACATATATCCGTTCCTATCCCCAGGGGCTATCAGGATGTATTAGTTGTGATGATCGAGCCGGTCGAGCGAGCAGAAAGAACATTGACAAGCAAAAGCCTGTTGTGTATCTATGCCACAGTGGATTAACGGATTTGGCTGCACCTATCATTGTACAAGACCAATACATCGGCGCTTTTCTTGCCGGGCAAGTTATTTTAGAAAAAGAAGATTATGATGCTAAAGCAGAAATGTTTCGTTGCGTGTCTGGTTTGGGTATGGAGACGGAAGTTTTGTCAGAGTTTTTTGATGTCATCGAAGTTGTGCCAGAAAAAAGGCTCAAGGCCGCAGCCGATCTCATCTATAGTATGACAAATTATATTGTGGAAATCGGGGTTTCCAATATTTCTCAGAAGCAACTCGTGAAAGAAGTAAAAGCTAAAGCCCACTTGGAAGCCACGTTGCGTGTTACCGAATTGAAGGCACTACAAGCTCAGGTCAATCCCCACTTTTTATTCAATGCGTTAAATACCATTGCTCGGTTGGCTCTTTTGGAAGGAGCCAGCAGAACTCAGGAAGTCGTCTATGCCTTATCTGATTTGCTCCGGGACAATTTACAGGATATTGACGTTCTGCGAACCTTGGAAGAAGAAGTAAAATCCGCCAAAGACTATCTATTGATCCAAAAGGTGCGTTTTGGGGATCGTATTCAATCATTCATCGATATAGATCCTCAAATATTGAAAATAATGATTCCGGCTCTTACCTTGCAGCCAATCATCGAAAATGCCATCATTCATGGACTTGAAAAAAAGGTAGATGGCGGGCAGATCTTTGTTAGTGGACGGATCGAAGGAGAGCAAATTATTATCATTGTGACCGATACCGGAGTCGGAGTACCTATGGAACGCATTCGCAGTATCTTCCGTGCTGAAAAACGAACTATAACTCATGGGCAAACGACTGGTCTGGGAATCATTAATGTTCATAAACGTATTCAGCATCATTTTGGTCCTGAATACGGTCTAGAGATAGAAAGTAAAGTTGGTGAAGGCACCAGCAACTACATTCGTCTCCCAGACTGCCGGGCATAACATATAAGAGGAGAATAAGAATGTATCGATTGTTGATTGCAGACGATGAACAATTAGAACGACAAGCCCTACGGTTTATAATAGAGAAAAATTTCCCCGACATTCAAGTAGTCGGTGATACTGGGGATGGTGCCAGTGCTATTAATATTGCTAAAAGTGAAAAACCAGATATTGTGTTGATGGATATCCGCATGCCTGGAATAGACGGTTTGGAAGCTGCCAAAAGTATATTGGACTTGCTTCCCAATGTCAGCGTTATCATGCTTACAGCAATGGACGATTTTAATAGCGCTAAGCAGGCCCTAACAATAGGTGCTGAGGGATACTTGCTAAAACCGGTACGCCCTAATGATTTACTGTCCACTTTACGGACTATCATAAGCAAAATTAGCGTGATACAGTTAAAGCAACAGGAAGAAGCTCTCTTACGTAAAAACGTAGAAGACGCCATGCCATTTATCCAAATGTCGTTTGTATATGATTTGATTTCAGGTAACATTATGGAACTGGAACAATTTTGGGAACGATCGACGTTTCTGGGGATGAAAGTTGATCCTGGGGTCGCCTTAGTTGTGGATATTGATAATTTTAAGCAACTCACCTATAGTGATTCTGAACTGGAAAAACAAATGTTAAAACAGCGAGTTTATCAGCTGATTTGCAGTGTCGTGGGTGATAATGGCTTGGTTACTCCCTTTAGCAGTGACAATTTGATTATTTTATTAGGATTTAAGGAAGTAGATACACCAAAAATTATAAAAAATGATGTGCATAAAATAGCGACAAATATAAGAGATAGTATTCTTCGATCTATGAATACTAGTATTACGGTTGGAATTGGACGTTATTACGATAATCCATTGGATATACAGAAGTCTTACCGCGAAGCCTTGAATGCCCAGCGGCAGAGGTTTTATCTTGGGGATAATCAAATCATTCATGTTGAAGATATACCTCATCTAAGTACAGGACCCTTCAATTATCCTTTTCATTACGAGCGGACAGTATTGGATAAGGTTCGTTGTGGGGACAGAAAACAGGCTAAACAGGCCCTGAGTAAGTTATTGAGTGAAATATTTGTGAGTAACGCTAGCATTGAGACCGTGAAAGCTTGTGTCCTCGAATTATTGATCGTATTATCCCGAGCGGCTGTAGAAGGGGGTGCTAATTTAGACCAGCTGACCTTGTTAAATTTTAATAGTATCAATGTTTTAATGGGGTGTTGTTCTAAAGAACAGGTGGAACAGTGGATGTTGGAATCCTTAGATTGCGTTATGGACAACATGTTGGAAAATAGAAGCAGCATTAATATTCGAGTTGCGAATAGTGCGTGTGATTATATCAAGGAAAATTGCCATAGAAATATATCATTAGAAGAAGTTGCAGAAACTGTACATTTAAGTCGCTTTTACTTTAGTCGATTATTTAAGCAGGAAAAGGGTTGCAACTTTGTAGATTTTATAACGAAAGTTAGAATTGATAGA
The DNA here is from genome assembly GCA_003512645.1 of Desulfosporosinus sp. Lineage (GTDB taxonomy): Bacteria > Bacillota > Desulfitobacteriia > Desulfitobacteriales > Desulfitobacteriaceae > Desulfosporosinus. The sequence goes on from DOPS01000240.1 coordinate 11,698, forward strand.
GCAAAGTTGATGTTGCAAAATCCAGATTATAATGTAGTACGTATCGCTGCAGAGGTAGGTTATCAAGATGCTAGTTATTTTTGTCGCGTATTTCGCCAAGCGACTGATCTGACACCTAATCAGTATCGTAAGGAGATGCGTCAAAAAAAGACTGGCAGTGAACTCGTTCAACTAAAGNNTGGGAGTCTCACGATTGGATGAAGGTGAAGTATAGAGGATTATTGTAAGTAGCAGCAGATTATAAAAAAGCATAATTCAAACGAAAAGGACTGTGGTCAAACAGTCCTTTTTTGCTTTTCTGTAAAAAAAACAGTGGATAGAAAACAATAAAGTCTTATAAAAATAGTTCGGTCCAATATTTGGGATAAATATCTACAACGAACACCGCAAATATATCCAGTGGGTAAGCAATATATGCTGAAGTAAAAATGGATAGAAAAAGCTACTATTTATATAGGTTTTTTTATTTTGAGGAGGGGAGGTTCAAATTATGAGTGAGGCCTTAGGTATGATTGAAACCAAAGGATTGGTAGGGGCTATTGAAGCAGCTGATGCAATGGTAAAGGCAGCTAATGTCGTATTAATCGGCTATGAAAAAATCGGTTCAGGTTTAGTAACGGTGATGGTTCGAGGCGATGTTGGTGCTATAAAAGCAGCAACAGATGCGGGTGCCGCCGCCGCTCGGAAAGTGGGCGATGTTGTTTCCATTCACGTTATTCCTCGTCCACATACAGATGTGGAGAAAATTCTTCCCAAAGTCAAATAGGAATTAATTTGGAGGTGTAAGTTTTTATGCAAGAACAGTTAATTGACAAGGTCATGGACGAAATAAAAAAACGTATGGAAAGCCAAGTTCCTGACGAGACGGGACAGGAAAAAACCAAAGCGGTCGTAAACATCGGCATGACTGAGTATGTCGGTACTGCAATCGGCGATACCATTGGACTGGTTATAGCCAACGTTGATCCCATGTTGCATGAAAAGATGAAGATAGATCCAAAATATCGTTCTATTGGGATCCTTGGTGCCCGTACTGGAGCTGGTCCTCATATTATGGCCGCAGATGAAGCAGTTAAAGCTACTAATACTGAAATTGTCAGCATTGAATTGCCCAGGGACACTAAAGGTGGAGCCGGACACGGTTGTTTGATTCTTTTTGGTGCTGAAGAAGTTTCAGACGCTCGCCGGGCAATTGAAGTCGCCTTGAAAGAACTTGATCGCACCTTTGGGGATGTGTATGCCAATGATGCAGGACATCTTGAAATGCAGTATACTGCTCGGGCAAGTTTTGCTGTCAATAAAGCTTTCGGCGCACCAGTTGGTAAAGCTTTTGGCCTGATTGTCGGCGCTCCTGCAGCCATCGGAGTGCTAATGTCTGATGTTGCTGTTAAAACAGCAAATGTTGAAATAGTTGGATATGCCAGCCCTGGGGGTGGTAGCCACTCCAACGAGGCAATTCTTATGGTGACCGGGGATTCCGGGGCAGTACGCCAATCGGTCTTAGCAGCAAAAGAAGCGGGTCAGAAACTGCTGGAAGCAATGGCTGGTCCAGCTCCTTCAGTAACAACACCATATATCTAAGAGTAGGGAGGGGAGAAATAATGAAAAGGTCAAAACGATTTGAGGTATTAGCTGCCCGCCCTGTCAATCAGGACGGTTTCGTAGAAGAATGGCCAGAGGTGGGTCTAATAGCCATGGGCAGCCCCAATGACCCGGAGCCTAGTATAAAAATTGAAAATGGGAAAATCGTCGAAATGGACGGGGTATCTCGCAGTAAGTTTGATTTTATTGAACAATTTATTGCGGATTACGCCATTGATGTGACGGTAGCCGAAAAGTCAATGGCTATGGATAATAACGATATCGCCAAGATGCTTGTAGATATTAATGTCTCAAGAGAAGAAATAGTAAATCTTGTTCGTGGATTAACAGTCGCTAAACTTGTGGCTGTGTTCAACACCATGAATGTAGTCGAAATGATGATGGCCATGCAAAAAATGCGGGCCCGTAAAATTCCCTCTAATCAGTGCCATATTACTAACATTAAGGACAATCCAGTACTGATTGCTGCGGACGGAGCGGAAGCAGCAATGCGCGGATTTGATGAAATGGAAACTACAGTGGCGGTCGTCAGGTATGCACCCTTCAATGCCCTGGCACTTCTGATTGGTGGTCAGACTGGTCGGGGCGGTACCTTGATTCAGTGTGCGCTGGAAGAAGCGACAGAGTTAGAGCTTGGCATGCGTGGTATTACTGCGTATGCGGAAACCATTTCGGTATACGGTACAGAAAATGTGTTTGTCGACGGTGATGACACACCTTGGTCAAAAGGCTTTCTTGCTTCGGCCTATGCTTCGCGGGGTCTGAAAATGAGGTTTACTTCCGGTACCGGTTCGGAAGTGCAGATGGGTTATGCAGAGGGTAAATCCATGCTATATTTAGAAATTCGTTGCATTATGGTTACACGGGGGGCTGGTGTCCAGGGATTGCAGAACGGATCTGTAAGTTGTATTGGTGTACCGGCTGCTGTTCCATCGGGTATTCGTACGGTGTTGGCAGAAAATTTATGTACCACGATGCTGGATCTGGAAGTTGCATCCAGTAATGACCAGACATTTACTCATTCCGATATTCGACGTACTGCTCGTACGTTAATGCAAATGCTCCCCGGCACTGACTTCATCTGTTCTGGTTTTGGAGGCATTCCCAACTATGACAATATGTTTGCTGGTTCGAACTGGGATGTTGAAGACTATGACGATTGGAATATCATTCAGCGTGACTTGAAAGTCGATGGTGGACTAAGACCAATTTCCGAGGAACAAGCTATCGCAGTTCGTAATAAAGCTGCCCGGGCATTGCAGGCTGTGTTTAAAGAACTTGGCTTCCCGGAAATCAAGGATGAAGAAGTCGAAGCCGCAACCTATGCACATGGTAGTAAGGATATGCCTGAACGTAACGTAGTTGAAGATTTAAAAGCCGCTCAAGAATTGATGAGTCGCGGAATTACTGGTCTGGATATCGTTAAAGCTTTGGCTAAAAACGGTTTTAGTGATTTAGCTGACCATATACTGAATCTTTTAAAACAACGTATTTCAGGAGATTATCTCCATACATCGGCCATTCTTGATAAAGACTTTAATGTTATAAGTGCAGTCAACAGCCGGAATGACTATCGTGGTCCAGGAACTGGTTATCGCATCAGCGATGAACGTTGGGATGAAATTAAAACCATCAGTCAGGCCATTAAACCGTCTGATTTTGACGTTTGAGTCAGGAAGAGAGGTGGATTGTAATGGAAGTTAATGCGCAAATGATTCGTGAAATTATAGTGCAGGTGATACAAGGGATGCCAGGAATTGAACAATCCAAAAGTGCAAAACCAGTGGTCGCTGGGCATCCGATGACTTTGGTGGAAAAAGGCGAAGCACGCCTTGGTACGAGGGCTGATGAAGTGGTGATTGCTTTAGCTCCAGCCTTTGGCAAATATCAAAATAAAACCATCGTGAATGTTCCTCACGGCGATGTACTGCGGGAAATGATTGCTGGTATTGAGGAACAAGGTTTACATGCCCGTGTGATCAGGGTAATACGTACTTCTGATGTGGCTTTTGCCGCCCATGACGCTACTAAGCTGAGTGGCTCGGGAATTGCTATTGGGATACAGTCCAGAGGAACGACAGTCATTCACCAAAAAGGTTTGCCACCCTTGAGTAATCTGGAACTATTTTCCCAGTCGCCCTTGCTGGATTTGGCAGCTTATCGGGCTATTGGCGGTAATGCTGCTAAGTATGCCAAAGGAGAATCCCCAACTCCGGTGCCAACGAAAAATGATCAGATGGCACGGCCTAAGTTTCAGGCAAAAGCAGCAGTGCTTCATATTAAAGAAACGGAACACGTGGTTCCTGGAACTAAACCGGTCGAACTTGAAGTGAATTTTAATTAAGCGGAGGTGATAGAAATGTCTCAAGAAAAATTGATCGAAAATATGGTCCGTGAAGTTTTAAAGTCCATGTCTCAAGCACCACAAACCACCTTGCCTCCTTCAAAGGGTACATTACAAGGATTAAATCCAGACCATGATTACCCTTTGGCTGCCAAACGACCAGAATTATTGAAAACTCCTACGGGTAAAAAGCTCTCAGACATTACCCTGGAGAACGTCTTAAATGGTAAGGTAACGCCTAAAGATGTGAGTATTGCTCCAGAGACACTTCGCATGCAGGCTGATATTGCGGATGGTGTGGGGAGAACCCAGCTGGCCAATAATTTGCGCAGAGCGGCAGAATTAACGGCTATCCCTGATAACCGAATACTTGAAATGTATAATGCTCTTCGTCCCTATCGATCGACTAAAGCGGAATTAATCCTTATTGCTGAGGAAATGGAAACTAAATATAAGGCAACCATAAGTGCCGCCTTTGTAAGAGAGGCTGCAGGGGTTTACGAACGCCGGAATCGTCTCAGAGCGGAGTAGGGTGGGATTTTCATGACGATCGTAGCGGGTGTGGATATCGGGAATTCCACAACGGAGGTTTGTTTAGCCACTTTTGACTCATTAAGCTTAATTAACTATTTAGCCAGCAGTATCATAAAAACGACTGGTATCAAAGGTACAGTAGCTAACGTACCGGGAATTGTCATTGCTCTGGAAGAGGCTTTGAAAAAATCTGGACTTAAGATGAATGATCTGGATGAAATACGGCTAAATGAAGCAACACCGGTCATTGGGGATTTGGCAATGGAAACCATTACCGAAACCATTATTACCGAATCAACGATGATTGGTCACAATCCATCGACACCTGGCGGGGTGGGCTTAGGGGTTGGAACAACAGTGTGGTTAAGTCAACTGGTTGGTATTATTACCGGAGAGAAGGTCCTTTGTGTTATTCCCGCAGGCATTGATTTTCAAGAAGCAGCTGATGCTCTTAATGAGGCTATGACCCGAGGGATTGATGTTCAAGGAGTCATCGTTAAGCAAGATGATGCGGTGCTGATTGCTAATCGGCTCAAGAGAATCATACCGGTAGTGGACGAAGTGACCCTGATTGATAAGGTTCCCCTTGGCATGATGGCAGCAGTGGAAGTGGCTGAAGCGGGGCAAACCATTACAACCTTATCTAATCCCTATGGAATTGCAACTGTGTTTAAGTTATCTGCTGAGGAGACCAAGATGGTGGTCCCTATTGCCCGGGCTCTGATTGGCAATCGATCGGCAGTCGTTGTGCGTACACCAGCAGGGGATGTCAAGGCCCGGACTATATCGGCTGGATTTATCACAGTCTTGGGAGAAAAAGGTAAGGCTGATATCGATGTCGATGCTGGTGCTGCAAAAATAATGGCAACAGTGGAACGGGTACAACCGGTTCTTGACGTACAGGGGGAAGCTGGAACCAACGTTAGCGGGATGCTGGAAAGAGTTCGCCAAGTGATGAGTGAACTTACATCCCAACCTCTGGGAGAAATGAAAATTCAAGATTTGCTGGCAGTCGATACATTTGTACCTCAAAAAGTGCAGGGTGGGTTAGCCGGAGAATTCGCGCTAGAAAATGCGGTGGCTTTGTCGGCTATGGTAAAAACGAGCCGCCTTCCCATGCAACAGATCGCCGACCAGTTAAGCAAAAATCTCGGTATTCGAGTTGTGATTGCGGGAGTGGAGGCCAATATGGCAATTCGTGGTGCCCTTACGACTCCGGGTACAGATAAACCCCTTGCAATTCTTGATATGGGCGGTGGATCGACTGATGCGGCCATTATCACCAGGGAAGAGAGGGTATTAGCTATCCATTTGGCTGGAGCTGGTGATATGGTCACGATGCTCATCAATTCCGAATTAGGACTCAATGATTTTGATCTATCAGAAGACATCAAGAAATACCCTCTGGCTAAAGTCGAAAGTTTATTTCATATACGGTTAGAGGATGGGACGGTGCGGTTTTATGAGCAACATCTTCCGCCTGAGGTTTTTTCCCGTGTGGTGATTCTAAAAGCAGGTGAAATGGTTCCTATTCCCACAAATCATCCCTTAGATAAGGTTCGTCATGTGCGTCGGGAGGCCAAAAAACGGGTGTTTGTTACAAATGCCTTGCGGTCTCTAGCGCGGGTGGCCCCTACAGGCAATATACGTCATATGGATTTTGTTGTTTTGGTAGGAGGATCAGCTTTGGATTTTGAAGTGGCGGATATGGTGACTGATGCCTTGGCTGAGTATGGGATTGTCTGCGGACGGGGAAATATTCGGGGTTCAGAAGGTCCTAGAAATGCCGTGGCTACCGGACTGGTACTATCCTATCTTGGCGGAGAGGCGTGAAAAGAATGCTACCCAACGGAGCATCAGTTAAACCTTGTGTGCTGATTCATGTTTTCCCCCACACGTGCTGGGAAGATAAAATCAGAGAAGTGCAAGCAGGCCTGGAAGAAGAGGGAATACCTAGCTTAGTAGTACAGGTTAAGGAATCCGATGCAGTTGCTCTGGCTTTTCAAGGGGCTTGCGCTTCAAAACTTGGGGTGGGATTAGGTATCGGGGCAGATGGTTTATGTATTCATTATTTCAAGTTGCCTGATCAGCACCCTCTATTCGCCCTAAATGTTCCGGGAACACCTATACAATGGCGTCATTTCGGCTGTAATGCAGCTCGTCTAGTCAAAGGCATTCCCTTTAAAGAACAGCCCTTGGAAGATCTCGCTCCCCAGTTTGTGGATTCAAGTCTACTGTATAACTTAGTTTATGGTATCGTTCAGAAAGTTCTTCGAGAAACTGACCAAGGCCATGGGGAGGTGAAACATGGTCAGAAATGCGATTGGGTTAATTGAAACAGTTGGATTGGTCGCGGCCCTTGAAGCGGCTGATGCGGCACTCAAAGCAGCCAATATTGAGTTAATCGGGTATGAACTGACTAAAGGCAAGGGAATGGTGCTTGTCAAATTTAGTGGCGACGTTGGAGCTATTAAAGTGGCAGTTGAGGCAGGTAGGATAGCTGCTGGAAAGGTTAATAAGGTAGTGGCTACTCATGTTATACCACGGCCTCATCAACAGTTGTCTTCTGTTTTGACCACAAAGGAAACCTCAAATAGGAAAGTTCAGGTAGCTTCGGAAATGGTCATTGATATTCAGGAGTCTACAGATAATGAGGGTAAAATCCTTGAAGTTGGGGACTCTACCTCCTTCGCACCAAGTATTCCTATTGAGAAAGGCGCTCGGCGATACTCTCNNACTTAAAGAAGTAGGAGTCTTACAATTGGATAAAGAGCCCATTGGAGTTGTTTCTAGTGTCGAGCAGGGCAAAAATCCAGCTGTACTTTGCAATTTTTGTAGAGATCCAGCCTGTCACCGCAAAAAGGGTGATCCCAAGGTAACATGTATTCACTTTGGAAAAAATAATGAGGAGGCTGAATAGATATGCGCGGAGAAGCACTGGGAATGGTAGAAACAAAAGGTTTAGTTGCAGCAATTGAAGCTGCTGATGCTATGGTTAAGGCAGCGAATGTCATATTAATTGGCTATGAAAAAATTGGTTCTGGTTTGGTGACTGTTTTGGTAAGAGGAGACGTTGGGGCAGTGAAGGCAGCAACAGACACTGGCGCGGCGGCTGCCCAAAAAGTCGGTGAGTTAGTTTCTGTTCATGTTATTCCTCGTCCACATACAGATATTGAAAAGATCCTTCCCAAGGTTGAGGGTATGTAAAAATATTTCTTTATAAGTTTCGGCAGAATGAGGTGAGATGATGGAGAGGTTTATGATTGATCAAATTGTGACACAAGTGTTAAGCATTTTTTCAAATTCTGTAGTGGCCGATGGGGCGGTAAAGGGCATTCCTGTAGGTATATCCAATCGCCATATCCACCTCTCTGCCTACCATGTTGAAATATTGTTTGGTCGAGGTCATACTCTGACACCGAAAAAAGATCTGATGCAGGTTGGCGAATTTGCCTCTGAAGAAACAGTTACTCTTGTAGGACCAAAGGGCGTGCTTCAAGGCGTTAGGGTTCTCGGACCGTTACGGAAAATTACACAGGTAGAAATATCTTGTACTGACGGATTTAATTTAGGCATTTTGCCACCTTTGCGTGATTCGGGTCAGATTGTTGAGTCGGCTGGTCTAGTTGTAGTTGGTCCCTCTGGCGCAATTACCCTAAAAGATGGGGTGATTTGTGCAGCCAGACATATTCATATGAATCATGATGACGCCCAGCGGTTTGGTGTTTCCGATGGAGATCGTGTTGTAGCTGAGGTTGACGGTCCGCGGGGATGTATCTTTAAGAACGTTTTGGTACGCGTACATCCCAGTTTTCGATTGGAATTTCATATTGATACTGATGAGGCTAACGCCGTTGGACTGAAAAATGGCGATCAAGTAAGGTTGCCACAGTGCGTGGAGGTGTAGCATGGATAGTGAACTCGTTCAACTAAANNCCACTTGTAGAAGTGGGAGTCTCACGATTGGATGAAAAATTGGTGCAATTAGTTACGGCTGAGGTATTGCGCCAATTAGGACAGGTGCCTTTGGCTACTCACGACAAAGCTATCCAGCGTCCCCAACAGGCTTTGGCTATTTTTACCGGGGGAACGATTGGACTTGAGCAAAGTTTAGTAGAACTTCAGAAAATACAGGCCCTAAATATTGAGCTAACGGTCGTTCTTTCAGCGGCTGCTGAAGAAATTGTGGGGATTAAGCGAATTAGAGATTGTTTGGGTAGTGACACAAGTGTGGTAACTACCCAGTCTTCCTATCCAGGTAAGTTATTGCGGGAGGCCGATATCGTCCTCGTCCCTGTGCTTACCCAAAATACGGCTGCCAAGTTGGCTTATACATTGTCTGATACCCTAGCTTCAACTCTCATAATGCAAGCCTTAATGCTGGGCAAGCCCGTATTAGCGGCTATAAATGCAGCAGATCCTCTGGATAGCTGGCGGGTAAAGGGGAATATGGGGAAATGCCCTCCAGGACTCTTGCAAGCTTTGCGAGAAAATTTGCGAAAAGTAGAAGGGTATGGAATTCGGCTCGTGCAAGTTGATGACTTAGCTGCGGGAAGCCAAAAAATATTGGATCGTAGGGTTAAAACGTCCATAAGTCTTCCACAGGCAAAAAAGAGTGTGATGGACGCTGCAGCTATAAAAGTTGCTGCAGGTAATGGCCTTAAGAGTATTACTGTTTCTCAAGGAACGATTATCACTCCTTTAGCCCGAGATGTAGCTCGAGATTATGGTATAGAGATTGTTCAGGATCATAGTTAAATAAATATTTACTCGAGGAGTAATATATCATGAAAGTTTATACGAAAACCGGAGATGAAGGACAAACAAGCTTGTTGAGCAAACAACGGGTTTTTAAGGATGATGCGCGGGTAGAAGCCTATGGCACAGTAGATGAGGCAAATTCAGCTATGGGCTTAGCAAAGTCCCTTATCAAACCATCATGGGCTATTGATATCATTCATCAAATTCAGGTAGAATTAATTTCCTTAAATGCAGATCTGGCGACAGATACCATGACTGCAGTTGACTATCGAATAACCCCGGAGCATGTTGAGGGGCTAGAATCACTGATTGATTCCTTAGAACAAAGACGTATTCCGCAAAGAGGTTTTGTAACGCCCGGGGCTACCTCAGCCAGCGCAGCTCTGGACCTGGCACGAACCATTGTGCGCCGTGCAGAGCGCTGTGTTGTTAGTCTTAAAAGAACAGGGGAAGTGACTGTACCTGTTTCACTATATTTAAATCGCCTTTCAGACTTGTTATTTGTTTTAGCCAGATGTGTAGAGCAAGAAGAAATAGTCGGCACTGTTACTAGTAAGGTACTATCTGTGTTAAAGGGCGAAAAAGCAAATAGTGTAAAGGAGGATCAATGTAGTATGTTAGCTAAAGCAAAAAAAATGATAGCAGCAGCGGAAGAAAAAGCCCTTGAAATTGGGGTACCTATGGTTATCGCTGTCGTTGATATGGGGGGGAATCTGGTTGCTCAACACCGCATGGATGGAGCACTACTGGCCAGCATTTCAATATCTCTTGATAAAGCATACACTGCAGTTGCGTTGAAAATGCCTACCGATCAAGCGGCTGCCTTAGTAACGCCAGGGCATCCCCTATTTGGTCTCAATACTGCGAATGGGGGGAGATTAATCGTTTTTGGCGGTGGATTTCCTATTATTGAGGCCGGAAATATGATCGGCGGATTGGGCGTAAGCGGTGGCAGCGTAGATGAGGATATGATGGTTGCTAAGGCCGGTATGGCTGCTTGATGAGCAGTAGCCACTACTGGAAGGAGGAGAATATATGAGTGTAGATCAAGCCCTGATTGTAAAAATAACATCAGAAGTTTTAGCCAAGATACAGAGTGAACTCGTTCAACCAAAGTTGAACATCGAGACTTCGGTGGGGGAGTCTACCCCCACCGAAGCAGAGTACGGGGTACCACTCCCACTTGTAGAAGTGGGAGTCTCACGACTGGATCAAAAAGTCCAACCTTGTCAGGATAGTGGCATTTTTACTACGGTTGATGAAGCTGTGGCAGCAGCTCGGATGGCCTATAAAGAGTTAAGAACTCTGTCACTTGAGAAACGGGAAGAACTAATAAAGGCAATGCGGAATGTGTCTTTTGAAAACGCCACTATGCTGGCTCAAATGGCAGTAAAAGAGGCAGGAATGGGTCGGGTAGAAGATAAAATCATAAAAAATGAGCTTGTTGCCTTCAAAACTCCTGGGACAGAAGACTTGTGCACGGAGGCTTGGAGTGGTGACTGTGGGCTGACTTTAGTTGAAATGGGGCCTTATGGCGTCATTGGCGCAATTACACCGACGACCAATCCTTCAGAAACGGTTATTTGCAATGGAATTGGCATGATTGCTGCTGGTAATGCCGTATTTTTTTGTCCCCATCCCACAGCAAAAAATACATCCAAGAAGACAATAGCCCTTTTAAATGAAGCGATTGTCAAGGCTGGTGGTCCCATGAATCTATTGACATCGGTAGCTGATCCATCTATTACTGCAGCGAATGCTATGATGAGACATCCGGGAATCAATATGCTGGTAGCAACAGGTGGTCCTGGGGTTGTTAAAATTGTATTATCTTCGGGTAAGAAAGCCATTGGTGCAGGTGCTGGGAATCCCCCAGTCATTGTTGATGAGACGGCTGATATTGAAAAAGCAGCTCGGGATATTATAGCAGGATGCTCTTTTGATAATAATTTACCTTGTATTGCAGAAAAAGAAGTCATTGCCATAGGGTGTATTGCTGATAAGCTGATCACTTATATGCAAAAATACGGAGCATATTTGATTTCAGGCTCAAGGATTGATCAGTTGTTGGAAGTTGTCATGACAGCAACAGAAGAGAAGATGGCAGAAGGGTGTACGGAAAAACCGAAAAAAATATATGGTATCAATAAAGAGTTTGTTGGTAAAGACGCAAAGTATATATTAAGTAAGATCGGCATTGATGTGCCTGATACTATACGGGTTGTTTTGTGCGAAACCCCAGCGGATCACCCCTTTGTTATCGAAGAATTAATGATGCCAATACTACCAGTTGTACAAGTGAAAGATATTGACGCAGCGATTGAACTGGCTGTGAAAGTAGAGCATGGTAATCGGCACACGGCTATGATGCATTCTAAAAACGTTGATAATCTGACTCGGTTTGCCAAGGCCATTGAAACAACAATCTTTGTAAAAAATGCTCCTTCTTATGCAGGAATCGGGGTTGGTGGGGAAGGCTTTATTACCTTCACAATTGCCGGACCTACAGGAGAAGGTTTGACTTCAGCACGTAGTTTTACCCGGCAAAGGCGATGTGTTCTGGTTGATGCGTTTTCCATCATTTAGATTGAGATATCGAATAGGTAGGGAGTCGATAGAAAATGCGTGACGAGATTGTTGCAGCAGTTAAGGCGGCCGGCGTGGTGGGAGCTGGAGGAGCTGGCTTTCCCACGCATGTCAAGATAAATGCCAGTGTTGACATAGTGATTGCCAATGGTGCAGAATGTGAGCCATTACTGAGGGCGGATCAGCATATTATGGCTGAGCAAAGTACGAAACTAATCTTAGGATTGAAGACTGTCATGTTGGCCACTGGAGCGCGTCAAGGATATGTTGGACTGAAGCGTAAATATGAGGAAGCAGTCAGCAATCTTCAAAGAGAAATAATAGAAATGAGCGAAAATACAATCCAGTTATTCTTCCTCCCGGACATTTATCCGGCGGGCGATGAACAGGTGCTTGTATATGAAGTGACAGGTAGAATCGTACCAGAAGGTGGTATTCCACTCCAGGTGGGCGTGGTCGTTGCCAATGTTGAAACATTAGTGAATGTCGCCCATGCTCTCGAAGGTAAGGCTGTGACTGACAAATACGTTACGATTGGCGGTGCCGTAAGAAAACCGGTAACCCTTAAAGTGCCTATTGGCATGAAGGTGCAGGAATTGATTGATTTGGCAGGTGGATCTACTGTGGAGCCTTATGTCGTAATTGACGGTGGGCCCATGATGGGAAAGGTGATTGATCCAAATTCGCCTGTTACCAAGACAACAGGCGGTATCATTGTATTGCCAGTAGATCATTCCTTAGTGACAACCAAAAATACACCTTGGCAGATGATTGTTAATAGGGCCAAAGCCGTTTGCTGTAATTGTTTGGCTTGTACAGAAGCTTGTCCCCGTCATTTGCTAGGGCATAGCCTAGAGCCACATCGTGTCATGCAGGCTATCGGCAAAGGGCAGATTGGTGAGTCTGAGATCTATTCACGAGCCTTTCTCTGTTCTGAATGTGGAGCTTGTGATACATATGGTTGTACGATGGGGTTATCCCCGCGCAGAGTCAATGCAGAAATCAAAAAGCAGTTGACTAAGCAAGGAATAAAAAATCCCCAGCACTCTAAACCACAGCAGGTACGAACAAATCGTGAATATCATCTGATTCCGACTAAACGACTGATTGCCCGTTTGGGGATTTCCACCTATGATGTCAATGCGCCGCTTAGTGCACAAGAGATGATTGTGAGGGAAGTAAAGTTACACCTTTCTCAACATCTGGGAGCACCTGCCATACCTATCGTTAAGGCAGGAGATAACGTTGCAAGAGGGGATCTGATTGCGGTTATTCCTGAAGGCGCAAGTTTAGGGGCAAATTTGCATGCCAGTATTTCGGGACAGATAGTAATGGTAGATAATAATTGTATCGGCATTAGAAGAGTTTAAAGCTACAGGAGGTGATGAAAACTATGAAGCGAGCTATAGGCTTACTGGAACTAAAAAACATGACCAAAGGGATTTTGGCGGCAGATGCCATGCTAAAGGCTGCCAATGTTGAAATGATTATCTCTCAGCCCATGTGCCCTGGCAAGTATGTCGTAATGGTAGCAGGGGATGTGGGAGCCGTGCAAAGTGCGGTAAAAAGTGGGCGAACAACTGCTGGAACAGACAATGTTGTGGATGAATTCATGCTCCCAAATTTACATGCTAGCGTTTTTCCTGCTTTAACAGGTTGTACCGCAGTACATGAGATAAAGTCCTTAGGAGTTATTGAAAGTTATTCAGTAGCTTCAGCCATTGTGGCTGCCGATACAGCTGTAAAAGCCTCAAATGTAGAATTAATTGAAGTTCGTCTGGCGAGAGGAATGGGCGGTAAAGCTATGGTGACTTTAACGGGTGATGTAGGAGCGGTAACTGCCGCTGTCCGGGCAGGCAGCGAGGCCATTAAGGCTAGTGGATTTTTAGTGGATCAACTAGTACTGCCAGCACCTCACAGTGCTTTGCATAAATCTTTATTTTAATGGAATAAAACGAGATGAAAAGGATAAGCAAGTTTGTACGAAACTGTGAGTAAATGGTATTAGAAAGAGCATTTTCTAATCCTTTCTTACAGTTTCTCTACTTCATATGAAGTACCCTCTGGAGATGTTCAAAATGCTGAGTCGTGAAGTTCTCCAAGCGTGATGGTTGAAACGCTTGAAACGCTTGAAACGTCTTTGTAACATTATGTTCCAACAAGATAAAAGGAGATCTACACAAAAAGAGAAGAATGTTGCTATTCCGCCTCTTTTTGTCGGACTCGAAATTGGCATAAATATTGCAGGTAAGGATGTAAGCTGATAATTCTGAATAATTAGAGAAAGGAGTTAGTGAGTTGAAACTTTACGAGTACATGGCTAAAGAAATCCTTCAAAACAATGGAATTCCTGTCCCGAGGGGGGCTGTTTTTACAGGAGTTGAAGGTGTAGAGGCTTTTATTGAAAAAACGGGACCGGTGGCGATTAAATCCCAAGTCCTCTCCGGAGGGCGCGGTAAGGCAGGGGGCATAAAGTTTGCCACAGAACCCCAAGACGCCATTTCTAAAGTACAGGCTTTGCTTGTTACGGAGATTAAAGGATGCCAAGTAGAGAGAGTCTTGATTGAAGAAAAGGTAAGTATTGAACGAGAAATCTACCTCGCCATTACCATTGATGGGGCAAAAAGAAAACCTGTTCTGCTGGCCTCCATCGCAGGGGGGATGGATATTGAGCAAGTACCGGAAGAACAGATGATTAAGCGTTTTATTGATATCACGATTGGTCTCCAGCCTTATGCTACGCGCGAAGTTACACGTCAAATGGGCTTGAAGGGCCGGGAAGCTCAACAAATTGGGGATATTATGCTTAAACTCTACCAGGTATTTCGTAAATACGATGCTGAATTAGTAGAAATTAATCCCTTAGTCGTTACCTCAACGCAAGTCCTGGCAGCGGATGCCAAAATGACCTTAGACGATGATGCTGTCTTTCGTTACCTACCGGAGGTTCCCTGGGTGGAAGAAAAGACCGCGGTGGAAAAGAAAGCTGCGGATTTAGGAATATCCTATGTTGAACTGGATGGAGATATTGGAGTTATGGCCAACGGTGCCGGGATTACAATGGCCACGCTTGACTTGCTCCAGCATTTTGGGTCAAGTGCCCGTAATTTCATGGATGCCGGAGGCGGGTCCAGCTTGCAAGCTACGGCAGCAGCCTTGGAAATCTTGCTTTCCACGAAACCTAAGGCGCTCTTAATTAATATTTTCGGCGGAATAACCCGTTGTGATGAAGTAGCAAGCGCGTTTGTACAAGTGAAGAATACCCTTGATCTTAAAATACCGGTGGTTATCCGTTTAATAGGCACTAATGAAGATTTAGGGACTGCGATTTTAAAGGAACAAGGCATCGAATCATTCAAGAATATCGAAGAAGCTGTAACAAAAGTAATCTCTTTACAGAATGGAGGAGGGGCTAATGTCCATAATTATCAATGAAACGACCAGAATCATCGTCCAAGGGATTACCGGAACCCAGGGTCAATTTCATACCGGGCAGATGTTAGCCTATGGAAGCAAGATAGTAGGAGGGGTATCCCCCGGCAAGGGCGGGCAGGAGGTTCACGGAGTCCCAGTATTTGATACGGTTGAAGAAGCGCTGCTTGTGCAACAAGCGGATGCCTCCGTTATTTTTGTCCCGGCCAAGCTTGTCAAAGATTGTGCTCTGGAATCCCTGGACGCTGGGATAAAAACCTTAGTTATTATAACCGAACACGTACCCTTGCATGACACCCTGGAAATTATGGCGTTCTCAGAGAAGAAACAGGCAGAAATTATAGGACCTAACACATATGGACTGATTTCACCAGGTCAATCCAAGATAGGAATTATGCCTAATAACATTTTTACCCCCGGTGAGGTTGGTGTCGTGGCCCGCAGCGGGACTCTAAGTTACGAAATTGTCTACCAATTGACCAGCGCAGGAATCGGCCAATCGTCCGTAGTTGGCCTTGGCGGGGATCGAGTGGTTGGCATGTCCTTCATTCAAGTCTTAGAAAAGTTCGAGGCAGATCCTAAAACTCAAGCCGTAGTTTTGGTCGGTGAAATCGGAGGAAATGCTGAAGAAGAAGCGGCCCATTACATTAAGGGCATGAGAAAGCCCGTAGTTGCCTTTTTAGCCGGCAAAAGCGCCCCTCCAGGCAAACGAATGGGACATGCCGGAGCAATTATTGAACGGGGTAAGGGAACCTTTGAGAGCAAAGTTAAAGCGCTAACAGCTGCAGGTGTCAGTGTGGCGAACTTGCCATGGGAGGTTGGACCCCTTGTCAAGCAAGTTTTAGCACAGGGGAGTGAAGAAATCTATGGATAAGAGTAAGGATATGGATATGGGTAAAGGTAAGGAATTAGAAAAAATTGCCCAAGAAAAGGCTCGTTGGGAGAGCAAGCATTTTAGTGGAAAAGCTTCTAAATCGCCAGAAAGCCGGGGGGGAAGCGTAGAGTCCGAGGTCGAGTTTCAGCGGCTTTATTCGCCGGATAACCTTAATCTCGACTATTTAACAGATTTGAGCTTTCCTGGGGAATTTCCGTTTACTCGTGGTGTTCAACCAGACATGTACCGGGGCAGGTTCTGGACTATGCGTCAATATGCCGGCTTTGGAACTGCGCAAGAAACGAACACTCGATTTATTTATCTGCTTAAACAAGGCCAGACTGGCCTCAGTGTGGCCTTCGATTTGGTGACCCAAATTGGTTATAACTCTGACGACCCTCTTGCCCAAGGAGAAGTGGGTAAGGTTGGTGTCGCAATCGATTCCTTGGCCGACATGGAAACCCTATTCAAGGACATACCATTAGATCAAGTAAGCACATCCATGACGATTAATGCCCCTGCTGCCATATTGCTGGCTATGTATATTGTGGTTGCCGAAAAACAGGGAGTAGACCCCTCAAAGTTATCCGGAACCATACAAAATGACATTTTAAAAGAATATATGGCTAGGGGAACCTATATTTTTCCCCCGGTACCCTCTATGCGTCTGATAACCGATACGTTTAAATATTGTGCGGAGCATCTTCCTAATTGGAACACGATTAGTATCAGCGGCTATCACATACGCGAAGCTGGTTCCAATGCAGTTCAAGAGGTGGCTTTTACCCTGGCGGACGGAATCGCCTATGTCCAAGCCGCCCTAGACGTGGGGTTGGAAATTGATCGTTTTGCTCCCCGTCTCTCCTTTTTCTTCAATGCCCACTCCAATTTCTTAGAGGAAATTGCCAAGTTTAGAGCTGCCCGCAGAGTGTGGGCCAAGATTATGAAAAACAGGTTCCAGGCTAAGAACCCTAAATCACTGATGATGCGTTTTCATACCCAGACAGCTGGTTGCACGTTAACGGCCCAACAACCCGAGGTGAATATAATGCGAGTGGCCTTTCAGGCCCTGAGTGCCGTGCTCGGTGGAACCCAATCCTTGCATACCAACGCCTGGGATGAGGCGTTAGCTCTGCCAAGCCAGGAATCAGCCCTGCTCGCTTTACGAACCCAACAGGCCATTGCCTACGAGACTGGGGTTACGGATACGGTGGATCCCTTGGGCGGTTCTTATTGCGTAGAAACGTTAACAGATGACCTAGAACAGGCTGTTTGGGCCTACCTAGATAAGATTGATGAATTAGGAGGCGCCGTACGGGCCATTGAACTAGGTTTTCAACAAAAGGAAATTCAGAGAAGTGCCTATCGTTATCAAATGGAGATAGAACATCAAGAAAGAATTATTGTCGGGATTAACAAGTTTGAGAGAAAGCAAGATCCACCACAAGGATTACTCAAGATAAATCCGAAAGTCGAACAAGAACAAAAGCAAAGATTAGCCGCAGTCTATCGGAAAAGAAATCAAGCAGACGTGGAAAACGGTCTTATTAGGCTGGAAAAAGCCGCAGAAAGCACGGAAAATTTAATGCCCTATCTTCTGGATTGTGTCCGGAATTACACAACGTTGGGTGAGATCTGCGACGTATTAAGAAAAGTATTTGGAGAATACAGGCAAGAGAACACCTTTTAAGCAGGAGGAGTCGTCATGGAAAAAGGACAACGTATTCGGGTATTGATCGGCAAGGTTGGTTTGGATGGCCACGATCGCGGGGCAAAAGTTATTGCTCAGGCTTTGCGGGATGCTGGTATGGAAGTTATTTATACAGGTCTACGACAAACCCCAGATCAAATTGTCGAGGCAGCAATTCAAGAGGATGTTCAAATCATTGGGATAAGCATCTTATCCGGTGCCCACAATTATCTGCTGCCGAGAATCATTGAGCTTTTAGCCCGGGAGGGAGCGCAAGATATTCAGGTGATTGCCGGAGGGGTTATTCCGGAAGATGACAAAATTCTTTTAAAAGAAGCGGGAGTAGCAGAAATATTCGGAACGGGAACCTCCACGGTGGATATAGTGAAGTTTATCCAAGGTGTTTAGCTAAGTTACGGTTTAATTTGTTAATAAGCTTTTGAGAGGAGGATAAACGTAATATGCAGCAACCATTAAAACTGGATCATCTGGGGATCGCCGTCGCTAATTTAGCTGAGGCCATAAAGGTATATGAAGCTTTAGGACTAAGTTGTAGCCATATAGAAACGGTACAAGAGCAAAAGGTTAAGACGGCTACCTTACCTTTAGGCGAAACCAATCTGGAACTATTAGAGCCTACGGAAGCTAACAGCCCAATCGGCAACTTTCTCGCATCCAAAGGGGCCGGACTTCATCACGTAGCTATTCAAGTCGATAATATTGAGGAAAAAATACAAGAATTAAAAAGTTCAGATTTTCGATTAATTGATGAGACCCCAAGAATTGGTCTGGGGGGAAGTAAAGTCGCTTTTTTACATCCTAAGAGTACTTTCAGTACACTAATAGAACTCGTTCAGCGCCGGAGCTAAGCTATAGGAGGTGGGAACTTTGGATATCTACGATAAACTTAGGGAATTAACGGCCCTACAAGAGGCAACAAAACTAGGCGGTGGCGTTGATCGTATCACAAGGCAACATGAAAACGGCAAAATGACTGCGCGGGAGCGCATTGAATTACTCCTTGATGAGGATAGTTTTGTTGAGACAGATACCTTTATTCGAGGAGAAATGGCGGATTTTACGAAAGCTGACGTGATAAATCTAGGTGAAGGGGTCGTTACGGGCTATGGCACAATTCATGGTCGCTTGGTTTATCTGTTTTCCCAAGACTTTACTGTTTTCGGTGGGGCATTAGGGGAACTTCATTCACGAAAAATTTGCAAAATCATGGATCTCGCTTTAAAAAACGGAGCGCCTGTTATCGGCCTAAATGACTCGGGAGGCGCTCGTATCCAAGAAGGGGTTAGCGCCTTATCCGCTTACGGGGACATTTTTTATCGCAATACCTTAGCCTCTGGGGTTATCCCACAAATCTCAGTGATCATGGGGCCCTGTGCCGGTGGGGCTGTCTATTCTCCAGCTATAACCGATTTTATCTTTATGGTGGAAGAAACCAGCCAAATGTTTATTACCGGTCCCCAAGTAATTAGGACGGTAACGGGGGAGCAGGTAAGTACTGAGGAACTAGGAGGGGCTATGACCCATAATCAGACGAGCGGCGTAGCCCATTTCCTTGGTCATTCGGAAACAGAAACGTTGGAAATGGTCAGGCATTTATTAACCTTCTTACCTCAAAATAACCTCGATAAATCTCCTTTGTTTGAGGACCAGCCACCTGAAACAGATGAGGACGAACTGTTGAAGGTGGTACCGATAGAACCTAATAAACAATACGATGTTCGGAATGTCCTCAATCTTCTAGTCGACGGGGGTGATATTTTTGAAGTTCATCCATATTTTGCTCAAAATATCGTAACCTGTTTTGCTCGTTTTGAGGGAATGTCGGTAGGAATTATTGCTAATCAGCCTGCTTATTTAGCGGGTTGCCTTGACATTGATGCTTCGGATAAACTATCCCGTTTTGTACGTTTTTGTGATTCCTTTAATATTCCGCTGGTAACCTTCGTAGATGTTCCTGGTTTTATGCCAGGGGTTGAACAAGAACACCGTGGGATTATCCGTCATGGCGCTAAAATCCTTTACGCTTATTCAGAGGCCACGGTCCCTAAAATTACGATTATTCTACGTAAGGCTTACGGTGGGGCTTACGTTGCCATGTGTAGTCGTTCATTAGGTGCAGATGTAGCCGTAGCTTGGCCGACGGCAGAAATCGCGGTTATGGGACCGGATGGTGCCGCCAATATTATCTTCCGTGACGAAATTAAGAATTCCGAAGACCCAATGGCCGCCATGAAACAAAGGACCGCCGAATACCGAGAAAAGTTCGCAAACCCTTATATTGCCAGTGCTAAGGGTTTGATCGACAATGTTATTGACCCGCGTGATACCCGAAAAACGATCATTCAAAGTCTTGACATGCTGAAATCTAAGCGAGAATCCCATCCAAATATGAAGCATGGCAATATTCCTTTTTAGGAGAACACCCTACGACTTATAGCGCCATGGCATGAGATATTCGGTTAATGCACGCTACATGGCGCTTTTTTGAGCTGTCAAATAGCTAACAGAGAAGGGATTTCATACAGTAAGGATGGTCAACTCTGGTATGACTATGTTGAAATAGGAGGGTGAAGGATGACAATAGCCGACAAACTACTTCTAGGTGCGAATACAACCATGATTGGAATGGGGATTGTTTTCACGGTCCTTATTGCCTTATGGGTGGTTATAGTACTAGAAACTAAGCTAATAAGCTCTTTCTCAGAACGATTTAAGAAACCTGCAATTGCTGATTTGCCTGTTAACTTGAACAACATCGACGTGGATAGTGACAGCGAGTCTATTGGTTTGGGCATGGATGAAGATGAGTTACGAGCTATAATTTTGGCAGTCGTCAGCAATTACGCGGATATTCCGTTAAGCAGACTTCAAATTAAGTCAATCAAGGCGCTATAGAAAAACGACAATACTTGGGAGGGTGTAATATGAAATACAATGTAACAATCAATGGCAAGAGATTTGAAGTAGAGGTAGAAAGGATTACCGAATCGAAAGATCTGACTAAGAGGGCCAGTAAGAATGTCATGGAAGCGCCGTCAGTTAATCCTGAGAAATTCAGAAATACATCCTCTTCACAAGGAACCAGTGCAGGAGAAACGATCAAGGCACCCATGCCGGGAACTATCTTGAGCATAAAAGTAAATGAAGGACAGACGGTAAAAAAAGGGGAAGTATTATTTATCCTTGAAGCGATGAAGATGGAAAATGAGATTATGGCTCCTCGTGATGCCGTTGTTGCTAAACTTATGGTTTCTAACCATACACAAGTTAAGATGGGAGATAGTCTGATATTGCTCAAATGATAAGGGGGTGTTAATATGTCATTTTTGGCAAAACTTATAGAAGCGGTAACCGACATTTGGACAGCATCTGGGTACGTAGGAATAACCTTTGGGCATGTTGTGATGATCGGCATCTCTTTCCTATTGATTTACCTTGCAATAAAGAAAGGCTTTGAGCCTCTACTGCTTATACCCATCGCTTTTGGAATGTTTCTTGTAAATTTGCCCCTAACAGGACTTATGAACCCTCCGCAGGGTGAAGCGGCGGGAGGTCTTTTATATTATTTATTTCAAGGGATACATCTGGAAATTTTCCCACCGTTAATTTTTCTGGGTGTTGGAGCAATGACGGATTTTGGGCCGTTAATTGCAAGGCCTTCCAGCTTATTATTGGGAGCAGGCGCCCAATTTGGGGTATATTTTGCCTTTGTTATGGCCCTTCTCTTCGGGTTTACTCCCCAAGAAGCATCCGCTATTGGAATTATTGGGGGAGCTGACGGTCCTACCTCGATATTTTTAGCGTCCAAGCTGGCCCCTCATATGATAGGACCTATAGCAGTAGCGGCCTATTCATACATGGCCCTGGTCCCTCTTATTCAGCCACCTATCATGAAGCTAATGACGACTAAAGAGGAAAGAATGGTTAAGATGGACCAGTTGAGGGAGGTATCAAAGTTAGAGAAAATTGTATTTCCACTCATCGTAACTGCAATCATATCACTGCTTCTTCCTTCAATTGCTCCTTTGATTGGGATGTTGATGCTAGGCAACCTATTTAAGGAAAGTGGGGTTGTCGAGAGACTTTCAGATACCGCTCAGAATGCGCTGATTAATATTGTCACAATCTTTCTTGGTTTAACCGTGGGTGCCACTGCAAATGCAGAGGTTTTCTTAAAATCTCAAACACTCATACTAATTGGATTAGGTTTGGTAGCCTTTGCATTTAGTACAATTGGTGGTTTATTAATTGGAAAAATCATGTATCGAGTATCGGGAGGAAAAATAAATCCCCTGATTGGTGCAGCCGGTGTTTCAGCGGTACCTATGGCCGCAAGGGTCTGCCAAGTGGTTGGACAAAAGGAAAATCCTTCGAACTTCCTCCTCATGCATGCCATGGGGCCTAATGTTGCAGGAGTTATTGGGACTTCTGTTGCCGCAGGGGTTCTCTTGACTCTCTTTGGTCATTAGAAAACGGTCAACAAGATCCTTATCAATTAGCCGAGAGAGTCTGGTTTAAAATGAAGAAGGATGAAAGTTAAGTCGAATATTCACAATATTTCTATGCATAGAATTGGAGTTATTGCAAACAATATTAGCAAATAGGGAGGTGCTATATATTGCAGTTGCAATTATCACAAAAGGAAAAATTCCTGTTGATGGATCAGAGAACCCATGAGGAAACTTGCGTCGACAAATATAAGAAATATGCTAACCAGGCCCAAGATACTCAATTAAAACAACTCTTTAATACTCATTCAACTCATGAGCAAGAACACCTAAATACCATAAATCAAATCTTAAACGGTCAGGTACCCAGCGTAGGAGGACAACAAAACCAGGGTCAACAACAAGGCCAGAAGCAACAGCAGATGACTGGTGGAACTCAAACCCCAACGACCTCTTCGGTGCCAGGGAACTATAATCAAGAGGATGCTAAACTTTGTAAAGACATGTTAATGACTGAAAAGTATGTATCAGGAACCTATGATAGAGCCATTTTTGAATTTAGAGATACTAATATCCGCCAGGTTCTAAATCATATTCAAAAAGAAGAACAACAACACGGAGAAGAAATATTCCAATATATGCAAAATCAGGGGATGTATCAAGTACAATAGTTTCTTATAATATAAAGAACTGTTTCTCATTAGTAGAAACAGTTCTTCTTTAGTCCTTTAGTCGTCTATCAAATAAAAAAATATCTTGATATCTTGAAGATTTCAGATATAATAAACGTATGAACATATAATCATATGTGAGGAGAGACTTATTATGGGCCAATCAACGGAAATACCTCAAGATAATTGCTCGGAATTGAGGGCAGATTCAGCAGACAGTCCTGTATGTGAGATTTTGTGCATCCATAGTGACTTGATCGACTCAGTACGAAAAAAGCTGATTCCAAGCGAACAGGTCCATCCTTTGGCAGAGTTATTTAAAACTCTTGGTGATCCGACCCGAGTGCGAATTATGGATGCTTTAGCAAAAAATGAATTCTGCGTCTGTGACTTGGCGGAACTCTTAGGTTTGAGTCAATCTGCCACATCACATCAGTTGCGTGTTCTTCGAAACAACCGCCTTGTGAAGTACCGTCGAGAGGGCAAGATGGTTTATTACTCGTTGGATGATAACCATGTTTTGGCCCTTTATCGAGAAGGGCTTGAGCACATCTTAGAGGGGCGTGTCTAAGCGAGGCACGATGTTCAAACTAACAATAAAGAATAAAACCATGACAACTATGGAGGAATGACGGTATGGGTATGACAGCAACATCTACGAAAAACTTGGAATTCAATCATCATGAATCTATTCTTGAAGAACAAAAAGGGCATGACTCAAAAAGTCAAAAGCAAATTAAGTACCGCTTGGTTGGGTTGTGTTGTGCAAATTGTGCGCTTAAAATCGAGAAGGCCTTTAACGAGGAGAAATCCATCGGACAGACAACCCTTAACTTTGCCACTCAAACTGTCTATTTACCTCCTGCTTCTTTAGAGCTTGCTCAAGGCATTGTGGACAGAATTGAACCAGGCGTAAAACTTAAACCAATTATCAAAGGAAGTCAGGGCTTAAATCAAGAAGGTCAAGAAGAAGAAGGTCTTCAAGCGACTCGGTGGAAAAAGATCCGAATGCTAGTTGCCAGCGCTTTGCTGGCCATTGGACTGGTTTCTTCTATGCTAGGACTTAATTTACCTGAGGTCATGGAATACGTCATCTATTTAACAGCCTATTTTCTCGTCGGTTATGAAGTGTTATATATTGCTTTTAGAAATATGTTTAGAGGGGCGCTGTTTGACGAGAATTTCCTGATGTCTTTGGCCACGATTGGCGCGATTGCTATTAATCAATTGCCTGAAGCGGTTGGCGTTATGTTATTTTATACCGTTGGCGAATATATTCAAGGCTTGGCTGTTAATCGTTCGCGGCATTCGATTCAGGCCTTAATGAACATTCGGCCCGATTATGCCAATCTAATTCACCAGCTCGATGTCTTGAAGGTTGATCCGGAAGATGTTCAAGTCGGACAACAAATCTTAGTCCGACCGGGAGAAAGGATCCCACTCGACGGAGAAGTGGTGAAGGGGGCGTCGTTTGTAGAGACATCGGCTCTAACAGGAGAGTCTGTTCCACGCAAAGTTGAGGTTGGAGATGTTGTCTTATCCGGTATGGTTAATTCCAGTGGGATTCTTACGGTTCGAGTGACTCGGCCCTATGCAGAGTCGTCAATGCAAAAAATCTTAGAACTGGTAGAAAACGCAAGTTCCCGTAAAGCTCGAACGGAAAAATTCATCACAACCTTTTCTCGATATTACACTCCGGGAGTCGTCATAATTGCCACAGGAATTGCGATACTTCCGCCACTTTTTGGTGGGGGGACGTTTAGTGAGTGGCTATATCGAGCTCTCACGATTCTAGTCATTTCCTGCCCATGTGCCTTGGTAATTTCGGTCCCCTTGGGTTATTTTGGCGGGATTGGAGGAGCTTCTCGACACGGAATTCTGGTCAAAGGGGCGAATTTTCTAGAAGCATTGACCCAAGTAAGAACGGTCGTTTTTGATAAAACAGGAACACTCACCCAAGGGGTTTTCGAGGTAGTACAGATCCTTCCTGTGGATGGATTTAGTAAGGAACAGCTCCTGGAAATTGCTGCTACGGCGGAAATCCACTCCAGTCACCCCATTGCCAAATCTATTCGAGACAACCACAAATTACCTATTGAGGTCGGGATCCTTGATGATTACAAGGAAGTAAGTGGGCAAGGAGTCCAAGCAAAGATCAAAGGGCAAGAGGTATTGGTAGGTAAGGCTGCATTTTTATTAGCAATCGGAATTCCAGTTCCGGAAGTTCATAATTTAGGGCATGCTGGAACATTGGTTCATGTCGCAGTTTCTGGACAGTATGCTGGATATATTCTCATTGCAGACCGGCTAAAACCTGGTGCGAAAGAAACGATTCAAGCCTTAGGTGAAGCAGGGATCAAAACTGTGATGCTGACGGGGGATCTCCAGAACGTTGCTGCACGGGTTGCCGAGGATTTAGGGGTCTCTGAATTTCATGCAGACCTACTTCCAGAAGATAAGGTAACCTGGCTAGAACAACTCATGGTCCAAAAGGATCGCCAAGGGAAGGTCGTCTTCGTTGGTGACGGGATTAATGATGCGCCTGTCTTGACAAGGGCGGACGTCGGAGTTGCAATGGGTGGTTTAGGCTCCGATGCAGCCATCGAAGCCGCTGATGTGGTTCTCATGGATGACCAACCGAGCAAACTGATTGAAGGAATGGAAATTGCCCGATTTACTAAGAAGATCATTTGGCAAAATATTTTCTTCGCCTTAGGGATTAAATTGGGCTTTATCATCTTGGGGATTTTCGGTGTCGCTACAATGTGGGAAGCAGTGTTTGCGGATGTCGGTGTCGCCCTGCTAGCTGTGTTAAATGCCACCCGTGTGCGGCAGTTTACCAGTGCTGCTACAATCATTCACTCGTAATCTAAATATTTATGTTGATGACTGAGTGTTTCTCGTCTATGATAAGGGTAGGGTCAGTTGTAGTTGTTAGAGAGAAGTGTTTAGAAGCTGGCATAGGGAAATTACTTCACGTGTGAACCAGGGGGTCATCATGATACATTGTTCATCTCTAGGAAAAACGGCTTTGNNGCAGTAGAAACGGCAGCTAAACGTGGAGGGCTTACAGATGATAGCTATCGCTCTCAGCACGCCTTATATCATGCGATTCTCGATGCTCTGCAAGGGTTAGGCCGAGGGCCGTTACAACTTGGAAATATTTTGCGTACGGTTGGACTCCGCTTTGCAGTTGTTAAAGGGCCGCGCACGTTGGAAGATGTCGATGATCTTTGGATCGCAGTTAGCATGTATGGTATGATCGGCGCACCGATTAAAGGACATGAACATGAGGTGTGCGGATTAGGGGTCAATCATTTATAATCGGTCAGCATGTCTTACATTAAGTGGAAGTATGGAATAGGTGAATTTGCAATAAAATAGAGTATGCTCAGAGATATTAGATGCTAGAGGGCTAAGCTGTAAACTTAAGTTTATGGCTTAATCCTCTTTTTCATTGCTCTAAACGAGGAGGAGTCAAGATGAGCGTAGTTTTAGCTGAAAAAATGAAGGTGATCCTGGATGGAGAAACACTCTCGTTAGAGCAAGTCGTTGCTGTGGCACGCTACGGTGCCAAGGTGGATTTACAACCTATAGCTAAGGAGAAAGTTCTTAAATCCAGATTGTTTGTGGATCAGTTGATTGAAGGAAATAAAACGGTTTATGGAATTACAACAGGCTTTGGAATGTTTAGCAACGTTTTGATTTCCAAAGAGGATGCTAAGAAACTGCAGCGTAACCTGATTATGAGCCATGCAACCGGTGTGGGCGAGCCGCTGGCTCCAGAAGTAGTGAGAGCCATCATGCTTCTTAGGGCAAATGCTTTAGCCAAAGGATTTTCCGGCATCCGGCTTACCACTCTTGAAACGTTACTCAAGGTGCTTAATGCGGAGATTATTCCAGTTGTACCGGAGAAAGGGTCCCTTGGAGCAAGTGGAGATTTGGCACCGTTGTCCCATATGGTCTTGGTTTTGCTCGGAGAAGGGGAAGCCTTTTATCGAGGAAGGCGAATGAGCGGCCAAGAGGCTTTAGCTCAGGCGGGGATAGAACCTGTGGTTCTGGAAGGAAAAGAGGGACTAGCCCTGATTAACGGAACTCAGGTTATGACGGCAATTGCTGCTTTGGCGGTGTGGGACGCCGAAATATTATGGGAGTCGGCAAATATTACCGCTGCTTTATCCTTTGAAGCCCTGGAAGGGATACTTGATGCCTTTGATCCGAAAATCCATGCTGTGCGTCCTCATCAGGGTCAAGTCAATGTGGCGGAACAAATCCGCTCACTGACCGAGGGGAGTACGTTCGTAGCGGGAGAACAACGTCCTAGAGTTCAGGATGCTTACGCACTTCGTTGTGTGGCCCAAGTGCATGGCCCGTCAGGGGATGCGGTGGCTTATGTAAAGAAAGCTGTTGAAACTGAGATGAATTCAGCGACGGATAATCCCTTAATCTTCCCAGACCAACAAGAGGTTCTCTCAGGCGGAAATTTCCACGGTCAACCCCTGGCTTTGGCCATGGATTTTCTAGGGATCGCAGTAGCGGAACTAGCTAATATTGCTGAGCGGCGATTGGAACGCTTAGTGAATCCAAACTTAAGTGGACTACCGGCGTTTTTAACGCCTGATGGGGGTCTGAATTCAGGGTTTATGATTGTGCAGTATTCTGCTGCCTCTCTCGTATCGGAGAACAAGATTTTGGCTCATCCAGCCAGTGTGGATTCGATTCCATCCTCTGCAAACCAAGAGGACCATGTGAGTATGGGAACGATAGCAGCCCGTAAAGCCCGCAGTATTATTGAAAACACGTCTCATGTATTGGGAATGGAACTGTTAGCCGCTTGTCAGGGAGTTGATTTAAGAAGTGGAAAAGAGGACCTTCGACTGGGCAAAGGGAGCGAAGGCGCTTACAAGCTTGTCCGTTCTAAGGTAGGGATGCTTAGAGAGGACCGAGTGATGTATCCAGATATTGCAATAGCGAAAGAATTAGTGTCTTCCGGGAAGCTCGTTAACCAGGTTCGGCTCAAACTAGTAAAGTGAAAAATGTGAATATTTATTAGGTTTAAATAGGGTTTGAAGGGATACAATAAGAAAACAGTAGAGTTAAACGGTTCATGTTTTAAAACATGAACCGTTTTTGTTTAGGTCGGATTACCCTATAAGGCGACCATCTGCGCCTGAAGGCTTCTCCGCTATGCTAACACGTGCGAAGACAGTGTCTGCAAGAAGGCTAATACGTGCGAAGACAGTGTCTTCGTGGGCGTTAGCCAAGTTTACTTAATATTTATAAATAATGCATTGACATATAGCATAGGGGGGTATACTATATGAGAGAGGTGAACGATATGAAATCCAATGAAAAGCAAGTTCATACGTGTTCAGTATGTCAAGGTGAAGGGGAAATTCAAGGAGACCGAATGAGTCCTCATGACGAAAAGACGATTAAAGAGCTTGTCAATCGGATGAATCGCATCGAAGGTCAAATTCGGGGAATTAAAGGCATGATCGAACGGCATGTCTATTGCGATGATATTTTAAATCAGATCTCTTCTGCTCAATCCGCTTTAGATGGGGCTTCGCGCTTGCTTTTAGAAAAACATATGAAATCTTGCGTCAAAGAGCAACTTCAGGCTGGAGATGAACAGGTTATCGATGAGGTCCTTAAGACAATCTTTCGCATGATTCGTTAATTAGGAAGCCCGTTTTTAGGGGAGGGATTTAGAATGTCGGAAAATATAGTCCGTGAGAAAAAAGAGATCAATGTCTATGGTATGTCCTGCCAACATTGTGTAAATCAGGTTACTAAACTTCTAGAAACCTTTCCGAGTGTGGAACAGGTTAAAGTAAGCTTGGAGGATTCGAAAGCGACCTTCGTTTGGGATCCCACTCAGGTCAATGTGGCAGATATTAGACATGAATTAGAAGAAGCTGGCTATGCATTGGAAAAATTGGCCGACGAAAAGACAGTTCTCTTAGAGCCAGATCAGAAAGAGCCAGATCAGGCAACGCATGATGAAAAGCCTGATCAGAAAAGGCCAAATATCCCGAAAGATCAGGAAACATTAACAATTGCCACGCCAGAGCAAAAACAACAGTTTAAAATAAGTGGGATGACCTGTGCAAATTGCGCTTTGACGATTGAAAAAGGCCTTAAAACTATGCCAGGGGTCAAAACGGTTGCTGTCAATTTTGCTTCAGAAAAGCTAACCGTAGAAATGGATTCCAGTGTGGTTAATGAGGATGCCCTGCTTACAAAAATTAAGGATCTTGGGTATGCTGCCCAAAGTGAGGACAGCGGAAAACAACAATTTAAAGTGGGCGGGATGACCTGTTCAAACTGTGCTTTAGCCATTGAAAAAAAACTTAAGGGTACTCAGGGGGTTCAAACTGTTGCGGTAAATTTAGCGAGTGAAACTGTGACGGTAGAGTTTGATCCAGGTGTTGTAACAATCAGTGAGATCTTTGAGCAAGTGCGGGAGGCAGGGTATACTCCCATGGAGAACAAAGACGAGAATCAAGGGGATCGTGCAGCAATCAAACAGCGCAATTGGCTCATCTTTAGTGCCATTCTTTCCCTGCCGATTATGCCTATTATGTTTCTGCCTATGTCGAGACCGTTGATGTATACGATGCTTATTCTGGCGACCATTGTCCAGTTTACGGCCGGTTGGACGTTTTACCGTGGTGCTTATCACGCGTTGAAAAACCGCTCAGCCAATATGGATGTTTTAGTTGCTATTGGAATTACAGCCGCCTACGGATATAGCTTAATGACAACCTTGCATATGTTTTTCCCAACCCTCTTCTTTGAAGGTCCCAATTTCTTTGATACCTCGGCCTTGTTGATTACCTTTGTGCGTTTTGGGAAGTATCTAGAGGCTAAAGCCAAGGGTCGGGCGGGTCAAGCCTTAAAAAAACTCTTAGAGTTACAGGCTGATAAAGCGCATTTGTTAGTCGATGGTCAGGTCAATGAAGTGTCAGCTTCGGACCTGAAAATCGGAGATATTACCCTCGTTAAGTCCGGAGAAAGAATTCCGGTTGATGGTGAGATTATTGAGGGACAAGCTAGTATTGATGAGGCGATGCTGACAGGGGAATCCATACCCGTTGACAAAAGTGTTGGGGACCCTGTAATCGGAGCTACGATTAATCGTTCAGGAAGTATTAAGGTTAAAACCACTAAAACGGGTAAGGACACCATTCTGGCTGGAATTATTAAATTGGTGGAAGATGCTCAGGGGGTTAAGCCGCCGATTCAAAGGCTGGCCGATATGATTTCCAATTACTTTGTCCCAGCCGTGGTTTTGATTTCACTTCTTACGTTTGCAATTTGGTATGTTCTCCTGCATAGTACGTTTGTATTTGCCTTTACGGCGGCTATTGCTGTCTTGGTCATTGCTTGTCCCTGTGCCTTGGGGCTAGCTACTCCGACGGCGATTATGGTGGGTAGCGGGGTAGGCTTAAATCGGGGTATTTTATTCAAATCTGCAGCCGTACTTGAAGGGATTGCTCACTTGCAAGCGATTGGTTTTGATAAAACAGGGACATTGACTAAAGGAACTCCCGAAGTGACGGATATTGTTCCCTATGGAGATTTTACCAAACAGGATGTCCTTAAAATTGCAATTGCTGGAGAGAATCTCTCGATTCACCCGCTTGCCCAAGCGGTTGTGGCTGAGGGCAAGAAAGAGCAGCTGGCAATTCATGAGGTGGAGAATTATAAGGAAGAGGCTGGGTATGGAGTCACGTGCACTTATGAAGGGCAAGAGTTACTGATTGGAAACATTAAGCTGCTGCACTTGCACAAGGTAGAAGTTGTTGAGCAGTCAGAACAGGATTTCCAACGCTTAGCCGAATCCGGTAGAACGACTAGTTTTATTGCCCTTGGGGGCCGAGTCATTGGGCTCATCGCCCTGGCGGATGTCGTAAAAGATAGTACCAAAGAGGCCATCCGACGCTTGCACAAATTAGGTTTAAAGACGTTTATGATTACAGGGGATAATAAAAAGGTCGCCAATGTTGTGGGCGAGCAAGTCGGTATTGATGAAGTTATCGCCGAAATTTTACCGCAAGATAAGATAAATATTATCAAGAAGTATCAAGAGCAGGGGTATAAGGTGGCTATGGTGGGGGATGGGATTAATGATGCTCCTGCGCTAGCTCAAGCTGATATTGGGATCGCCATCGGTTCAGGAACTGATGTGGCTAAGGAAACCGGGGACGTAGTGTTAGTCCGCAATGACTTGCTTGATGTAGAGCGAGCCATTCGTTTAGGGCGGAAAACCTTGAGTAAGATCAAACAAAACCTTTTCTGGGCCTTGATTTACAATGTCATCGGTATCCCGATAGCCGCTGGTGTCCTTTATCCGATCACCGGTGAACTTTTACCACCCGAATGGGCTGGACTGGCTATGGCTTTTTCATCGGTTTCCGTAGTGACCAGTTCTATTCTGCTGAGACGGTATGATAAACAGCTAGAGGGTTAGTCTTAAGGAAAATTTAAGGAGTATTCTAGGAGTGTAAACAGTTTCCTCTCTTGATGATATATGAAGTTGCAGCTATCAAAACAAGCGAGTAGGCTCTGTTAGCAAAGTTTCCTCTGTTGGCAATTAATAGCTGCCCTGTAGAGGATATAGATATTCTTCAATAATTTGCTGAGGTTATCGTCATCTGGCCTCCGGCCTCTGACCTCTGACTTCCGAAAAGCGAGGTGAAAAAAATGAGCCAAACTATTCTAAAAGTAGAAGGTATGACTTGTAATCATTGTAAAATGAGGGCTGAAAAAGCCTTGCAAGCAGTAAGTGGTGTGGAAAGCGTCAAAGTTGATCTTGCAGCCAAAGAAGCGGTCGTTACCGGAGAGGCAGAGCGCGCGAGTCTGGTTAAAGCTGTTGTTGATGCCGGTTATTCGGTAGTAGAATAAGCATGAATACATCATCTTTGGATAAACTAAATGAGTCTGGAGGTGATGATGATCATGCCGAGAAATGATGGCAATAAAGACAAGAATGAAGATTTAAAGAAAATTGAGTTAACACTGCGGAATATCCATAAAAATGAAGAATTTTTAGCGGAAAATGCTGGAGAGCTAACTCCTCATCAACTCAAGGATGTTAAAGCGCATTTGTCTTCTAAGAAAAAGCACCTTGAAGAAACAGATGGTACGATTAAATAGGAGCGAGCAAATCGCTCCTATTATTTTTTTGATTTAACGAATACTCACTATTATTCTTTTGCTTTGAACAAATACTAAGGGGGATATCTTTCGATATCCCCCTTAGTGTAATCCTTGTTACCCTTTTGGAACGTTAGATTTTGCTTCCACCTTTAAGGTGCTCTTCAGCAAATTGAATCATACGTTTGGTCATTTGACCACCAACGGAACCGTTCTCACGACTTGTGCGGTCTCCACCTAATTGAAGGCCCATTTCATTTGCTACTTCATACTTGAATTGATCTAATTGCTGTGAAGCTCCCTGTGCTGCTGGGGTATTAGTGTTTCTTTCTCCTGCCATGATTAGGTACCCTCCTTTTATTTGTGTTTGTATAGTGGAACATTCTTATTATGGCTTCTGCAAGTTTTCTTACTCAGGTAATTATTGCTACAATATAAAGAGCTTTCCTTTTTCTGATTAAAAGTAAGAACACTAATTAAAGTGCTCAGGCCTTATGTAAATATAGGATTTAAAGATGAGCTAAAAAAGGTATGGTTGAATTTACCTGAAATAAGGTTTAAAATGGTATTAAAGAATTGATCGTTAGTTAAGGGATTTGTGGAGGGTGAAAAATGACATTAAGAATGAAGGAACCGGTAAATACTTGGACCCATTTTATTTTGTTTATGGCGGCAATTGTAGGACTCGTTTTCTTAATTGTTTTGAGCAAAAATAACCTTTCCAAACTTATTACGATGACGATTTATGGGCTTAGTATGATTGTGCTTTATGGGGCTAGTTCTCTCTATCATTGGGTAAAAACTACACCTCAGAAAGAGCTTATCCTTAAAAAAGTAGATCATATTGCTATTTACTTTTTAATAGCTGGTTCTTATACCCCGGTTTTTTACTATGGACTGGAGGGGGCATGGCGTTGGGCAATGCTCACAGCAGTTTGGGTCTTAGCTCTAACTGGCATGGCACTGAAAATTTGGTTTATTCATGCACCGCGCTATGTATCGTCTGCTTTTTATGTCTCCCTAGGCTGGATCGCCTTAGTACCTTTTCTACAACTCATCAAGAATTTACCCTTGGGTTCGATCATCCTCATGGCGGTAGGCGGAGTGGTGTATACCATGGGTGCCATAATCTATGCGACCAAAATCTTTGACTTTTATCCTAAACGTTTTGGTTTTCATGAAGTTTTCCATTTGTTTATTGCAGCCGGAAGTATTGTTCATTACCTAATGGTTCTTATTTATATTGTACCCATGACATAGTAAAGGAGTGGTAATATACCACTCCTTTTAAATGTCTTCAGTACAATAGGCAGCTGCCTCTTCCGCATTTAAATCACCGTAAACGAGTTTCATTAATCCAGGATAATAAGTGTCAAACCCTAGCACTCCGTTCCAAACAATATTTAGGACCTGATCTTGAGAAGGCTCGGCATCAGCTAAATCAAGGAAGGTGCGATAGCGGATTTCGCCGTTATCCATATCCATTTCAAAATTCCCGTTAACGAGTTCGTAATTGACACGGCTCATGAAATCGCATACTTCAAGGCGTTTGGAGTAGGGGATTTTTTGATCGATGTGCGTATTGCAAAGTAAGGATTCTTGCTCTTCGTCTACAAGCAGGAAAGCATGGAAACTGGTGTTAATACCACGAATCTCAAGCTTAATAATCCCATTCTTGTTGTCAAAATCAAATTCCCAACCGTTTTGGCTTAGAATCTCATAGAGCACCCGAAACAAGGACATTAGATCATCCTCCTTTATCTGCGCTTAATATATAGAAATTCCACATGAGTTGAATAATTCCTTCCCATTCTTGGAGGTAAACCGAAAAAATACTTTTATAGAAATAAAGGTTTTATATTAGTAGATGACGAATTTGAATTTACTGAAGATTAAAGAAATTTCTCCGAGGAGGAGTGCAATTGAGTCCACGTTCACTTAAATATCAAATTCTCTTGCTGATGATTGGATCGCTTATTTTTTTAGCAGCGATTTTTATGCTCGTATTCGGTTGGTATACGCGACAACAGGCGGTAGATGCTTCAATTGTTAAAGCAAAATCCGACTTGGCGACGTGTATGGAGATTATCGATCTAACTTACGCTGGACCTTGGAATATACGTCAAGGGATGTTGTATAAAGGAGAAAATCAGGTATCCCATAAAACAGAACTAGTAGATCATTTAGCCGAGCTAACAGGTAACACAGTAACTTTATTTCTCAATGATACTCGTATTGCTACAACTGTGCGCAGCGCTAATGGAGAAAGAGCTATTGGTACAAAAGTTTCTGACACTGTGGCACAGAGCGTCTTAAAAAATGGTCAGATTTACCTTGGTGAAGCAAATGTCGTAGGGCACCTCTATCAGACGGCCTACCAGCCAATCCGAGATATTAATGAAGATATTATCGGGATTTTTTACGTCGGGATTTCAAAAAGCTATGCCCAGGTATTCTTCGTGAACTCATTGATACGACTGACCGTCTTCGGTTTGGGATTGACCCTGATCGTCGTGGTAGCAACGTGGTTTTTTATTCAAAAAGTAATTATTCGACCTCTCCATGAAATTACCCTGGGAACTCGTGATGTCGCCACAGGTCATGCGACGGAGAAGATCCAGGTTACTGGACCTAAGGAAATTGGAGATCTGGCGTTTGCTTTTAACCAAATGGTTGAACGTTTAGGGAGTATTGCTGACGAAATGAGCAAATCTTCCTGCCCCAGAGATACGAAAGTTCGAAACGAGTCTTTAGAAAACAGTAAAATTGAAGAGCTCGATCTAATCTCAATTAACATGACAAAACTACACCGGAACAATGAACAAATGGTCCTGCCAAAAGGGCTGAATCAGCTGACGTTGAAGCAAATCATCTCTTTCTTGCGCTCGACAAACGAACCGGTCTCAGCTGATATTGTGGCAGAGGGAGTCAACCTAACTCGTGTAACAGTGCGTAGATATCTGGAGTTTTTAGAACAATGTGGAGTGCTAGCTGTAGAATTAAGATATGGAACCGTAGGAAGACCCGTTAAACTGTTTCAGCCAATCATGGATTTAAATTCAATAGATATTGGATGATCCTGTTTCCACAGCGTTATAAATCAACATCTCTGAATACCTCCTAAGGGAGGTATTTTTTTGCACTATCAGAAAGTATAAACTTGCGTTATATACTTTCTAAGCATAAGGGCAACTAGGCAGCCGCCTGCGCAAGGCTGATAGAATGATTAATACGTGCGAAGACAGTGTCTTCGGGCGCCAGCCAAGTTTTCTTTATTTCTTTATTTCTTTATGTTTTTAATAATTCTTTTCTACTATATAGTTTCTTTATTTACTAAATGAACAGAATCGTGACTAAGTCGAAAAAGCGAGTTAAGCTATAGAAGGTATATTTCGAAAATTCATAACAATTAGACGGTCTTCTGTGCGCAAACGGTTTAACCAAGATCGGTCCAAGTCAAATGGTAGTTCAGAGAACATTAGAGGGAGGAAAAAAGATGGATGTTTCTCGTCGTGGTTTCCTTAAACTTTCAGGACTTTCCATCGCCGCTTTTGCTGCAGGCTTGGGATTTGATCCAGCCTTAGCGGAAGCCAAAGGGTATGCTTTGAAACTAGAAGGAACCAAAAAGATTCCTAGCATCTGCCATTTCTGCTCAGGCGGATGTGGGATGCTGCTGTATGTGAAAGAGGGCAAGCTGATTCACTTAGAAGGTGATCCGGATCATCCGACCAATGAGGGGACTCTTTGCCCCAAGGCAGCAAGTTTATTGAGTGTCGCTAACTCACCAGATCGTGTTACCAAGCCGAGACGGCGGGCTCCTGGGGCCAATAAGTGGGAAGATATTTCATGGGAAGAGGCACTGGACATCGTTGCTAAGAAAACTAAAGAAGTCAGGGATGCTAGTTGGAAAGCCGCTGATCAGATCGTCAATACGAAAACCGGACTACCCGAAAGCTTGTCTGTGAACCGTGTAGAAGGAATCGCCTTCTTGGGTTCTGCTGAAGTTGACAATGAAGAGTCTTATCTTATTAAGAAATTCTGCCAGCTCATTGGAACCCCTTACAATGAACACCAGGCTCGGATATGACACGCTCCCACGGTGGCAAGTTTGTCACCTTCATTTGGTCGCGGTGCGATGACAAATTCCTGGTCTGATTTAAAAAATGCCGAGGTCTTTTTAATTGCGGGAAGTAACTGTGCCGAGAACCATCCGATTGCCATGAAGTGGATTAATCGGGCTAAAGAAAAAGGCGCAAAAATTATCGTCGTCGATCCACGCTTTACGCGGACAGCTTCTAAAGCAGACATCTTCGCCCAAATCCGTCCGGGAACAGATATTGCCTATCTCGGTGCTATTATAAATTATATTCTTGAACAGAAATTGTACGATCAGAACTATGTTTTGAACTTCACCAATGCCCTCACGAAGATCAGCAAAGATTATAAATTTGAAGATGGCCTCTTCTCTGGTTATGATCCCAAAACTAGAAAGTATGCCATGGCGAGCTGGGGTTACCAACTTGGGCCGGATAAAAAGCCCTTGAAAGCTGAAACTATTGAGGACCAAGATAGCGTATTCTCTAAGCTTAAAGCTCATTATTCTAGATATACGTTTGAAACAGCCGAAAAAATCTCAGGGATTCCTGCTGCGAAGATTAAAGAGATTGCGGACGTCTTCTGTAAAGGAAAACCGGGAAGTATACTTTATGCCCTAGGAATGACTCAACACACCACGGGCGTGCAAGGGATTCGTGCCTATGCCATCATTCAACTGTTGTTGGGCAACATCGGAAAAGCAGGTGGTGGCATCAATGCTCTGCGTGGAGAACCCAATGTTCAAGGCTCAACGGATATGGCAAACCTCGTTAGTAACCTACCGGGCTATTTACCACATCCGATTAATACAGATAAGACCATACGCGATTATCTGGTACGTAGCGGGTCATTTTTTGAAAAACATCTGGTAGCCCAACTTAAAGCATGGTTTGGAGAAAACGCCACCAAAGAAAATGACTATGGATTTAGCTATTTACCGAAGACCAATCCCACAGTGAATGCAACAATGATAAAACTCTTTGAAATGATGAATAAAGGACAGTTTAAGCTGCTCTTTAACGTTGGCTCGAATTCTTCAGTTTCCATTCCAGACCTAAAGCTTGTTCGGTCTGCTTTAGCAAAACTCGATATGTTGGTCGTATCTGACCTCTTCGAGATTGAAACTGCTCAGTTCTGGCGTGCTCCAGGAGTGAATCCAGCAGATATTAAGACCGAAGTCATCATGTTCCCTGCTGCTTTCGTCTATGAGAAGGCAGGTAGTATGTCGAATTCTTCGCGCTGGATTCAGTGGAAAGAGGCTGCCCTCAAGCCACTCGGAGATTCGCTGCCGGACCTCGATATGCTGGACCACCTTTTCAAGAAAATCCGTAAATTATATGCTGGGAGCACAGATGTTAAGGATGCCCCGATTCTGAAGGCTCGTTGGGACTATGGTGAGCATACCAGCGCTTTGAAAGTGCTTCAGGAGCTGAGTGGGTATGACGAAACGACTGGTAAGCTCTTTCCGACCATTGGGGATTATCTCAAAGCACCCATCGGTACAGCTTCTACAGGGTGTTGGATCTATGCTGGCGTGACTGGTAATGGAAACCTTGCGGCTCGTCGTAACAATACTGACCCTTCAGGACTGGGACTGTTTAAAGAGTGGAGTTTTGCTTGGCCGGGAAATGTTCGTATCCTCTATAACCGTGCCTCCTGCGATGAAGCGGGTCAGCCAGTTGACGCTAAACGCAAACTTATTTGGTGGGATGCTGCAGCTAAGGTTTGGGCAGGAAATGACGGCGGGGACCTTGTGGATAAGACCAAGGGACCTGAGACGCCTGAAGGAAAGTTAAGTTTCCGTATGAATCCTGAGGGTGTGGGTCGGTTGTTTGCAGCGACCTATATGAGCGGAATGCCTGCAGAACCACCTGCTGATGGTCTTCCAGCTGTCGGGATTCGTGCCGCAGGGACCTGTGTAGATGGACCGTTTCCGGAATTCTACGAACCGACGGAAAGCCCAACCACCAACATCTTGCATCCTAAGGTTTCAATCAGTCCATGTGCACTGGTTGTATCGACTCAGATTGGCAAGTCAGAAGAATTTCCACATGTTCTGACCACTTATGGAGTGGTCGAGCATTTCTGTGCCGGAGGAATTACGCGTAATATTCC